>CAYGCR010000042.1:0-27179 GCA_964348415.1 uncultured Ignavibacteria bacterium | reverse complement strand
CGTGATGGAACATGAACTCAGCCCCCTCTCCCTCGATCCCTCTCCCACGAGGGGAGAGGGAAAAGACTGGCGCATACCCGGTCTGGCAAGCAGACCGGGCCACCCGCCCGGCATAATCTCAGCGTTCAAGTGAAGCGACAGCGACAATGCGGTCAGTGGAACCTACAGGACTGCTGGAGTCATAGTCTCCAAAGTAAGCGACAGAGCCGAATCCTGCGTTGATCAGACTGTTGTGCAGCTCATCGGGTGTCCAACATTGCATCACAAAGTCGTATTCTGTTACGGTCTTGACTTCATCGTCTCGTTTGAGAATATAGCTCTCTGCAACCTGCAGCTGCCTTGTTTCGTACTCCAATCTGGTCACAGCGCGAAAAGTGAGTGTTCCACGATCATCCTCCACCACTCTTTCGAAGACAGGCTCTCTTTTCTTTCGCAGTGCAGAGTTAGCCCATTCTCTGACATCCAAAATCAGAACCCGTTCTTTGCGCAGTGCACGAGCAAAAGAAGAGAACACCTTTTGACGACTTGGAGCATCAATGATATCGTTGAGGACACCACGACACAGTATACCATCGTAACTCGGTCGGGCTGGGAGTTCCAGGATGTCGCCCTTGTGAAAGGTCACCGGCACCACAGCTTGTTCCGCCTTCGCCCTTGCCAAAGAAGCAAGCTCTGTTGAAGAATCGAGGCCAGTAACAGCATATCCTCTCTTGGCCAGCTCGACAGAATAGCTGCCTGTCCCACACCCAGCGTCCAGGATTCTGGAGCCAGGCAAGACTCCTCGTTGGGCTGCCATACTCTCCACAAAATCGCATCGGCTTGAAACAGGCGCTGCAATAATGAGGTCATAAGCCCATGCAAACCCGCTGTATAATGGTCTGCTTGAGATTGTGTTCACTGAACCCATCTATTGGCATGAACCCGCCGCAGGCGGTGGGCACGCGCACCCAGGAACTGCTTAACCCAAGGACTGTCAGGTCACACCCGCCAGAGGGGATATGCCCGGTCTGGCAAGCAGACCGGGCCACCCGGCCATGCCTATTCCGATGAGCAGGACCCCTTACGAGTCCTTCTGATGGCATCTGCCTTTCCGCCCGATGAATCGGGCAACTACATTCCCCTCACTCAGGCCTTTCTCGACGGTTGACACCTGGGGCAGAAGTAGCTTGATCTCTGGCTTATCCTTATCCTTTTGATCTTTGCGCCGCATCTTTTGCAGGCTTCCCCTTCCCTCCCGTAGACCTTATGGTGGAATTGAAAAGACCCAAGCTGTCCGTTGACATTCAAGTAGTTGTCTACGGACGACCCGCCTGCTTTAATCGCTTTGCTCAAGACGTTTCTGATGGCTTTGTGAAGGTTCTTCAGTTTGCGCTCGCTCAAAAGATCCAGTCTTTGGCTGGGATTTATCCTGGCCTCGAACAAAGACTCGTCTGCGTAGATATTGCCCAAACCGGCTATGATCTGCTGATTCAGGAGTGCGGACTTGATTCTGCCTCTCCTTCCTCTAAAGATTTGAACGAATTCACAATCTGTCAGGCCAAGGGATTCCGGGCCCAGTTTGCTCAACTCGGCGATATGCTCCGCGCTGCACGTATCGCACACTTTCCACTTGCCGAATTTCCTCTGATCGTTATAGCGTAGCTCAAGATCGCTCCCGCAGAATCTGAAGGCAAGATGATCGTGCTTGTTGGTGGGTTTTGGTTTGGACGGTCGCCTGTTTAACCGCTCGCCTGAGCGGTCCCCAGATTTAAGACAGAGTAGAGTGCCTGTCATCCCCAGATGAACCAGGATGGTTTTGCCCCCGGATAAATCCAAAAGGAGATATTTACCCCTTCGTCTCACCTCCTGTATCTTTTTCTGCGCAACTGCTTTTTTGAAGAGGTCTAAATCCTGCCTGATTATGCCTGGAAAGATGGCCTCGACCTCTTTTATCCTCTTTCCAACAATAACTTTTTGTAAGCCCCGGGCGATGGTCTCAACCTCTGGTAATTCAGGCATGTTTCTTCTTCAAAAAGAAGCTCGTTTTTCGGTAGCGATGCTCGTATCGAGGTTCGAAGTTCGAGCATCGAGCTTCGATACCAGCTTCGCCATCGACAACCGAAAATCGAGCTTTGAATCCCCAGATGACGATGGAGCGGAATACGGCTGTAATCGACTCAGACTATCTCCAGCATCCTGTCGATAGATCGTTTTGCGCGGCGAGCAATGTCCGGAGGGACTTCGACCGGATACATCATGTCTTCCAAAGACCACAATATCTTTTCCAGATTATTCAACTTCATGTTGGGACAGTCTGCCAGGTCGCTGGCGGGATAGAACTTCTTGCCGGGATTCTCTTTTTTCAATCGCTGCAATATGCCGATTTCGGTTCCAATGATGAACTCCTCCGAATTTGACTCTTTGGCATATCTGCAGATGCCGGAGGTGGAGAGAACCTTGTTCGCCATGGCGATCACGTCCGGAGTACATTCAGGATGCACCAATACTTCAGCTTTGGGATATTGAGCCTTCTTCTTCAGGATGTCCTCGGCCAAGATGCGTCGATGAGTGGGACAGTAGCCTTCCCATAGAATCAGCAGGCGATTGGCCTGTTTCGCAGTGTAATCACCAAGATATTTATCCGGGATGAAAAGAATCTCCTTATCCGGCGGGATAGATTGAACCACCGTCACCGCATTTGCTGAAGTGCAGCAGTAATCAGACTCTGCCTTGATCTCTGCGGTGCAGTTGACGTAGCATACCACCGCTGCACCCGCGTATCTCTTTTTCATCTCCATCAGCTGTCGGGTGGTGATCATGTTGGCCATGGCACAGCCGGCATTCAGGTCGGGCATCAGCACTGTTTTGTTTGGGGATAGAATCTTGGCAGTCTCGGCCATGAAATGCACCCCGCAGAAGACTATCACCTCGGCATCGGTTTTCGCAGCCTGCTGACTCAGACCCAATGAGTCGCCTACGAAGTCGGCAATGTCTTGCACCTCCCCAATCTGGTAGTTATGCGCCAAGACGATAGCATTGCGGTCTTGTTTGAGCTTCAGAATATCTTCAATCAGCTTTTCGTCTTTTACTCCGGTGACGCTCATAAGCTTATCCAAAAAACTGAGAGAGACTACGCGTCTGTCTTCTGCTCGTCCGATGAGGTGCCTTCGGCCTTCTCGGCAGTCGACGCTACAGTCTTGTTGAGATCATCAATCAACTGATCAACCGCTACCCCGTGCGCCAGCGCCCCCTGCTCAATGGTTTCATCGACCGCGAGATGACAGCCGAAGCAGTGCATTCCGTACTCGAAGAAAGTCTTCACCGTTTCCGGATGCTTCTTCAAAACCTCCCCAAAGGTCATATCCTTGGTAATCTTGGCTTCCTGTACCATGGGTTTACCTCCCTTGTTCGTGCCAACGCTCCGTGGCGAAGCAACTTGCTCTCCACCTGCCGGAGAAGCTCGATTATGAATGTCCTTTTTACAGGTGATTTCAGCTTCTTTTAGCTACTCTATGGAATACCAACCTCCTGCCGGAAATATTGGAGTTTTTGAGTCTTGTTTACTTGAATTAGAATCCTCTTTCCCCCTTTATGTTTTGACAACAAGATAGCCAGACCGGAAGAAAAGTCAAGAAGATTGAGGATCAGCTTGAATGATAAACAAAGGCCTTAAGTTGATGACCTTGTTTGGGTCGGTATTGATTGAATATAGCGGGAGGTTCGAGCTGACATCACAAAGCTTTTTCCAGAAGCTGTGCCAGATCCAGGACTTTGAACTTGCTTTCCAGTCCTTTCTCTTTGACCCCGTCCTCCAGCATGGTCAGGCAATATGGGCAAGCCGTCGCCACGACTGACGCATCGGTAGAAGCAATCTGATCGACCCGCATGTGGTTTATCCTGGTGCCGATGGTCTCCTCCATCCACATTCTCCCCCCTCCGGCACCGCAACAGAAGCTCTTTTGCCTGTTTAGCTCCATCTCCACGGGCTTTGCATTCTTGATTGAACCAAGAAGCTTCCTGGGGACATCATAGAGGTTGTTGTGACGACCCAGGTAACAGGAATCGTGGTATGCCACGACCGTCTCCATGCCGGTGTTTGTTTTTAGCTTCCCCTCGGTGATCAGATTCCAGAGAAACTCGGTATGATGGAACACCTGATAGTTTCCATGGAACTGATGATACTCATTTTTGAAGGTGTTGAAGCAGTGCGGACAGATGGTGATAATTCTTTCCACCCCGTATTTGCCGAAAAGCTCGACGTTCTGCTGCATGAGGATCTGAGCGAGATATTCATTTCCCATGCGGCGAGCGGTCTCTCCGCAGCACATCTCCTCTACGCCCAGTATGCCGAAGTTCACGTTCGCCTTCTGCAGAAGCGTCACCAAGCTCCGGGTGACCTTTCTGTTGCGTTCATCGAAAGAGCCGGCACAGCCCGCAAAGAGAAGATATTCGATGTCGCTCTTGTCAGATAGGGTCTTGAGACTCAGGTCTTTTGCCCAATCCCCGCGGGTGGAAAAGCCAATCGTCCAGGGATTGTAATTGGTCTCCATGTTTTTGAAGAAGAGCTTTACCTCTGGCGAGAACTTGCTTTCCATCAACACCAGGTAGCGGCGCAAATCCACTGCCTTGTCGATGACCTCTATCAAAACCGGGCACGCTTGGTGACAGGCCCCGCACGTGGTACATGCCCAGAGTTCGTCTTCGGAAATCACCTTGCCCGCAATGGGCGCTACCCCCTCTTCTTTCCCTTCTCCCCTGTTCAGGGTCTTGGCCTGAGCTGAGAGATGATTCTTCAAGTCCTGAATCAGCTTCTTAGGAGAAAGAGGTTTTCCCGAAAGGTAGGCCGGACAATTATCCTGACATCTGCCGCAGCGGGTACAGGCATCCGCATCGAGCAGTTGTTTCCAGGTGAACTCCTCCAGCTTCGCTACCCCAAAGCTCTCCTGGTTTTCGATGTCCAAGATAGGCTTGACTTCTCCCGCGGGGGCAAAGGATTTAAAGAATTGGTTGAGCGGAGAAGTAATCAGATGGAGCAGTCTGGAATAGGCAACGTATCCGATGAAGCCGAAAGCTAACAGTAGGTGTATCCACCAGAACACCCCGTGAAGCGGTCTCATGTCGGCTGCACCTGCTTCGGACGGTCCGAATAGCTTGCTTATCTCCCATCCAACGAACGAATATCTCTCAAAATCCGGTCGGGTGACGGCGATACGGATTCCCTCGCTGAAGAAACCGGTGAGCAGAACAAGGAAAACCAAAATCAGGGTGATGAGGTCTTCCGGCTTGTTGTCCAGCCGATCCGGCCTGAGGGCATAGCGACGGAATGCCAGCAGTATTACTCCGATTATGGCGAGCAGCCCGAATAGATCCAATAAGAAGGAAAAAACCAAATAGAAGCTCCCCTGGATGAAGGTGGTGTTGAAAAGAAGTGCCGTAATATCTTCCTGGATGAAGATGAGAATAGTGCCCAGAAGCAGAATCAGAAAGCCCCAGAACAAGAACAGGTGAGTAATTCCAGGATATGCTTCTTTGAGGATTCGTCTGTGAAGAAGTCCGGACGAGACGAAAGACCAGATTCTTTTGCCGATCCGGTCATAGCGATTCTCCGGCTTTCCTATGCGCCAGAGCCGAATGCGCTTAGCCAAGCCTAAAACGAAAATTACGACGACGATCAATCCCAGTCCGTAAACCGGCCAACGTGCCCACGTTCCTACGTTCCAGAAAATCTCCCTCGTGATTTCCATGTTTTAGCCTTAGGACCTTGGAATCTGAGCGCTTTTTCTATCCCTCCGCTTTCAGCTTCTTGACTTCCTGGGTCAGCAAAGGAAGGATTTTGAAAAGGTCGTCGACGATTCCGTAGTCTGCCACCTGGAATATGGGAGCTTCGGGGTCTTTGTTAATGGCCACGATATACTTTGAGGTCCGCATTCCTGCCAGATGCTGAATAGATCCGGATATTCCGCAGGCGATGTAAAGATTTGGATTAACCACTTTACCTGTCTGGCCAACCTGCGCGTCGTGAGGCGCGAAGTCTGAGTCAACTGCGGATCTGGAGGCCCCGACGGTGGCTCCCTCGCCGAAGGCGGCGGCCAACTCCTCCAGAATCTCAAAATTCTCTTTGCTGGCCATACCCCTTCCTCCGGAGACGATAACTGACGCTTCGGTCAGGTCAATTTTTTCTCCCGCCGTCTTGACCATTTCTTTCAACTTGGCCCTTATATCCTGCGGCCTAATCTCCACAGTTACCTTCTCGATTTCAGCTATATCCGATGCTTTCTCTGCCGCTGGTAGAACATTCGGCCTTAAACAGGCCATCTGTGGACGGGCTTCCAGAGTGACAGTATCAATTAGAACTTTACCGGCAAAGATAGGCCGCTCGCTCACAAGCAGTCCTTCTTCGTTTGTGTCCAGTCCCACACAGTCGGAAGCAAGTCCCGTTTGAAGACGAGCGGCTACGCGCGGATAAAGATCCTTGCCTGAAGCCGTAGCTCCGCCGAGAAGAATTGCCGGATTATGGGCCTTGACCAGATCCACGATTGCCTTGGTATAGCCTTCATTAGAATAGTCTTTCAAGGCTTCGGAATCGCAGACGAATATCTTGCTGGCACCAAAACCGTCAAGCTCTTTTGCAAGGGCTTCTACGCCGTGTCCCAAGAGTACAGCGGACAATGATCCGCCCGTTTTTTGTGCCAGCTTCTTTCCAACTCCCAGAAGCTCGAAGGATACTTTTTTTAGTTTCCCTTCCTTTTGCTCAGCAATTATCCACACAGCATTTGACATTTTCTATCCTTTCACCATCGTGGACGCAATCTATGTCCTCACAGCGTCATTGCGAGGATTCACGCCTTTGGCCGGACGACGAAGTAGTCTCCCTTTTGGGATTGCTTCGGCTTCGCCTCGCAATGACTTTCCGATTATCGGGTTTGCTTTGGCATCCTATGGATTTTGAAATTAGATCAGCTTGGCTTCCTCGCGCAGCAGCTTTGCCAGCTGGGCAGCTGTCTCGGCGGGCTCTCCCTCGATCCTCTTCCCTGCTTGTCTTTCCGGTGGAAGCCTGAAATTCTTCGTCTTCAACTTGGAACTCTTTTCTCCAACCTCGTCGGCGGTCAATCCGAGGGCTGCCAGGTCAAGCTTTTTGATCTCCTTCCTTTTTGCTTTCATGATGTTGGGTAAGGATGCGTATCTGGGTTCGTTCAACCCCTTCTGAGCTGCTATGACCGCAGGCAGGGGAGTCTCGATGACCTCCTCTACTCCACCTTCGGTTTCCCTTTTAGCAGTTGCGGTTTTTCCGTCCGAGGATATCTCCAGTCCCACAACCACAGAAACATAAGGAAGACCGAGAAGTTCAGCCAGAGAGCCAAACACCTGGGAGGCATCCATGTCCACCGCCTGCTTGCCGGCCAAGATCAAATCATATTTCATCTGCTTGATGGCGTGCGCCAGAATCTTGGCTGTGGTGAAGCTATCGGAGCCTTCGAAAGCGGGATCATTCAGATGCACGGCTTCGTCAGCGCCCATAGCCAATGCAGTCCTTATGGCTTCGGTCGCCCGATCGGGACCCAAACAGAGTATGGTGACTGTCCCTCCAAGTTTCTCTTTGATCTTCAGGGCCTCCTCCACTGCATACTCATCGTAAGGATTCATGACCCATTTTAGCCCCTCGGTCACGATTCCCGTCCCTTCAGAATTAACCTTGATTTTGGATTCAGTGTCCGGCACCTGCTTCATGCAAACGATTATGTCCATAGTCAACCTCCGAAAGTTTGAGAAACTTTTCACAAAGATAAAAGGTCAACCCGCCCTTGTCAAATGAAAAACCGTGGGACCGATGTCTGAAAGAAAAATCGCCGCACGCAAGGTGCGACGCTACGATCTCGACCTGTTGGATCGGGGCACCTCTACCCCGATCCCAGCCGTGTTAGTCAAGGGTGAGGGCACCCTTAACTGACAAATTATGTCAGAAATCCCTTTTCCTTCATCCACTCATCATTGTATATCTTGCTCAGGTAGCGTGATCCAGAATCGGGCAGTATTACTACCACGATTTTGTGTTGATCCAAATCCTTTGCCACTTTCAGAGCGGCCCAAACGGCTCCTCCGCTTGAACCTCCGCCGAAGATGCCCTCTTCCCTTGCAAGCCTTCTTGCCATCAGGAAGCAGTCTTTGTCGGTTACCTGAATTACGTCATCCATCACATCAAAATGCATGGTTGGGCAGAGCATATCCTCTCCTATTCCCTCCACCAGGTAGGTATGAGGCTCGATCAACTTTTTTGTCTTGAAGTAATCGTGAAACACCGAGCCTACCGGATCAACTCCGATTGCCTTGATCTTCGGATTCTTTTCTTTGAGATACTTTGCCGCGCCGGACATGGTTCCGCCAGTGCCAATACCGATCACCACGTAATCCAGCTTACCTTCTGTTTGCTGCCAGATTTCGGGTCCGGTGGTTTTGTAATGCGCCTCCGGATTCTTCTGATTGAAATACTGCTCCAGAATGATGCTGTTGGGCGTCTGGGCGTGTATTCTCCGGGCAGTCTCATAATAGCTTTCGGGAGAGTCCGGAGGAACGTCGGTGGCGGTAACGACTACCTCAGCACCGAATGCTTTGAGCAGGTCTATTTTCTCCTGGCTCATCTTATCGGGAATAGTAAAGATGGCTTTGTATCCTTTGGATGCCGCGTATATGGCGAGTCCTACCCCGGTGTTTCCGGACGTAGCTTCCACAATGGTGCCTCCTGGCTTTAGTTTTCCTTCCCGTTCAGCTTCCTTTACCATGTAGAACGCCATGCGATCCTTGACACTGCCGCCAGGATTCATGAACTCCAGCTTAGCAAGAATCTTTGCTTTTATTCCCCCTGTCAGCCGCTGTAATCTCACCAGTGGGGTGTTACCTACCAGATCCGTGATGTTGTCGTAATAGTCCATCTCACCTCCTGCCGTAATTCACAATTTCGCTGTGGGTCCAGGTCGCTTTGAACTTGCCTGTTTGAATATAAAACGAACCCAGGCCCGGTCAAGGCATTTCTCTACATCGCTGGCAGAGATTAATCGGCAAGCAGCTTGAGCGCCCGATGAATGCCCCGGGTGTAATCCCCCGATGATGTGAGGAGTTGAAAACCGATTTTAGATCGACCAGGCGAAAAGCTCTATTTCTCCGAGAGTTTTTTCTCCAGCTTCTCGACTATCTTGGTCAGGTCATCGATTTTCTTGTGAAGCTTGCCTAATTCCTCCTTTTCCTTTCCCCTTACCTTGGCAGTCACTTTTTCCACGCTATCGTCGATCTTTTTCTTCAGCTTCTCCATGCGTTCATCGTGGCCTTTCAACATCTCCTTGACCGCCTTGGCTCTGTCAGACTGAGACATCTCTCCCCTTTTGATCATGTCGTCCACGATCTTCTCCGCCTTCTCTCTGGTCAGATCAAAGACTCCCAGTCCGAACAGGACCGATTTTTTGAAGATATCCATCGTAATACCTCCTCCCTTGGAAATGAGTAAACGGATCAGTTTACTGGTTTGCTTAAGATTCTTCTTATCTTCCGACCAAGCATCTGCCAGAATTCTGGACAGAACGGATATAGTCACGTCCTTTCCCGTTGCATTGTCGACGACCTTAAAGCCGATATCTTTCTTCACCAGCTGTGCCAAGTCTTCAAGCTTGACTGTCCTTTTCTCAAGAGTGTCGTACAACCTCCTGTTTTTGTATCTCTTTATGACCCGAGTTTTCATTGAATGTAAGAGTCTGTCTACTGTCCACTGTCTACCGTCCACGGTCCACTGCCTTTAATGTAGTGCGGTGCACAATGAAAGTCAAGAGAAAAAATCTCGCTCATATCCAGCCGAAAATTCACGGCACAACGTCAAAAAAGGCTACCGCAAGAATCTGCGAATGAGCTAAGAAGGTGGACAATAATAAAATAGCTTGAGCACCCATCACAGGTGGCTCTTTTGGCTCGCAGTTCTCTGCGTTGAAGCCAGTAACAGATAGAATGGGCCTGGCCACGGGGTCTGCATCGTGTGAAATAAGTTTCTATCCTACAAGAGATTAGCGCCACGCTCTTATCCGCTATTTTCCTGTTTGAAGTTGGCACGTTTTTTTCTTATTATTTCTATCGAGTTTCCTCCTTCTTCAAGTTTTACACATAGATTGCTCAGGCCTGCGAAGAGAAGAGCGCAGGCTTGAGCTTTTTCTATTCCCTTCTTATGGAAAGTGACTGATGTGTGGTCAGCCGTGGACAGAAAAGCTTGTTACTCAACCGCCCTAGAATCCGAGAATCTCCAGGTCGGCGTACTTCGCCAAGAGCTTCTTCTTGGTGCCGCCGCGGAAGACAACGATCAGCGTAAGGTTGTCTCCCGACCCCTCCCGGTGAACTATCTTCCCTTCGCCCCAATGGGAGTGAATCACCCGGGTTCCTACTTGAAGCATGGAATCATAGACCGTGGTTGACTCGGGAGAAAAGGACTGTATGCGGGCCAAGTCTATTTCACCGAGCGGTTCCGCCCTATAGGAGGAGTAGTCCTGCGCTTCAACCAGCTCTTCAGGTATCTCATCTAAGAATCTGGATCTGAGGTTCATCATGTCGGCAAATCGACGACGATGGTGGGCATACGACAACCAGAGCCGCTCTTTTGCGCGGGTCATCCCGACGTAAAATAGTCTCCTTTCTTCCTCCAGATCAGCGGGATTTTCGAGCGAGCGAGAAAGGGGGAAAAGACCTTCCTCCAGTCCGGCGATGAACACTACCCGAAACTCCAATCCTTTGGCTGCGTGCAAAGTCATAAGAGTGACAGCATCTTTGGTTTTGTCCCACATGTCAACATCCGTGATCAATGATACCTCCTCCAGGAATCCCTCCAGTGTGGGAGATTCCGATCTCTCCTTAAACTCGGATATGGCGTTGATCAACTCTTTTATGTTTTCTATTCTGTTCTCCGCCTCTACTGTCCTTTCTTTTCTGAGTTCATCTAAGTAACCGGTTCGCTCGGAAATCTGCTGGGCAAGTTCATCTGTGGGCAGCTTCTCCTTTAAGGCAGCGAATTCATCCAGCAGCCTGGTGAAATCCTGTATGGCATTCTTGAATCTGGAGGAGATACCCTCGATCTGCTCTGCCTGTCTTATGCCTTCACGCAGACTAAAGTTCCTTCTAAGACGGAAACTCTCTATCTTCGCCATGGTTTGAGCTCCTATGCCTCTGCTGGGCACATTTATGATTCTTCTCAGGCTTAAATCGTCCCGGGGATTTGCCAGCACCTTCAGATAAGCCAGGATGTCCTTCACTTCTTTGCGCTCGTAGAATCTCAATCCGCCGACAATTACATAAGGTATGCCGTTGTCCCTGAGTTTCTGCTCCAGAACGCGGGACTGGGCATTGGTGCGGTAGAGAATCACAAAATCGGACAATGAATAATCACCCGGTTGAGTCAGAGACTGAATCTGCTTGACCAAGGCTTCCGCCTCGTGATGTTCATTCTCCAGGATCAGAAGATGCACTTTCTCTCCACCTTCGGTCTGGGTATATAGGGTTTTGCCTTTCCGATTCCTGTTATTCTTAACCACCGCGCCTGCCGCATCCAGAATGACCTGGGTAGAGCGATAGTTCTGCTCCAGCTTTATCACCTTGGCATCCGGATAATCTTTCTCAAAATCCAGGATGTTATTGATATCCGCTCCTCGCCAGCCATAGATGGATTGATCCTCATCCCCGACCACACACAGATTTCGATTCTTTGACGCCAGAAGATTTACCAGCACATACTGGGCATGATTGGTATCCTGATATTCATCGATCAGTATATAATGAAATCTGTCCTGATATCTCTTCAACACTTGAGTTTGATCCTTGAAAAGCTCAACCGTCTTCATTATCAGATCGTCAAAATCGAAGGCGTTGGCTTCTTCCAGCTTCTTCTGGTAGAGCTTGTAAACCCTGGCGGCATTTTCCTCGAAAAAATCCCTGGCTTGAGAAGATAGTTCTTGCCAGGTAAGCAGCTTGTCCTTGGCCGAAGAGATACGACTTCCGATGGCATCTGGGGACAATTTCTTGGGGGAAATATCAAGCTCCTCCATGCACTTCTTTATCACCGATCTTTGATCGTCCTCATCGTAGATGCTGAAATTTCTGGTGTAACCCAATAGGTGTGCTTCCCTCCTCAAAGTCTGCGCACACCAGGAATGAAACGTGCTGACCCAAACGCCCAAACCGCTTTTGCCCAGAAGCTTCTGTACTCTTTCTTTCATCTCTCCTGCGGCCTTGTTGGTAAACGTTACGGCCAGGATCTTCCAGGGGCTGATTCTCTTCACTCCGATCAAATATGCTATGCGGTAGGTCAGCACCCTGGTCTTACCGCTCCCTGCTCCAGCTAAAACCAGGAGCGGACTGGAGCAGTAGGCCACAGCATCCCTCTGGGCAGGATTCAAATCTTTCAAAAAATCGATTTGCATCTCTTCTTCCGAGGCAAGTTGATTTCTGGGTCAGACCATCTCCGCTACCGGGGCATCTTTGGTCACTTTTCCCCTTTTATAATAACAAAAAGCGCAAGCCTTTCAAAGGGCTTTTGACCAGCATTTATACGGGCACACCTGCAGATACCCGTCAATCCGGAAGGTCAAGCTTTAGCCGGATCAAAAAGACGCTGGAAGTTTTTGCGATTCTCATAGTCATGGAGAGTTTATCCGGCAAATTCTTCTGCACAGCCTCCTGATCTCCCCTTGCAAAAATGATTTTTCTCAAGATCTGAACAAAAAGACTTGACAAAAATGTGTGACCTGGTTTAAATTCGACGAGGCCTTTAGTTCAGTTGTAACTGTAAACGGAAACGAAGGAAAAAATGAAGATCGCAAAAATCGTGGGAATAGAACCAGCGCCTCCAGGTTTCCACGTGTTCAGCGCGTTCAAGCTCCCCCGGTTGGGTTTGCCCATTATCGGCACGGTTCTCAGAGACAAGGGATACCGGGTCAAGCTGTTCTGCCAGGATATAGCCCCCATAGATTGGGCAGAGGTGTTGTCCGCAGATATGGTGATGATCTCTACTATCACCAGCACCACTCCTGCGGCTTATCAGATCGCCCGAAAGATCAAAGAGAAAGCCCGGGTATTGGGAAAGAACATTACTATCGTGATGGGAGGCGCTCACGTGAGCTTCATGGCAGAGGAGGCATTGGACAGTTACGCCGACTTTGTCGTCAGAGGTGAAGGTGAGGAGACTATTCTCGACCTTTTGTCCTGGATGGAAAACGGAAACGATGCTTCATCTATCTCCCGGATTCCCGGGTTGTCTTACAAGATAGGGACCCGAGTGTATCATAATGAAAAAAGGCCACATTTGAAGGACCAGGATAGCCTTCCCACTCCGGACCTCTCCCTGATAGAAGGTTGGAAAGACGCGGTGATATTTCCGGTTCTGACCTCCCGAGGATGCCCTTTCGATTGTACCTTCTGCTCGGTCACCAAGATGTTCGGGCACAGGTACCGCACTCGCAGCCCTGAGAGAGTGCTGGAAGACATAAAACATTACCGGAGGAGATATCCCAGGGCATCGATGTTCTTCTACGATGACAATTTCGCTGCTGACAAGAGAAGGACCAAACGCCTTTTGGAGTTGATGCTGAAGAACAACATACGGTTGCCCTGGACTGCCCAGAGCCGCCTGGATGTGGTAAGGGATAGAGAGCTTTTGGAGCTGATGCGCAGATCCGGATGCAGGGTTCTTTACATCGGCTTAGAATCGGTGAATCCTAAGACTCTGCTGGAATACAAGAAACGTCAGACGGTGGAAGAGATGGAAGAGGCTATCAGGATTTTGCACCAGCACAAGATCAAAATACACGGGATGTTTGTTTTGGGCGGGGAGCAGGACGACGGGGACACAGTGATGCAGACCGTAAAATCTGCGATCAGGTGGAAGATCGACACGGTGCAGATGGTTATCTTGACCCCTCTTCCCGGTACACCTCTGTATGATAACTTAGTCTCGGAGAATCGGGTTACCTCATTCGATTGGAGCCTCTACGACGGGCATCACGTCGTGTACAAACCCAACAAGATGTCCGTATGGGAGCTGGAATTCGGAGTGATGCTGGAGGCCATGCCCAAGTTCTACTCACTGTGGCAGGCGCTTGAAGCTGCGGTCAAGTTCAAATTCAAGAACTTTCAATACAGGCTTTATGGCCACTGGATGCTCATCAAATGGAAGGTTCATAACAGCCGTTATCTGGAGGAGTTGAAGGCTTTTTCCTCCAAGTTGATAAGTAAAGACAAGAGTCAACAGATAGCTGAAGGATAGTCCCCTTTCAAGAGAGTGCCCCCTACGCTTAGCTCGTTAAAGTCACGACGACCAGCCGAAACTTATCTAAGCTACCGTAAAAGTCCAGAATATCCGTGTCCATAAGGTGAAAAAGCGGGGGCGTCATAAGGACAAAAATATTCGTGGCCTCACGCTAATACCATTCTTGAGATCCCTCCTGCTAGTCCCCGGAGAGTGGAAGGCACAGAAATAGGGGGTGCGATCAAGGCTAGCTGGGAAAAGCAAATTCTTCCTGAAACCGGACACTCTTCAGACCCTTTCGAAAGGATCAAAGAGTTTCTTGTATTCCTGAAGGGCAAATCTATCTGTCATTCCGGCGATATAATCGCAAATCAATTGCATCTGGTTTTCGTCTTTGAGTCGCTGCCGAAACGATGGAGGCAGTTGATTGGAGTCCTCCAAGTACGCCTCAAAGAGCTGATTTATGATTCTTCTGGCCTTGTCCGCCATTCGGATCATGCGGTAATGTCGATACATCTTTTCAAACAGGAATTCCTTCAGCTCACGGTTAAGCTTCTCGGTGCTCTCTGAGAATCTTACGATATTCTCTCCGGCATTTCTCACGTCTTGGAGCGTCCTTATCTGATATTTTGCGACTCTTGTCTTGGTCTCCTTAATGAGGTCTGAAACCTCGAAGTTGATCAACATTCTTACCAGCTGATGCCTTCTTTGATCGAAAGACAGGTTGGGATAGCGTTCTCTCAGCTCCGTATCCAGATTCCTCCAGAGAGCGATCTGGTTCAACTCCTCCTCCTTAAGGATATCCGACGCTAAACCATCGTCTATATCGTGGCAGTGATACGCAATCTCGTCTGCCAAATTCACCAGTTGGCATTCCGGAGTGGCTTTTTCTCCGGGATTGAATTCCTCGGGAATGGGGTGATCGTAGACGGTCTCATGTTTCATTATCCCCTCCCTCACTTCGTAGGTCAAGTTCAATCCGGGGAAGTCGGGGTACTTTTCCTCCAGCAGATCCACCACTCTCAGGGTTTGCCGGTTGTGTTCAAATCCTCCATGATCTTTCATTATCTGCTCTAAGGTCTCCTCCCCGGCGTGCCCGAAGGGAGTATGCCCCAGATCGTGGACCAGCGCGATGGCTTCGGCCAAATCTTCGTTCACCCTCAGCGCTCTGGCGATGGAACGGGAGATCTGAGCCACCTCTATGGTGTGGGTCAAGCGAGTGCGGTAGTGATCTCCCTCGTGGTTGACGAAGACTTGAGTCTTGTATTCCAATCTGCGGAAGGCAGTGGAGTGGATTATCCTATCTCTGTCCCTTTGGAAATCGCTGCGGTAAGGGTGAGCTCTCTCTGAATGTCTCCTTCCCCTGCTATCCCCGCTTCTCACGGCATAGGGAGCTAAAACCATTTCCTCTTGCTTTTCTAGATCTTTCATAAAGCGACTGATATAAACGCTCAGCTTTGGCCGACACCCGCGGCGGGCATTTTACATTTCACTCTATTTGTTTTGTCCCCAATTCGTCGCCAGAGCGGTTTTCATCATTATTGTGAAAGGGTGGGGGAACACCTTCCCATCTGGACTACTCAATTAACTCATCCAACCCACACAAACTCGCGTGTATGCTGCAACGGCGAAACCGAGAGAATTCGGCTCACTACTCATCCGGCTCCCGATAACCGCGCACTCGAATCTGATTGATCTCAGATCTTATAGCCTCAGCTTCCCTCTCATTTGCGGCTAAGTCCAACGCTTTCTTGAAGTACTTCATGGCTTGCTGGAAATTCTCCAGGTCCGCGTACACCACGGCCAAATTCTTGGAGGCTACGAAGTGCGTAGAATCCAATTCAAGCGCTCGTTGGAATGCAACTACCGACGAGTCTAGTTCCTCCATCTTCCCGTAGACTATGCCCAGATTATTGTAAGCATCTGCATATTCAGGATCGAGCCTGACCGCTTCCTTTATTTGGACCAAAGCCGAATCATCCTGGCCTGACATCTCCAGCATGGTACCGAAGTTATTTCGTGCCTCCGCAAAATTGGTATCTGCCTGAACCGCCTTTTGGAATGCCATCTTGGCCCACCGGGCCGCACCCTTCCTTTTGATGATCAGACCTATGGCATTGTGCGCTATGGCATCCCACGGCGCTATCTTGGAGGTATTGGTCCAGAGATGATAATCCTTTCCGAAAATGAAGGCTCTGGCTTGGATCTTGAATGCATAGAATATCAGAAGCAGAGCAAAGAATAAACAGAACACGTGACCCGCCCTCAACAGTATCCTTTCCGGGAACTTGAGACGTTTCGGCTCAGAAATCTCTTCCTGCAAAGGAATCTCACCACCTAAGGGCGCCCCTGCTTCGGCTATCCCTTCGTCTCCGGGCTTTGGCTTAGGCAGCTTAATCTCCACCAGCTTTCGCTCCCAGCTAACTCCCATCTCAGCCAATCTTCCCAATATCAAACAGAATCCGAGGGAAGGAATATAAGCCCACCATTCCTTGACTGAGGCATACAAGGGAACCAGATTTAAAACCGGCACCAAAGTTACCAGAATCCAGAATATTCCGAAGGAGACCTCCCTTGCGCTTTTCCGCAGGGAAAGTCCCAGTGCCAGCACCACGGCAAAAAAAACCAGTGCGCCCCAGAATTTCAGGCTGAATAAGGACGTGATGGTCAAAACCCGCGGTGAGAAATTCAGAAAAACTGGAAAGATGAACATTTTGAAGTAATAAAAATATATGGCAAAGACGGTGAGAAATCTCTGGAACAGGCTGGCAGACGTTTGCGGTCCGCCGGCGCCCAGATTACCGATGACCGCGATTCTTAAAATGAGATATGCTATGGTAACAACCCCAAAGGGTATGTAAGGAATTATCTTCTTCTTCACAGAATCTCTCTCCGACACGTAATCCCAGACAAACAAAAACAGAGGTAAAGCTAAAACGATCTCCTTGGAGAATAGCCCGAGAAGGTACGTAATAATGGCACCCGCAGAAAAGAGGAATCGCGAAGTGCCGGCCTGATCCCTTCGTTTAATGAAAAGGATAACTGTCAAAAGCACAAACAGGCACGCTACCAAGTCTGTTCGCCCGGAAATCCAGACAACAGAGTTGGTATGGATAGGGTGAGCCGTGAAAAAAAGCGCCGTCAAAAGCGACAACAGCTCCCTGTTAAAAAGGAGAAGAACTAGAAGATATAAAAGCAAGGCATTCAAAGTATGGAAGCTAAGGTTGATCAAGTGATACCCAAAGGTGGTCTTTCCCAGCAGGTGAAAATTAACGAAATTAACAAAGGTTATTACCGGTCGGTAAAAAGGAATGGGCTCGTAGGTCTCTGCAGGGAAGGGACTGGTAAAAACAGTCTTCAGATTGCTCCAATCTTTGATGAACTGCCTTTTCTCATAAATGAGTCGTCGGTCGTCAGCCACGAAGTCGAAGCTCAACGTTTTGTAAAAGATGGCCATGGAAACCGCTACTATCAGGAGCAAAAACACGACGTGAGTCCACTTGCTGTTCATCTACACGCTCCTCCTCTTAATACATCGGTGAGCCGGTCGAACTGCACTCCGGTTGCCTCGCATAATATGCCAAATAGATGATATTGTCAACATATTAGTCGGATTCAACAAAGAGGGTCTCGGGCCTTCCTTCTCTGAAGTGAAGCCTTGTTATTCTTCGCCGGACTCGAATACAACTCGCCTGGCATGGGGCGGAATTCGAAGCTCAAATTTCTTTGGCGAAAGCGATAAATTGAATTTTCGCTCCAGAAACTTGATCCGCGCGAAACCCTTGGTTTGGGACTTGATGTTTACGATTTTTGAAAACTCCGCGTGGTCTTGCGTTACGAAATTCTCATATTCTATTTGGTAGACCTCCCCATCTGGCTTGTGTTTCCACTGGCTTCGTACTAACCTGCAACTCTGCGCATCTACCCAATACTCCTTAGCCCAGGTCTCGTCTTCAAGGCCGTATACAAATCGGCCTTTTTCCTTTCCCAAATGTCTTGCAGCTTCATCTACCGGTCCTTCCTCTGGTACTACCATCTCCAGAAGCAGATTTAGGGGGATTTTGCAGTTCCATAACCCGGTTCTCTCGAAATCTGCGAAGCTGCCCGAGTAGAACTCATTCTGTTTGGGAAAATAGATGGTCAAGCTGTCCCCTGTTCCGCCTGCTTTGAACGTGCCCATTCCAAAAAGCGTCCTTGGATGGAAGGAAAAAGTATCCGGGCGTTTATAAAAGAATTCGATTGTTCCCGAGAACTTCGCATCCGCTCCCTTGAGCTTCAGATTCATCAGACAGGCAAAGGTGTCGAATTCAAGCTGATTTTCAAGTGCACACCTTAAGACCTTTTGGGGGGTTCTGTCCTCTGGAGGAAGCTTCGGCTTAGGAGCACAGCCCATCACTAAGAATCCGGCCAAACCAAAAACCACCAATATGGACCGCAGGCCAAGGTTATTAATTCGAAGGAGATTCAAGTATCATCCCACCCCACGACTAATCCGTTTTATCCGCTTAATCCTTTGACCGTTCTCTCACTTTAGAAAAAGCCAGACAAATCCGCTCCGGCAAAGACAAATGAAAAGAAACTGACAAACGGGCCAATAATTCCCCACAGAATGGGCACGCCCGCGAGGTTGCCCATCACGATGATTCCGATCAGCAGGAAGGGACCTATCCTTTCCAACTGGATCATCTGGTATTCATATCCGGCCGGCAGAAGCCCCATCAGAATCTTGGAGCCATCCAGAGGAGGTAAGGGAATGAGATTGAAAAAAGCCAAAACCAGGTTTATCATCATGCCGTACACTATCATCATTACCAGAATGCCCAGAACCGACGACCCCATCTGAAAGCTTCCGGAAAAAGGATTTATGATCCGAAGGACAAGGCCGCAAGCAAATGCAGTCAACAAGTTTGCCCCCGGACCGGCCAAAGAGACCCACATCATGTCGCTTTTGGGATTGCGAAAATAGTAGGGATTGACCGGCACCGGCTTTGCCCAGCCCAGATGAACGATAAAAAGCATTATAGTACCGATGGGGTCAAGGTGCGACAGTGGGTTTAAGGTCAGTCTTCCGGCGTCCTTGGCGGTAGGGTCACCGAACCTTAAGGCCATCCACCCGTGGGCATACTCGTGTACGGTCAAGGCGAAAAGAATCGGTGGCGCAATCAGCAAAAGTCCAATTATCCTGTCCAAAGCAAAAGTCCTTGTTTGTTTGACGTATTGCCGCTTCAGATCCGAACTTCATCTCTTACTTGGAAGTATACGTTGGTCTGAGGCGGTAGTTGAACAATCCCGGGACGTGGCTGCTTCCGGATCGGTCATGGTTTATCTTGAGACAAATTCACTGCCTTTTATATAGAATCTCCATTTTTTCTCTTTTCCTT
Organism: uncultured Ignavibacteria bacterium; assembly: GCA_964348415.1. Taxonomy (GTDB): domain Bacteria; phylum Zixibacteria; class MSB-5A5; order MSB-5A5; family SM1-73; genus SM23-73-3. The sequence goes on along the minus strand of CAYGCR010000042.1, from coordinate 7,556 downwards.
CATTTATCCCGACCCGCGAAGAACTAGCGATTGTCTTCACCGGTTCTCCCCGCTCCTCCACATAAATGAGATCGGAACACAGATCCGCACCGTTCAATCGCCTGTCGATGTCCAGAGCTTGACAGAGTTTTGCCGGACCGGTGGTAAGGTCCCTTAACTTCCGGCGTCCTCTCCTTTTCTTCATCAATTCCAAGCCCTCTGCTGGTTCCAGCGCCCTGATCAGTACTGCCGCGGGATAACCCTCTTTGGCTGTAACCAGGTTCAAACAATGATGCATTCCATAGGTTATATACACATATGCGCGCCCTGGCTCGCCGAACATCGCCTGATTTCGGGAAGTCATGCCCCCATAGGCGTGGCTGGCAGGATCCTTAAAACCGATATAGGCCTCTGTCTCCACGATCTTCCCGGAGAGGAGGCGACCATCCTTCTGCACCACCAGATGTTTTCCTAAAAGCTCCTTGGCCACTCGCAACGTGGGACGATCATAGAACTTTCGGTTGAGCTTTTTGGCCACGGATTTGCCCTTGTCCAAGAGTACTTTATTAGGATTTAGGATCTTCCTAAAAATCATGTCACGTTCGGGAACTGAGTCCTCCGACAATCAATGGAAGGAGAGAATATGGAGTGTTCACCTTCAGGTGAACCATGTCAAAGCTTTCTTCTGGCCAGACGCTTTAAGTCAAGCTAAAGCTTGACACTCCAGCCAAACTCTTTTCCTCCTGAACATCTGATTGATGTAGGACTACCAGCTTAAAGCAACCTGGGGGAGGTTTCTCAATTGCTCTTTTGCAAGGATTGAGCGATTTTACTCAAGACAAACGGATGCGTCTCCTCCTCTTTCATCTTCCTAATAGCCTGGACTCCTCTCTGGTCTCCCATATTACCTAAAGCCTCGACCGCAAAAGCCCTGGTAGCCCAGTTTTGGTCTTTCAGCTTTTCCAAAAGATACGGCACTGCCCTTTTATCCTTCAACTCTCCCAAAGACTCAATGGCCAAATCTAAAGCCGGTCCAACTGAATGATCCAAGAGGGAAATCAGAGGCTTGACCGCGGGCTCGCCCATTTGAACCAGGGAATGAGCCGAACTCATGCGAACGCTGAAATGCGGATCGGATAAGCCCCGAATCAGATGGGGAATCGCGCGGATGTCCTTTATCTTTCCCAGGGCCACTGCTGCGCTTTTTCTGACCACCTCCACAGAGTCCTTCATGCGGACGCTGACGTCATTAAACCCGGTTGTGTCAGCGATCTTCCCCAGTGATTCGCAAACATGGCTTCGGATGTTGTAGTCCTGGTTGCTTATCAGCCCAAGCAAAGGTTCCACCGCCTGATTGTCTTTTATTTCACCCAAAACTCGAATGGCCAGTTTTGTCTCTTCCTTATCGTCGCTCTCCAATCGACCTATCACGGGAAGGACGGCCGGCTCCCCGATCTTTCCAAAGATGCGGATCAAGGTCCATTTCTCTCTGGCACTCTGAGTGGTCAGTTTCTCCACCAGATACGGGACGGCTTGCTTTCCCATCTCCACTAAGGTGCTCTCTGCTGGCTGGGCTTGATCTCTGTACCTCTCCAATCCACCGCATGCCAGTATGAAAAGGCTATCTACCCTTTGCTTAATCTCGTCTCCCGCGTCCGGGATTTGACAAAACCCGCTTTTCGCCAGGAGAATGACAAGTGAGCAGATGGCTAATGATTTAAGTCTATTCATGGTTTGGAGCCTTTCTCTTAACCATCCCAGTAAGGGGTGAGTCTACCAATCCACCCCCACCCCCCATTTTGACGGAGTGGTCCACCAGGTGCTGTCTTTTCCGTTTCCGTTGTAGCCATCCTTGCCTGAGAAATCCAGGAGCATTCCCACAGAGCCGTAATCTCTTCTGGGATTGCCGTAACCCTGCGTGTTGTCCTTTATACTCACGTAGTACCCGTCGTCCCCGCCTTCGTCGGCCAGAATTCCAAATCCATTGGCACTCCCTGCCCCCTGGGAGAGGCTTTCAGCGAGGTAGTTATCGTTGCCGGATTTGTCCCACAAAAATCCCAATGCCAGGTCGTGGCCGCAGCCTTGCGAGACACCATGGGAAATGTACACATCGTCCCCGGTTTCATCCTCCAAGATTGCCAGGCAAAGATGAGTTCCTGCTCCCTGCGCGTACTGAAATGAGACGTATTTGTCGTTCCCTTCCTTGTCCAACAAGGTTCCCAGGCTGAACCAGTAACTGGATCCCTGGCCAAATATGTCCGAGGCGTACACGTCGTTGCCAGCCAGGTCAAACAGCATCCCGATTCCGCCCGACATCATCGGTCTTAAGCCGTAACCGAACCCTTGCGACAGGCTGATATAGTGATCTTCGTAACGCAAGATGTCTTTGTATCTGCCACCAGCGAGGTAGTTGTCATTCCCCGACGAGTCGATCAATGCTCCCAGCCCAGAAACGAATCCAAATCCCTGGGCAAAGAGCGCTCCGGAATATTGATCGCTGCCACCCATATCTATAAGGAAACCCATCCCAAAGCTCCCTGCGCCCATGGTGAAAGTGTCACCGAAGTATTTGTCATCTCCTTCTTCATCCACCAGCACGCCCACGCCGAAAAGACCGGAGCCCAAGGAAAAGTTCTTGGTCAGGTACGCGTCGTCTCCTGACAGATCCACGAGTATGCCCGCACCCCAACAGCCGGAACCGTAGACGAAATCGTCGTCGGTCCGGTATACATCATTTCCGCCCAAATCAAGGATGACCGAAGAAACGTTACCCCCGTCCTGGCTGCGAGCTATTTCGTAATCATCATCTCCGCCCAAGTCGATGATAACCGCTGGGGTGCCCGTGTACCTGGACGAGCCAAGTCCTCCAATGATTATCTCTCCGGAAGATGTCTTAAGTCTGAAAATCAGATTGTTCTCTCTGTCTTCATCGCTTTTGACCAACAGCTTCGGTTCAGGCGCGCTTTGTAAATATTCCGTCAGAATAGGAAGGCAAATTTGAGCGGCAAATGCCAGCTCCTCCCCTGCTTGAATTACTTTCTCCAGGTCGATTTTGGCAAGACAAGGAATCATGTCCTTGGCCAACTGTTCCTCATAATCCCCTTCCTTGTCCAACTGTTCAGGGGTTTTAAACTCGTCGCTTACGTCCTCCTCCAGGATCAGGGGGAGGTTGCGCTTGATGAAAGCTTTCTCGTCGTCAGTCAAATTCGCAAATGCCTCCCCGGTTCTCGAGTTGGCTGCCTCCATTGCCACGAACAGATAGGTTATCGAATTTTTCAGCGGTGGGGCAAGGTTCTTTAGCACTTTCTTATGTTCTCGCACAAAATGGTTATCGTCCAGGTCCAAATCCCGCACGGCGACCTCATCCCCCAAGGATGATACCGGCTTTTCTCTCATGGAAAGATATTCACACAGGTTAGAAGGCAGCGAAAGCCTTCTTTCCTCCGGCTCGGCATTCATCCATCCCGAGAGCATCTGGGAGTTGAAGGAAGCCGTTTCCATGGGCTTGCGCATCAATCCGTCAATCAACTCCAACCTGAACGAGTCTACATCCACGTAATCGTCTCTGAATACCAGATCCTCCGGGGTCATCTTGATACATTTGAGGGCATCGGCGAAGACTTCATCAAAACCCGGTTTTGCTGCGGAAAGGGAGTCCGGTTTCTCTTCTGGCTGCGTCGGGGAAACAAAGACAAACAAAAAGGGAATAGCTAAAATCGCCAGACAGATTTTTTTCATTTCTCCACCTCAACGCTTGCCACAGGAATAGGCTTCTTTCTTTGGATGACCTTCACCACAATAATGCTAACTTCATACAGAAAATACAAAGGACCCGCCAACATGAATTGAGAAAACACATCTGGAGGGGTGATGACTGCGGCCAGGACCAAGATGCCCGTGATAGCATATCTCCGTCCCTTTGCCAGGGTCCGCGGCGTTATGACTCCAATCTTTCCCAGGAAGTAAGATATAACCGGGAGCTGGAAGACCGCACCGAAGGCCAGGATCATGTAAGTGACAAAGCTCACGTAGTCTTTGATTTTGATCATGGGTTTCAGCTTCTCCGTGCCGAACCCCAAGAGGAATTTTATGCTTAAGGGCAGCACAAAAACGAAGGCAAACGAGGCCCCAATCAGAAAGAAGACCGTGGATGTCAACACGGCCGGGATTATCATTTTTATCTCTTTTTCGAAGAGTCCCGGAGCTATGAACCTCCAGGCGTGGTAGAAAATGACCGGCACGCTGACGATTATGCCGGCGATAAGAGATATCTTTATGCGGGTTGAAAAAGCCTCCGTAGGCGCCATGAAGTAAACTTCGGGGATGGGACCGGTGACAAAGTCTATCAGTTTTTCGGAGAAAAAATAAGCTAGAATGGAGAAAAGGATAATCGAGATGATGGACTTGATGATTCTTCCTCGCAGTTCCTCCAGATGATCCAGAAAACCCATCTCCTTTTCTTCTTCGGCCATTTTCTCTCCATAGTCCTTTCTGACTTACTTGCGCTCTTCCCCCTTTTTTCTTCACGGCAAGGGTGAATCTATCAAACTTACTTCAAAAGACCTTTCAACTCATCCATAAATTCGTTGATGTCTTTGAACTTGTGATATACCGAGGCGAATCTAACGTAAGCCACCTCATCCAGTTTTTTCAGTCTCTTCATAACCTCCTTACCCACCTCTTTGCTGGTTATCTCCGGCCTGGAGAGATTTTGCAGGGCTTCCTCTATCTCATCCGCCACGGAGGCAATTTTCTTTGAGCTGATGGGGCGCTTATTGCAGGCCAGCTCGATTCCCCTCTGAAGTTTCTGCCGGTCGAAGGGCTCCCTTCTGCCGTCGTTTTTAATGACGGTCAGTGATACATCCTCCACGTACTCGTAGGTGGTGAAACGCTTCTTGCAGGCTTCGCATTCCCTTCTTCTTCTCACCGCCCTTCCTTCACGCGAGGTGCGTGAGTCCACCACTCTATCCTTATCGTTTCCGCAAAAAGGGCATCTCATGGTTTCTTGCCAGCCTTCTTGACCACTGCTTTTTTGTGTTCTTTGAATATTTGCGTCTTGACTTTAGCTTCTTTCAGCATGTGTCTTGACATTTTGTCCGGGTAGCTATTCTTGATCACCATTCTCTTTATTCCGGCGTTGATTATCAGTTTAGTACACAGGATGCACGGGTGAGTGGTGGAATACATGGTGCTGTCCCTAATGCTTACCCCAAACAGAGCCGCCTGTACGATGGCGTTTTGCTCTGCGTGGGTAGCTCGGCACAGCTCGTGTCTTTCCCCGGACGGAATCTTCAGCTCTTCCCTCAAACATCCTATATCCAGACAATGTTTGAGTCCCGAGGGAGCACCATTGTATCCGGTCGCCAGAATCTTTTTGTCCTTGACGATCACTGCCCCCACCTGTCTTCTCAGGCAGGTGCAGCGGGTTGCGGCCAGTTCCGCAATATTGATGAAGTATTCATCCCAGGAGGGACGAGTTCTTCTCTTAATTGTCTTTTTTTCCTTCTTGGAAGTCACATCGCTGGATCTCATGCAAAAGTAATCCTCAGCGCAGTTCCAACCTTTGATTTCAAAATCTTAGCAGCGCTTTCTTGATTTGCGGCAATCTCCAAATATCCCGAGCTGCCCACCAAAGCACCAATTCCCTTCCTGGGAATGTCATAGTATGACCGAGCAATTTGTTTTATCTCTCTTTTACTTACAACGATCTTAGCGACGGTTTTCTTCAGAAGATGTGATCTAATATTGGTGATCATGTTCCCAAAACTGTCGATATGTATGATCTCGCCCCAAAGAACGTTCTCGGAAGCTTGGGGTTCCGGAACGATCAACTTGTGGCACTCCTTTGCCGTTTCGCCGAAATCCTTTGGATCCACTCCCAGAGAGACGTAGGCTGCCACGGGAGCAAAGATGTCTCTGGCGTGAAAGGTGTGAGACAGTTGCGATAGAAAGTACCTCTTGTTGGAAAGAAGGATTATGTCCTTAATTCTTTCATTCTCATAAATGAAGGTGAAGACTCCGTTATCCGGACCGACAAAGAAGAACTCCTCCGATTGAATCAAGAGTGGCTGGCGTCGGCTTCCCACGCACGGATCCACCACCACCATATGAATGCTACCCGACGGAAAGTACCTGCAGAAGTTGTTCAGCGCAAAGGCTCCAGCCAGAACGTCAAACGGCTCGATTCGATGCGTGATATCCACCACACATGCGTCAGGATTTATCCTCTTTATCACCCCTTTGACCGCTCCGATGTATCCATCTTTGGTGCCGAAGTCCGTGGTGAGTGTTATTATCGACTTTCCCATTTCCAGAAGTGTCAAACCAAACAAACATAAAACCTTGGCTCTGACCTTCGACTGGCAATGTTCGTCCTCGGCGCCCAGCCAGAGCACACGCAATATTAATCGCTGGTGAAGATATGGCAAGGACTTTCTTACGACAGGTCCAACAAATTCAAACCGACGTCCGGGTCAGCTTTCCTTTCGATCTTGACCTCGGAGGGTATGATGAAGAATTCTCCTGTGACGGAGATGGTGGCAGAGAAAAGATGACCGAAGCAAGCCTTGGCATCCGCTCCTGCAGCGACCACGTGAGCGTGAATGAATGGCTTTCCTTCCACGTAGGATATCGAACCGGTGAGGCTCCCAAACTCCATGTCTTCTTCGAAAGAATTCTTGACGTATTCTTTTTTTGCAGAGTCGAAATAGCCCAGAGTCGCATCCTCGAAAGCTCCCAATCCAAAGACAAAACCGCCCAAAATGTTCTGCTTCCGCACAAAGCCAGACAAGGAGCTTATGATCTCCTCACCCTTTATCAATCTAATGATAAATCCGTTCTTAGTTTTTCTAAATTGCATCTTTTATCTCCCTTTGAAAACAAATTGTGCCCAAGAAGAATCTCTTTGGAGGTCTGCTCTGTTGAAAAGATCATGCAGAATGTCTTGACACAATCGAGTGTGCCAACCGTCCCTCGCATTTATCTAAAAGGGTCTGAGCGCCTGCTCGGGATTAGTCTGCCTGAAGGCAGACACTCCAGAGCGGCCGATTGTGGAGTGTCAAGCCCTGCCGAGGCGGGATCTGCGACTTCAGGTTGACCTGAGAGTCGCTAAAGGAAAGCCGCTCTCGGGACGGTTCACCTAAAGGTGAACACTCCGGATCACAACCTTCAAAGACCCTTTTAGAAGTCTCACAAGGTTTCTCCTTCTATCCAACTCAGATATTTCTCAAATCCTGCTAAAATGGGCAAAGCCAGGATTTCAGGCACCTCGTAGCCGTGCAGCTCCTGGACTCTTTTTTTCAGTTTGTGGAAAAGCCTATCTTTGGTCTTGACTATGAGGAGAACTTCCTGTTCCGAGGAGATCTTACCTTTCCACCTGAAGGTTGACTTTACTCCCGCAATCAGGTTAACGCAGGCAGCCAGCCTTTCTTTGACCAGAGCACTGCCTATCTTTTCCCCCTCCTTTTCGGATGAGGAGGTAATGAAGACGAGGATATAATCGGTCATCGGTTGATCTTCCTCTTCAGAAGCTTCTCAACCTTGTCTACCTTGCCGGTCAGTCGGTTTTTGGCTTTCCT
>CAYGCR010000041.1:0-27319 GCA_964348415.1 uncultured Ignavibacteria bacterium | reverse complement strand
ACGATAGAAGGGAAGTTTGGCGTCTTAGGTAAAGACACTGAAGCCTCTGGGATGAACGGCAGGGTTAGTTTTTCGATGCGTGGCAAGGCAGAGATTACCAAGAAGAGACATCTGATCGATGTTTTGATGAAAAGGGCCATGAAAGGGGGTAAGCACGCTAAGGATAAGTTATACAAGGAGTTCGGCATCAAGGTGTATTCCTCTGAAGAGATCGAAGGGTATGTGAGCGAAAAACTTAAAACCGCGATGGTGGATAACGGGCTGCCCGGGGTGAGGGCCAAAACTGTGACAAAGGGTATGCCCAAGAAGAAAAGCAAGCTGGTACTTAAGAAGAAGTAGAATTTCGCTTAAGAAAAACTCCCAGGCAAATAATGCAGATAACGAAGGCGTTCCGCCATAGGCGGGACGCTTTCTTTTCTTGGAATGGTAAGGTGACGAACAGCGGTCGAATCCTTATCAGTTGGAGAGACTATTAAGGCTCGTAGCCTTGGCAAAGGAGAAAAGGCTGGGCGACCATACCCAGCCTTCTGCTATTTCCTTTTGTCAAGAGACAAGAGATCTTGAGCTTATCTGGAAGCCGCTGCCATTCTCCCTCTCCCTTCAGAGGTACTTAGGCTCTGCTGTGCTTCTTTACGCCCTCCTTATAGAGATTTCCGCCGTGGCAGTCCTGCACCACTATTGCCGGGAAATCCTTCACCGTCAACCTTTTAATCGCCTCCGCACCCAGCTCCTCCCAGGCCACCAGCTCATTTTTGACCACCGATTTAGCGATCAGAGCAGCTGCGCCACCCACCGCCGCCATGTACACGCCACAATGCTTCTTGAGCGCTTCCGGCACGTCGCCGCCCATCTCTCCCTTCCCGATCATCCCCTTGGAGCCGGCTTCCAGGATGCGGGGAGCGTACTTGTTCATTCTTCCGGATGTGGTGGGACCGGCTGAACCAATTACATTCCCCGGCCGGGTAGGTGAGGGACCCGCATAGTAGATCAACTGACCCTTTATTTCAAAGGGAAGCTTCTCTCTTTTGTCCAGAAGCTCTACCATTCTCTTGTGAGCCGCATCCCTGGCCGTATAAATCTCTCCGGTTATCAGAACGTCGTCGCCTATTTTCAGACCTTTTACCGCATCGTCGGTCAGTGGGGTATTTATCTTCTTCTGTGCCATTTTGCTTTCCTCCAGGTTTGTCTTGATTGGAGTATAAAGCTTTCAGCTTTACTGTGAATTGCACCAGTAAATCTAAAGGTCAACCCTCCAAGGTCTTTCCTACAGCATTGCCTCCTTGTGTCTGGCAGCGTGACAGTTGATGTTCACTGCTGCAGGGAAGCTGGCGATGTGACAGGGATAGGTCTCAACGAAAACTGCCAGTGCAGTTTGCGTTCCTCCAAAGCCCTGGGCGCCTATGCCCAGCTTGTTCACCCCCTCCATAAGCTCTTGCTCAAGCTTGGCGTAGAATGGATCGGGATGCTTCGAACCGATGGTTCGCAACAGCGCTCGCTTGGCCATCTCGGCGCACTTCTCGAAGGTTCCCCCGATCCCCACGCCCACCACAATTGGGGGACAGGGGTTGCTTCCTGACCTTTTCACCTTGTCGATCACGAACTCCTTCACGCCTTCCACCCCGTCCGCCGGCTTCATCATCTTCACCTCGGACATGTTTTCGCTCCCGCCCCCTTTGGGAGCGATGATGATCTTCAGCTTGTCACCCTTGACCACGTCCATATGGATAACGGCGGGGGTATTATCACCGGTGTTTTTCCTCTCGATGGGATCGGCCAGTATCGACTTTCTCAGATAGCCTTCACCGTATCCCTGCCTGACGCCCTCGTTGATGGCCTCAAACAGGTTTCCGTCCTTGACACAAACCTGGTCTCCCATCTCTACGAAGAAGACGGCGAACCCGGTATCCTGGCAGATGGGAAATTCTCCCTCCTTGGCGATCTCGAAGTTGTCGATGATCTGCTTCAGAGTAGCTTTGGACACGGGCGACTCTTCTTTCTCATAAGCCTTGTGAAGCGCCGTCTGCACGTCCTCGCCCAAGTTATAATTGGCGTCGATGCAGAGATCCTTCACCGTTTTGACTATGTCTTTGGCGGAAATCTCGCGCATATCTCCTCCTAACTTGTTTTTGATGAGGTAAGTTCCAAAAGTCCGTTAACTAAATTCTCGATGCTCAAAGCCGTCTCCGCCGGTTTGAGTTTCAGAAGATTCGCCGCCGTGGAGACCACCTTATGCTCTGGATCCATCACAGCCTCGGCTCCCCTGGAGAGGACGTGAACTGCACCCATCTGCTCTATCCTGTTGATGAAGTCAGGATCCTTTCCGATGGTCAAGGTCAGTGGTGTCTCCACTATGTCCCTTAAAGCGGAAGCTACCAGAAGGCCGGCAAGCCCACAGGCTCCTATCGGCTTTCGTCTTCGATAGATCTCCCTTATGACCCTTTGAGATTCTCTCCCGGGCTTTAAGTACTCATTCTCATGCTCGCCCAGGCGGTCGGCTAAATTCTTAAGCACCCCATATCCGCCGGGAAGAATAAGCCCATCCACATCCTTGCCAGAGAGATCTTTTAGCTTTCGAATCCCTCCCCAGGCAAGGCGGGCAGATTCACTCAGGATATTTCGCCTCTCCCCAACGGTGCTCTCCGTCAGGTGATCCACCACCTCTTTCTGGTCCTCATCTGGAGCAAAGAAAACCGCGCTCTTGCCCTTCCTTGCCAGGTGATAAGAGAGCAGAACCACCTCCCAGATGTCTGATCCATCCAACAGTCCACATCCGCTGAGGATCAAAGCAAAGTCACTCATATCACTTCAAAGCAAAATATGATTTTCAAAGAGCAGGTGAATAGTCTTTGCCGCCCACTATTCAGTTTCTTTTGCGAAAAATCCACAGATTGTGATTTTCTATTGTCATGATTTCTTACTGTGACGCAGACGCTATGATCCGAGACCCCATTTGACTCAAACTGCTTGGTTATATTTGAACCTTGTTCCTGGCAAGGATGTCTCTCGGTCCCGTTACTGTGCAGAGTGAAGGTAGGACGTGGTCCGAAGTCCACCATCTGAGCCAAGGAGGGCTCAGAAGGCATCAACAAACGCTTACTACTTTTTTGCTTCTCCCCTTCGGTTGAAATTTGACCACTCCGTCTTTCAGAGCGAAAAGGGTATCATCTTTTCCTTTGCCTACGTTCGGCCCTGGATGTATTCTGGTTCCCCTCTGCCGCACCAGAATGGTGCCGGCCAACACCGCCTCTCCGGAAAATCTTTTCACACCCAGCCTCTGCCCGTGCGAATCCCTTCCGTTCCGTGAACTTCCTACTCCCTTTTTGTGTGCCATAGAAGTCTACCTTTCCGTGAAAACCAAACCCAGAAGCTGCCTGATCGGCATTTGCAATTCCGGGTTTAACAAGATAGCAAATCCTTCCTCTGAAAGCAAGTGAAAATCTTGTCTAAGTCAGAGATTTCTCCGGTGTGGTTTTGCGCCTCTCTTTCCCCTTGGCTTGGATATCAAAGGTCAGCTTGTCCTCCCCCTGCTTTCTGTCCACGGTCACCTCACACTCGCCGGAGAACTGCCCTTTCAGTATCTCTTCGGCCAGCGGATCTTCCACAAGTTTCTGAATGGTTCTCTTCAGGGGTCGGGCACCAAAGGCGGGACTGTATCCCTTTTCTGCCAGAAACTCCTTGGCCCGGGAAGTCAGTTCAAATGTGATCCCTTTTTCCTTCAGTCTCTTGCCAACGTCAGAGAGAAGTATGTCGATGATCTGCAAGACCTCTTTCATCCCCAGAGCATGGAATACGATGGTCTCGTCGATCCGATTTAGGAATTCCGGATTGAACGTTCGCCTGGTCTCCTCCATGAGCTTCTGCTTCATCTGCTCGTAGGAGGAGCTTGAATTCTCCTTCTGGAAGCCCAGGGTCTTTCCTCCCTTTATCTGCCTTGCCCCCAGGTTGGAGGTCATGATCACCACGGTGTTCCTGAAGTCAACCCTTCTGCCGAAACTGTCGGTCAGGGCACCGTCATCGAACAGCTGAAGCAGTATGTTGAACACATCCGGGTGAGCCTTCTCTATCTCATCCAAAAGCACCACCGAATAAGGCTTTCGCCTCACCTTCTCGGTCAGTTGTCCCCCCTCCTCGTAGCCCACGTACCCTGGTGGGGCACCGATCAGGCGAGAAACCGAGAATTTCTCCATGTATTCGGACATATCGATTCTCACCAGGGAGTTCTCATCCTCGAAAAGGGATGCCGCTAAAGCCCGGGCCAGTTCGGTCTTTCCCACTCCAGTGGGGCCCAAAAAGATCAAGGATCCGATGGGCCTTCGGGGGTCGCCCAAGCCGGCTCGATTGCGTCGGATGGCTTTGGAGATGACCGAAATGGCTTCCTCCTGCCCCACGATTCTTTTCTTCAACTCCTCCTCCATCCGCAGGAGCTTCTTGGACTCTTTCTCTTCCAGCTTAAACAGGGGAATGCCGGTCATCTTGGAGACCACACAATCCACGTCCTCGCTGCCCAAAGTCACCACTTCCCTTCCCTTACCGGCCTCCCAATCTTTCTTCGTCTGCTCCAGTTTTTCCTTTCTGATCTTCAACTCATCCCTCAGTTGAGCTGCTCTTTCGAACTCCTGGTTTTTCACTGCCTTCTCTTTATCCCGCTGTACCTGTGTTATCTCCTGCTCCATCTGTTCAAACGCCTCCGGACGCGTACAGGTGGCCAGATGGACCCGTGAGCCGGCCTCATCTATAACGTCGATAGCCTTATCCGGCTGGAACTTCCCGGTTATGTATCTATCTGAGAGTTTAACCGCCGCATCGATGGCCTCATCCGATATCTTTACCCGGTGATGCTCCTCGTACTTGCTTCTCAATCCTCTAAGGATCTGTATGGTATCCTCCTTGGAGGGAGGGTCCACCATGATGGTCTGAAAGCGTCGCTCTAAAGCCCCGTCCTTTTCAATGTATTTTCGATATTCATTCAGGGTAGTGGCGCCGATACATTGGATTTCACCTCGGGAAAGGGAGGGCTTGAAAATGTTAGAGGCGTCCAGGGAGCCTTCTGCGCCTCCCGCCCCCACGATGGTGTGCAATTCGTCAAGGAAGAGAATCACGTCCTTGGAGTTTACGATCTCATTCATCACCGCCTTCATCCTTTCCTCGAATTGACCCCGGTATTTGGTTCCCGCCACCAAAGCAGCCATATCCAAACAGACGATCCTTTTGCTCTCCAGGGTTTGAGGAACCTTTCCGGCCACTATCCTCTGCGCCAGACCTTCGGCTATGGCGGTCTTGCCCACTCCCGGCTCGCCTATCAGAACCGGATTGTTTTTCTTTCTCCGGGATAGTATCTGGGAGACTCTTTCGATTTCGTTGTCTCGGCCAATGATCGGATCCAGCTTTCCTCGGCGAGCCAGCTCGGTTAAGTCCCTTCCGAAATGATCCAGAGCGGGGGTCTTGCTCTTCTTCCTTTTCCTGGCATAAGATGATGGCTTCCCGCTTTCTATGTTCTGCAACTCTTCCTGGACCTCCTGGTAATCCAGATCGTACATGGAGAGCACCTGAGCCGCCACCCCCTCCTCATCCCTGAGCATGGCCAGAAGAAGATGCTCCGTATCGATATCCTTTGACCGGAGCGAACGTGCCTCCTGGGCCGAAACCTCCAGAAGCTTCTTTGCCCTGGCGGTCAGGGGAAGCTGACCCATGGCCATGGTTCCGCCGGAGGGCTGAACCACATCTTCCACCGACTGGCGAAGCTCGTTTAAATCTATACCTATGTTAGTCAAAACCTCAACTGCTCTCCCCTCTCCCAGCCGCAGAAGCCCTAGAAGAAGGTGTTCCGTGCCGATGTAATCATGCTTGAGTCTGGCTGCTTCATCCCGGGCATACTCTATCGCCTTGCGAGCTCTCTCTGTAAACATCTCATTCATCTAAGACCTCCACTCCGATTTCTGCGACCGATCTTCCCCAACAAAGACTTTTCGGCTCCTGCCTAGTCCACCCAACTTCTACTCACCTCTATTAATACAGTACGCAAAAACGCTCAAAATGTCAACCTCTTCGGGAAAACCTGAAAAAAAACTCCTAAATTTAACACACTTTTACGTAGCCGAGATCGCTTTCCTTAACTGCAATGAGTTCCCCTAAAATTCCACTACGCCAGTTTTGATCTAACCAGCTCTGCTCTCACCCGGTCACGCTCGGCTGGCTCCATCCTTTTCTGAAAATACTTCTGCAGATGAGCCGGCTGGGTCAGGGCCAGAATCTCATTAACCTCCGACAGACTAACTTTGCCTACGACCCCCATCCCGATCCCTAGCCTCATGGCCGAGAGCATGTTCAAGACCTCCTCCGAGGTTAGGGTTCGAGCGCACTTTAAGATCCCATAGGCCCGCCAGATCTTGTCCTCTATCTGATCCTTAGCCTCGTTGAACAGCCGCGTTCGGGCACTCTCCTCATATTCTATTATCTGCCGTGTGACGGTCTCCAGGCTCTCCATGATCTCCTCTTCCGACTGTCCCAGCGTGCTCTGATTGGAGACCTGAAACAGGTTCCCCCACACATCGGAACCCTCTCCGTAAAAGCCCCTTACCACGAATCTCAGCCGGCTGATCTCAGAGATGACCTTCTCTATTTCCCGGGTCAATGCCAAACCGGGCAGATGGATCAAGACTGAAGCTCTCATTCCGGTACCGGTATTGGTAGGGCATGAGGTGAGATAGCCGAAGGTGGGATCGAAAGCGAACTCCAGTGATTTGGACAGCTCATCGTCCACATGGCTGGCCAGGCTAAACGCCTTTCTTATTCCCAAACCTGAGGCCAGAGCCTGAATCCTGAGATGATCCTCCTCGTTCACCATCACGCTGAGGTTTTCCTTTTCTCCGATTAAAAGTGCAGAGGAGTCTCTACAACCAGTGAATTCCAGGCTGACCAGGTGTCTCTCCACTAAGAAGGTACGATCCAGATCGTCCAGTTGAGCACAATCGACGAATGTCCCCCGACTTAAATCCGCACTTTTCTTTACGGCTGCCTTTACAAAGGAGAGGACACTTTCCCGCTTGTCCGTATCGGCTCTGGCAGGAAAGGGGGAATTGGCAATATTGCGCGCCAGCCTCGCCCTTGAGGATAGAACCACCTGTGAACTGGATCCTTCCCCGGAGAGCCATACGGCCGGCTTTTTCGCCATCTCTTCAAACATGTCTGGGCTCGCCTGTAACGCTAAGGTTCACTTCTTGCTGACCAAAGCTCTTATCCGATCTCTGATCTGGGCGGCCTTTTCGAAGTCTTCTCTTTCGATAGCTTTCTTCAACTCCGCCTGAAGCTTGCTTTCCTCCCACAGAGGCCTCATCACCTCTCCCGTAGTACGAGGGAACTTCCCCCGGTGCTGGGTGTTCCCGTGCACCTTTCTCAGAAGATCGTTAAGCTGGCTCCTGAAGGCGACGTAACAATTCCCACATCCCAAGCGCCCCATTTTGGCGAAATCGGAGAAGCTCATCCCGCATGCAGAGCAGGAAACCTTGGCTTCTCTGGTGGGCTTCTTCATCTGAACCTGGCTGAGCATGCTAGACAAAAACTCTGCCAAGGGAAAAGGTACGCCCTCTAACGGATTGCGAAATCCCCTCTTGTTTGCGCATTCCTGGCAAAGATTCAGCACCACCTTCTTGTCGCTAATCACCTCGGTCAGGTGAACAGTTGCCTCTTTTTTTCTACAGTCCTGACACAACATCCTCTGCGCCTTTCACGTCACGGGTTATTCTCTGTGAACCTTTCCAGCTCATTTCGCACCCGGCACCGCCTTGCCTTCAACCAGGGTAATTATTCGGTGGGCCCTTTGGGCCAGAAGCTGGTTGTGGGTGGCGATAATGAAGGTCTGACCCTTCTTTTGATTCAACTCGGAAATCAGGTTGTGCAACTCCTCTCCGGTTGCCTTGTCCAGGTTTCCCGAGGGCTCGTCTGCTATCACTATCTGGGGATCGTTGATCAAGGCACGCGCCACCGCCACCCTCTGCTGTTCTCCTCCAGAGAGCTCACCTGGTTTGTGATTAACTCTGTCCCCAAGTCCCACCTCAGAGAGCAGTTTTTCTGTCTTTTCTCTGATTGAATCCATCTCCTCTCCGGCAATAAGCCGGGGCATCATAACGTTCTCCAGAGCGGAAAACTCTGGCAGAAGATGATGAAACTGGAACACAAATCCGACCGTCTTGTTTCTGAAATGCGCCAGTTTCTTATCGCTCAGGGCAAAGACGTCGGTGGAATCCAGTCTCACCTTGCCTTTCGTGGGACGGTCCAATGCACCCAAGATGTGAAGGAGTGTGCTCTTTCCAACCCCTGATGCACCCACCACAGAAACGATCTCGCCTCGTCTTATCCCGATGTCCACTCCCTTTAATACGTGAAGCGTTTCAGCCCCCGTTTGAAAGCTCCTATGGATGTCGATCCCCTCCAACACAATGTCTTCGGCGCTCAACTGTTCTGCAACCTCGCTACAATCTTATTTTCGCCATTTTTCTTGCTTTTATTAACCAACTGTCTTGAACTTTAGCCATCTAATAGCATTTTAGTTTGAAAAATGGATTTGTCAACCCAAAAGTTGACTCCTCCTTCCTAAGCGGTGTTCCAAGCCGTGCAAAGACTCTTTTTGCCTCACTCTTTTGGTCGCTCACTTGACTGTGCGAAGAGCGGGATTCAGCCAGACAGGTAAGCAAGCCTTCAGTTCAGACCAGTGCAGAGCCGTGTATCCAGCCCGGACTCCATCTCACAGGACTCCTGCAAAAAGTTGTTGATTTTATATCTAGAATGGCTAAGTTACAGGAAATCGTTGGGCAGCTACGGTTCAAGAATTACGGAAGCTGCCTTCGCAATCGAGAGGTGAATTCCGAGCCCCGCTAGGACTTCGGAAATGAAAACGATTCTACAGTTCGCACCTTTCAAACTTCAAGCACCGAGTTAAAAGGAGGTGACAGCGAGATGCCAACAATAGTTCACTTCGAGATTCCGGCAGATGACCCCCAACGGGCAAGCAAGTTCTACGCTGATCTCTTCGGCTGGGAGTTCAAGCACGAGCCGGGAATGGACTACTGGATGATAACCACAAGCGGAGATCCCAAGGTGGATGGCGGGATGATGAAAAAGCAGCATCCCCAGCAGCCAATAACCAACTACATCGACGTTCCCAATATCGATGAGTATATCGCCAAGGTGGAAAAGCTCGGCGGCAAGGTGGTTGTTACCAAATCGGCCGTGCCAACCATGGGCTGGTTTGCCCAGTGCCTGGACACAGAGAATAACGTTTTTGCCCTGTGGCAGAGCGACAAAAGCGCAAAGTAAAACCCGGCGGGGTTCGGAAACTCGATTTGCAAACGTTCTATTACTCCAACGGGTCCGCCTGCAGCGGACTTTTTTCAAGGTTGGTTCGGGGTGCCCTCACCCCGAACCGGGGTTGTCGCGGAGTAACGGTACCCCGCGACAACCATCAATCCATCGAACTGAAACCGCCCAATCCTTCGACTTAGCTCAGGACAGTGAGCCTGTCGAACTGTGAATTGGGCAACGCACACGACCTTCTTCGGAGGCTGCCGGGATTAGATCCCGGTGCTCCCATTCGGGAGACAGTCCCGAACGCCTCATATGAACCTCTCCCCCTGCTTCCCCCTCTCAATTTCATGGAGAGGGGGATAAAGGGGGTGAGGTAAGTCCTCGGTAGCGTATCCTTGCCGGAAGCGTTTTCTCTCCCGATCTATCACGGCCTCCTCAAGAATGTTCCCATCGTCATTGCGAGCCCGAAGGGCGCGGTCCCGCCAACCGCGGGACTTCGTCGCCCCCCGCCTCTGGCGGGGGACCCCTCGCAATGACATCGGTGGGATTCGGTTGTAGTTGGTCAATTTATGCAGCCAGCAGGAAGCCCAATAAATTGGCCAACCACAGAAATCATCAGGCGAAACTTGACTTGGCGGCCTGCATACCTTATTTTGGGTGAAGTCACAACCGCATAAGAATGCGCCAACATGCATATTTACGAGATAATCGGCAAGAAGCGGGACAAAGAGAGACTGACTCAAAAGGAGATTGAGTACTTTATCTCAGGCTACACTCAGGGTCAAATCCCGGATTATCAGGCATCCGCGCTGCTCATGGCCATCTTCTTAAACGGCATGGACGAGCACGAGACATTCCACTTAACCCAGGCCATGATGAACTCGGGCCGGGTCGTTGATCTCAAGTCTATCCAGGGCATAAAGGTAGATAAGCACAGCACTGGCGGAGTTGGCGACAAGGTCTCCTTGATACTTGCTCCTCTGGTAGCTTCCTGCGGGGTCAAGGTTCCCATGATCTCCGGCAGAGGGTTGGGTCATACCGGCGGAACCTTGGATAAACTGGAGTCCATTCCGGGATTCCGCACAGATTTGACTTTGAGAAGATTTGTCACAAACCTGCGAGACTTGGGAGTATGCATGATCGGTCAAACCGCGGAGATCGCGCCAGCCGACAAAAAGCTGTATGCCCTAAGAGACGTAACCGCCACGGTCAACTCCGTACCTTTGATCGCCTCCAGCATCATGAGCAAGAAGTTAGCCGAAGGAGCGGATGCTTTCGTCTTCGACGTCAAGGTGGGAAATGGCGCGTTCATGCAGAAAAGAAGCGACGCGGTGCTTCTGGCTAAAACTCTAATCCGGATAGCCAAGAGATTCAAAAAGAGGGCTATGGCTCTGATAACTGATATGAATGAACCGCTGGGTGAGACGGTTGGAAACTCCATCGAGGTAATCGAGGCTATCCACGCTCTTAAAGGCAAAGCTCCAAAAGATCTCATGGGGGTTACCATGGCTCTCGGTGCCCGGATGCTTGTCCTGGGAAAGAAGGCAAAGAATCCGAGAGAAGCTGAGGCCAAGCTCTCTGAAGCTATAAGAACCGGAAAAGCCCTTTCAAAGTTCCAGCAGATGGTCAAAGTACAAGGCGGCAACCCCAAAGTGGTGGATGACTTCGGCCTTCTTCCCTGGGCGAGATTTAGACTCTTGATTAGTTCGAGAAGGGAGGGGTACGTCCATTCCGTAGACACCAGGAAGATCGGGTTGTGCGGCGTGACGCTGGGGGCTGGCAGGGAGAAGCTGGACAGCCCCATTGACCCGAGTGTAGGTATGCTAATCAAGAAGAAGGTGGGGGATTCGGTCAAACGAAACGAGCCTCTGGCCGTGGTTTTTGCCAACAGTCTGAAGAAAGCCAGACTGGCTTGCCAAGAGATCAGACAAGCGTACGGGATCAAGAAGGCAAGATCGCGCAGACTGAAGAAGGTTCTGTTAGTTGTGGATGAGAAAGGTCCCCGGAAGCCCAAAAGTGACTTTTAATTAACTCAAACCAAGCCTCAGCTGAATCGGACTCTCCGACTTCTTGATTTTCAATTCCTTTTATCTTACACAAATAGATTGTCACGCCAACCCCTGACGGATTACCAAAACGCGTCTCGGTCTCAGGCTGCGTCGCACCTATTTTATGTTAGAAGACGGGCCATCCCCATAGTGCCTTCTGCAAATTGTCGGCCTCTCATGCTACCCAATAAGCTTAGCGAACTGACCCTGCAAGTCCTTCGGCAACAGAGAGTTTGACGATCCGTACGCCCCTGAAGCCAGGAGAGCTTGATGACCGCTGGTTCAAAACGGACAGTGCCAAGATTGAAATGAAAAACTAAGAAATCTTTTTGAAGCTCCAAAAAAGTAGCAACATTTCGGTATTCCAGACGTATATTATTCTCAGTTGGAATAGTCCAGTTTGTAATATCAAGCTGTGAGGCCAGCCTATGAGCAAGAATGAACTTGTGGTATTGGGGCTTTTGAATCAAAAGCCCATGCACGGCTATCAGTTGCATCAAGAGATAGAAAAAACCGGCATGGAACTCTGGGCGGAAGTGAATCTCTCCTCCATTTATAACACGCTCAACAGATTAGAGGATAAGGAGATGGTGGAGGCAAAAAGGGAAAAGCCGGGAAAAATGCCGGAGCGAAGCGTATATCGCATAACCAAAAAGGGAAGGGAAGAACTGGCACTCTTGCTGGAGCAAACACTCAGGGATAAAAGAATGCATCCCAGCAACCTGGTGGTGGGAGTCGCTTTCATTAAGGGCCTGCCCAGAAAGAAGGCCTTGGATTGCCTCAAGCTCAAAAAAGAAATGATGCAAAATCTCCTAAAACATCTACTCAAGGTCAACAAGCGCGAAGGGGGGGACGTACCTTTCCCTTTGGTATTCGTGATCCAAAGCGCCGTAGATCACCTGAAACTGGGAATAAAGGGGATAGAAGGTTTGCTGGATCACATACGAAAAGTGCGAAACTGGAAATAATATTGGAGCCGAAAGAGAGGCAGAACGAATGAAAAAAGTCATTTTCTGGTTAGTCTTGATCGTCATCGTCGGATTCCTGGGCTATAGAGGATGGATGGCTTACCAGCGAAGTCAGGTAGAAGAAATCGAAGCGGAAGAGGAAATCCGGCCGGTCAAAATCCAGGTGGTCAAAACCAGCCCTTTGACCGAAGCGTTAAATCTAACCGGAGACATTAAGGGGATAGAGGAGATAGATGTTTATCCCAAGGCATCGGGAAAACTGGTCGATGTCACGGTCAAGGAGGGGCAAAGGGTGAAGACAGATCAGGTGCTGGCTATAGTCGACCGGGACATCGACGGGGTCAAGTTCCAACCGGCTGAGATCACGGCTCCGGTGGCAGGCATCGTGGGCAGGGTTTATGAGGACAAGGGAGCCAGGGTCAGCCCTCCCGAACCCGGACCGGGAATGGGGACTCCGATTTTGAGAATCGTAAACATGGACAGGGTAAAAGTGGTGGTTCACGTGATCGAGAGAGACTTTGCCAAAATAAAACTTAATCAGAAAGCCGATATCTCGGTGGACGCCTATCCCGATGAGACATTCTCCGGAAAGGTAACATTGATCAGTCCCACCATCAACCCCATGACCAGAACCGCGTCAGTGGAGATCACCATTCCTAATAAAGGTCACAGGCTCAAGCCGGGCATGTTTGCGGATGCGGATATCATAATCAGAGAGAAGGACGACGCCGTTTTGATACCCGTCTATGCCGTGCTTGAACAGAGCGAGATCAGCAAGGTCTTTACCGTGGTGAATGGAAAAGCTAAATCGGGGCCGATCCAGCTGGGGGCAAGTCAGGGCGAACTGGTGGAGATAAGAAGCGGGCTGAAGCCGGGGGATACCCTAATTGTGGTCGGTCAGCATAGACTGTCCAGTGGTGAGCCGGTCAGAATCCTGGAGGGAGGTGGGGAGTAATGTTTCTACCCAAGTTCGCCATCAAAAGACCGGTGATGGTCTCCATGATCTTCCTTATTCTCATCATCCTGGGAGGCATCTCCTTTGTCTTGCTTCCCATAGACCTTTTCCCGGATATCGATCTTCCCATGGTCATGGTGGTGGCCAGCTACGAGGGTGCCGGGCCTTCCGAGATAGAGAGCATGGTGGCCAGGCCTCTGGAGATGTCCTTAGCCGCCACCAAGAACCTGAAAAACATCTACTCTTACTCCCTGGAGGAAGCATGTGTGGTGATGGCGGAGTTCGACTGGGGGTCGGACATGGACGTGGCAGCCGCCGATGTGAGAGAAAAAGTAGACATGGTCAGGTTCCGTCTACCCGAGGGGGTGGAGAGCCCGTCGGTGATAAAATTCGACCCATCCATGATGCCCATCATGTTCCTGGGATTCGCAGGCGAGGGCCTCACCCAAGCAGAATTGCGCTATTACGCGGAAGAGACAATACAGCCCAGACTGGAGAGGCTGGATGGGGTGGCAGCCGCCTTCCCCATCGGAGGACTGGAGAGGGAGATCAAAGTTCAGATAGACCGAACCAGGCTGGAAGCTTTGGGCCTGGCGATTGACCAGGTCATAGCGGCGATCGGGGCTTCAAACCTGGATCTGCCCGGCGGACACCTCAAGTTCGGACAGAAAGATTTTCTGGTCAGAACAACCGGGCAATTCACTCAGCCCTCTCAGCTTGAAAACGTGATCATATCCTCCCATCAAGGCATTCCCATACGCTTGAAAGACGTGGCCACTGTAAAGGACGGCTTCAAGGAGCAGACCAGCGTGGTCAGGGTCGGAGGCGGATCCGCCATCGTCATGCTGGTTCAGAAGGAGTCACAGGCTAACACGGTCCTGGTGGCGGACAAGGTCAAGCAGGCCCTGGAGAGCGTGAAGCGAGAGCTTCCCGCAGGAATAAGAATCGATCTGGTCTGGGACAGCTCCGACTACATAAAACATTCGGTAGGCAACGTGGAGAGGTCGGCTTTGGAGGGAGGCCTTCTGGCAATCATAATCATCCTGATTTTCCTCAGGAGCTTCTCCAGCACTCTGATAATCTCGGTCGCCATTCCCGTTTCCGTGGTGGTGACTTTCGTTCTGATCTATTTCGGGAAGATGACTCTAAACATCACGACCCTGGGAGGCCTGGCCTTGGGAATAGGCAGGCTGGTAGATGATGCCATCGTGGTGCTGGAGAACATCTTCCGTCACAGGCAGCGAGGCGAAAGGCCCAAGGAGGCGGCGGTGATTGGGGCAAGCGAGGTCTCCACTGCCGTATTGGCTGCCACCGCCACCACCATCATAGTCTTCGTCCCCATATTCTTCGTCAGAGGAATGGTGGGGGTTCTTTTCCGCCCTATGGGCTACACCGTAGTCTTCTCTCTGGCCGCCTCGTACTTTGTGGCCATGATCCTCATTCCTCTTTTGGCCTCGAGGTTTCTAAAGGTCGAAAGGGTAGGAAATCCGCAGATGTTCGGCCCCAAAGGAAAGCTCTTCCGCCTGAGCCAAAGGATGTTTGACGCCGTAGAAGATCATTACCAAAAGACCCTGAGCTGGGCCATAACCCACAAGAAGACTGTCATTCTCGGTGTGATTGCAGCACTTTTGGTCAGTCTTCCCTTGCTCCGATTCATAGGAGCGGAGTTCATGCCCCAGATAGACGAAGGGCGATTCGAGATATCCTTGAAGATGCCCGTGGGCACCGAGCTAACGAGGACCGAGCAGGTCGTGGCCCAGATGGAGAACATAATCATTCAGAATGTCCCCGAGCTTAATACCATGATGGGCAGGGGAGGGATAGAGGGAGAGGGATTTGCCGCTCTTTCGTCCATTTTTCAGGACATCACCGGTTCTCACGCTGCCAACATGGAGGTAAGCTTGGTGGAGCGCGGCAAACGTGAGCGATCCATGTGGGAGATAATGGAGATGTTGCGCCATAGGTTCAAGGAAATCCCGGATGCCGAGATACACGTCAAATCCGCCGGGCTGACCGAGGAGATGCACAGCTTTGGCGGAGCCGCTGCACCCATTGTGGTTGAGATAAGAGGCTATGAGATGGAGACGGCTGGCTCCCTTGCCCAGGAGGTTAAGCGGATCGTAGAGCAGACTCCGGGCAGCCGGGACGTGAGGATCATGCGCGAAGAGGGATTGCCTGAGCTGCAGATCAAAATCGATAGAGACAAAGCTGCCGCCCTGGGACTGAGCGTGGGGCAGATTGGTCAGACTATACAGACCAATGTCAGGGGAACTGTGGCCTCCCTTTTCCGGGACCCCAGATTAGGAAAGGAATATAACATCCTGGTTCAATTAAGACAGGAAGACAGGGAGAGTCTTTTGGATTTGGACCGGATGTTTGTCACCTCTCCCCTGGGAAGTCAAATTCCCCTGTCAAGCGTGGCTGAGGTGGTGAAAGAGAGAGGTCCGGTCAAAATCGATCGAAAAAACCAGGAGAGGACAATCCTGGTTACGTCCCAGGCTTATGGCCGGGCGCCCGGAACCGTTGCCGGCGAGGTGCAAACCAGAATCAACAGGAGCTTGCAGGTGCCGGATAACTTCTTCGTGGACGTGACCGGAGCTTACGAGGATCAGAAGGAATCCTTCAGAATATTGCTGTATGCACTTATCCTGGCCGTGGTATTGATCTATATGGTTCTGGCTGCTCAGTTTGAATCGCTTCTGGACCCGTTTATCGTGATGTTCTCCGTGCCCTTGGGCATCATCGGCGTGATCTGGGGCCTTTTCCTGACCGGCAAAACCATGAGCATTCTTTCCTTTGTGGGCATGATCATGATGGCGGGAATCGTAGTCTCCAACGCCATACTTCTTGTAGACTACGCTAACATCTTGAGAAGACGCGGGCTGAATCTTCACGATGCGGTGGTCAATGCCGGCAGAATCCGGCTGCGTCCCATTCTCATGACTTCGTTCACAACCATGCTGGCTTTGGTTCCCATGGCCTTGGGGTTCGGAGAGGGCGGCGAGATGTATTCTCCACTGGCTGTGGCGGTTATCAGCGGCCTTCTGATCTCCATGGCGCTTACCCTGGTCTTCATCCCCACTTTGTACACTCTCTTCACCGAGAGATTCAAAAGAAGAGCATTCGCGGATTGATCAGCATCCCGGAATAACCATGGAGTCGCAATGAAACTGGTGTTTTTGATATTCAACAGCCCCTTGGAGCCCGAAGTCAGGGATCTACTGAAGAAAACCGAAGTAGTTCATCATACCCGCTGGGAAAAGGTCAAAGGCGTGGGAGAAACCGGCCCCCACTTCGACGACGAGGTCTGGCCTTCGGTCAACATCGCCCTGATGTTTTCACTCGAAGACGAAAAGAAGGAGGCGCTGGCCGAAGGCGTGAGGAGCATCAGGCACGAGTTTCCCCAGCAGGGCATAAGAATGCTGATCCTTCCCCTGGATGAGATTGTATAAGGTGGGGTCTTTCATGCATGCTTCGAGCCGGCGGGCAAACGTCGGGGCCTGATCCTGGACTTGCAGGAGGTAAAAATGACTTTTCGACATGTTTCAAAGATCTTTTTGATCTTGCTTATCTTGCCCAATTTCTGCCAGGCACAGGATAAGACATTCGACCTGAATCTGGACGAGTGCCTGCAGATCGCTTACCAGAACAACAAAACCCTCTTGCAGTTGCAGGAACAGATTAACGCGGCAAAATATAAAATGGGGGAGGCCCGCTCTGGATTCTTCCCTGAGCTTTCTTTCAGCGGCACTTACACCCGTCTGGGACGGGTTCCGGCATTCGACTTGCCCGGCACGACCATGAAGGCCGAATTTGGAACGGCAAACAACTACAACCTCCGGCTCTCGCTTCAGCAACCGCTGTTCACCTGGGGAAGGATCAAAAACAGCTACGACATATCCAAATATGGACTTTCCCTCAGCCAAGAAGAATACAGAAAAAATCAGCAACAGACAAAGTTCAACGTTACCAATCTGTTCTACAATATCCTCCTGGCGAACGAGCTGATCAAGGTCAGAGAGGAATCGATCAATCGGATTGAAGATCATCTCCGTACCGTGCAAGAAAGATATGACAAGGGATATGCCTCGGAGTTTGACGTGTTAAGAGTCAGGGTTCAGCTCGCAAATGCCAAGCCTCCCTTGGTGCAGGCGAAAAATGTTTATCAATTGACCCTGGATAATTTGAAGAACCTTCTGGGAATCAGCCTAAGAGATTCGGTCAATCTGGAAGGCACCCTGGAGTTTGTCCCCATACAGGTTGATCAGATACAGGCGGAAGAGTTTGCTTTCGAGAATCGCTCCGAGCTGAAGCTGATCCAAGAGCAAAAAGGAATCGGGAGGAAAGCTTTGGCTTTGGCCAAGGCCGGAAATAAACCCTCTTTGTTCGGAAGTGCCAATTACGAATACAAAAGACCTTATTACAGCGAGGACAAGTGGAAAACTGACTGGAACTTCAACCTCGCCTTGAGCTTTCCCATCTTTGACGGTTTTCTCACCAGATCAAAAGTGAGAGGCGCAAAGTCGCACTTAAAGCAAGTGGACATAACCGAAAATCAGATTCAAGATTTGATCAGGCTGGAAATCAGCCAGGCCATCTCGGATCTGAATTTGGCCCAGGAAAACATACTCTCCCAGCAGGAGAATGTGAAGCAGGCCAAGGAGAGCTTAAGGATCGCCAATGTGCAGTATCAAAAGGGTATGCTCACCAACCTGGAGTTGATGGACACGGAGTTTGCCCTGACCGTGGCGGAGACCAACCATCTTCAGGCGCTCTCAGACTATCTGATCGCCAAAGCCAGTTATGATAAAGCCCTCGGAAAGGATTGAAAAATAGTGTCCTCATTGCGGGTGCAGCATTCATGCTACCCGCGTGTTTGCTGAATCAACCGCCTGCACCGCACATCAGTTCCGGCGGGATGCTGTTATCCCGCCGGACTGCTGTATCTTGCCCCCGGGCATGAACACCACCCAGTGACGACGCGACAAAAACGGATAAACTCCGCCCTTCTTGCCCCAGCACCCAACAAAATCCTTGTTTTTTCTAAACTGCCTTTGTATACTCATGCGTAAACAAGATGGAGCGTGACATGCGAAAAAAAGGACTCCCGTTGCTTCTCGCCCGCTTGCTTTTCAGCTGGTTTGTATCCCTGAATGTTTCATCCGGGTACGGCTCCCAAAAAATGCAGCCCTGGCCGATCGAACCGCGGCCGCCGTCTTATCCACAGTTTCCAACTAAGGGTGATTTCGGTTTTTGCACCATACAATATGATAGCGGCTCGCCAGCCTATTATTCCTACCAGTGGGAGATAGGATGGGGTGTGGCAGTTTACATGGACCCTCAGTTTTGCGGCTTCGATAGCACCTACCCTTTCAAACTGGCTAACGTGCATTTCCATCTTTTGGATCAGCCAGACTTCTTCATCTGGCCGGCCGAGATCAAGGTTAACATCAGGGGAGTATTCGCCAATGAGGATACGTTGATGCCCGGCTCACTTATTCATTCCAAGGGCTTTACCATCAGTGCCGATTCGGCTTATGATACCCTGACCCACCGCAATCCAATGAATCTGAGTTTGGACACCGTATTCTGTGTCAACGACGTGTTCTTTCTGGAAATAGTCTACACCGCCGGAGACAAATTCTCCATTCCCAGTCTGGTGATGAGCGACACCACCGACCGGCCTGATACCAATGAGAACTGGCTCGTAAGGGGCGCTCAGTATATTGAATGGTACGACGGATGGGAGAATCCCATACCCGGCAGGGCCATCATACGCGTCACCGGATATCCGCAGGCCATAGACTGTGAAATATGCTGGCACTGGATGCCCAAGGCCGACAAGGCTCCCAGCGGAATGCCGGATTTTGATCAGTATCAATTTGGCTCCGACTCCGTCTCCCTCTGCGGACCCACTGCGGTGGCTAACTCTCTGCTTTGGCTTGATGCCATTCCCTCAATCACGAATCCCGACAGCCTGATTCGATTGCTCTCCGTTTATCTTCATACTAATCCGTCGGCGGGTGGTGGGACCATAGTGGATTCGATAAAGCTCGGTCTGGACTCACTTTTTGCAGAATACGATCTGAATCTCTACGACACCGTTTTCCAAAACCCCACCTTCCGTCAGATTTCAGACTCTCTCGAGGAATCGGTCAGTAGCCTTCTTCTGCTCGGATTCTGGCAGAGGATAGGGGAGACCTGGTATCGGATAGGAGGGCACTACGTCTCTGTAGCCGGTGCCTGTGACTTATACTCCTGGATTGCCATAAGCGATCCGGCTTCGGATAATACGGAAACCGGGGCAAAGGGCAGGATTTTGCCGCCACATGATCCCCATCCGGATGATGACACGCTTCATAACATCAAAGGTTTCGTTTCGCACGACACCTATGTTTCAGCCATGCTGGACATCGAGCCCTACGGGACGGCATTGTGGGAGCTTAACGCTTTCGACGGGGATAGCCTGCCCTGGCTTTCTGAATTCGAAGGACAGAACTTCCAGCCCCACCAGATCGTTCATGCCCATGCGTATGATCCCTCTGAAACGCTGTATGCGGCGGTGGAGTATGCGGTCATGATCCTGCAAAAGCCGACGCTGGTTGAGGGAGAAGACGAGATTATTCCCTCATCTTTTGAGCTTTTCCAGAGTTATCCCAACCCGTTCAACAACACCACGGCCATCAAATATCGACTGCAAAAGGCAGCCGACGTATCGCTGGTCATTTACAATGTGCTGGGGCAGAAAGTCAGAACACTGGTGCAGGAAGAAAAGCAGAGGGGTATTGTCACGGTCATCTGGGATGGGAAAGATGAACAGGGAAGGGACTTAAGCTCAGGGATATATTTCTATCGTCTACAAGCCGGAGAAGTCACCCAAACCAGGAAGATGGTTTTGCTCAAATAGCTCAAGGAATCCGGCAGATAGCCGGGTAGATAACAAACCCAGGCGCCTTCGCATAAACCTGTGATGCCCGGCTGGCAAAAAAAAATCTACGTTTCGGGATATAATTCTCTTGCGCTTTCTAAGGGGACGTATTTATTTGGAAAATCGAAGAATAGGCATGAACACGAAAGAGGGAGGAAAAACGGCAGTTCCCGGGGTTAAATTCACTAGGCAGGACCAACCTGAACTAACAAGACATCTTCCCAGCAAGCATAAACGCAACTCAGCCTTGGTCCACTCGGTGGCGCCAACGACAAAGAGCGTGAGTATTTACATTTGCGATACTGCTGGCACAATCTTGCCGCAGCACCTCAAAATCAGAAGAAGGAGGTGGTAGAGGAAGCCGTGTTAGGGAAGTGCTGACGTTTAACCTGAAACCTTACGCGGGGTTTCGTACTCAAGGAGGACAGGATCATGAGACGAAAGATAACGGTGGCAATCGTGGTGAGCCTGGTGCTCGCCGCCGTTTTTTCGCTAAACCCGGTCGCCTGGTGTTTTGAAAAACAGACCGCCACCCGGATGCCCGTAGATCCAAGGGCGGCTCCCTTTTCCCCCCAAGAAAAGGAGCCAACCTTCTGTGCCATCGTCAACGACGACGGGGCGCTCTATTGGGGTGTTGTCCCGGAGGACTCTGGATTGGCATTTGCCGTATACATGGATCCAGGCACATGCCCGGGTGAGCCCGTGTATCCTTTCAGAATAACCGACATTCATTTCGATCTGGTTCCCTGGACTCTGGAACACAACGCCTGGCCGGTGAACCTCCGGTTCAGCATAAAGAAGGTTCCGCAGGGTGAGAAGTGCCTGGGGCCAGACCCGGCAGTCGCCATGTGGTCGGAATCGTTCGCCTTCCCCGAAGACTCCTCCTATGTTCACCTCCCCGGGCCAATTAATTACAGTCTGAACCAACCCTTCTGCGTCTACGAGCCGTTTTTCCTGGAGATCATGTATCTGGATCAATATTCGCCACCAGATACAATTCCCACTCTTTCCATTGATTTTGAATCTACTCCAGAGGACAGCTGCAATAACTGGGGGATGATAGGCGGAGCCTATTACAGATGGTCTGATTTCTGGAGCCCTCCGCCTCCCGGCGACCCCATCATCCGGGCAACCGGGTATACTGACGCTCCGGAGTGCGCAGATTTGTGGTATTGGAAGCCGGATAAGCCGGCTGCAGATCCACCGGCTCCCAGCGGGATGCCTGATTTTGACCAGAACCAGGCTCCTTGGGTAGCCTACTGCGGACCGGTGGCAGTGGCAAATTGCCTGTGGTGGTTTGGCGCCGTCCCGCCCGGATGGGGCCCGCCCCAGTTGGTCGATACGCTGGCAAAGTACTTCCGTACCAATCCCAACTGGGGTACCCACATTGACACCATGCAAATGGGTCTGGAGCAGTATTTAACTGACTACGGTTTTGCCCTCCAGGAATCCACCTTCGAGATGCCCAACTTCTTCCAAATGGAGGACTCGCTCAAGAAGTGTCAGGACATTATCCTGCTCTTGGGTTTCTGGTACTGGGACGATCAGTTCGGGTGGTCCAGAGAGGGGGGACACTTTGTTACCATGGCTGGGGTATGCTCCGAATCCTTGAAGATCGCAGTAAGCGATCCCAACCGGGATGCGAGAGAAACAGGCTGGCCTGGCAGGGTGAGACCGGCTCATCAACCTCATCCAGATGATCCCATTTTGCATAATAATCCTCAATATGTCTCCCACGATATGTACCAGAGCACACTGGTTAACGAGCCAAATCCCAGCCCGGGCAACCCCTTCTGGGAGATTAACTACGAGTGGCCAGTAGGTAAATTCTCCGGCATGAACGTTCCAGAAAAATTCAAAGCTTTCAGCAGGCCGGCACCCACAGACGGAAAGCAGATCTATGTTACCGAGGTGGAATTCGCGGTGATGATCTGCCCCACGCCCAGTGCAGTTGAAGACGGAGAGGAGGACGCAGCAGCTCCGAGAGGCTTCGAGCTTCATCAGAACTACCCCAATCCGTTCAATAACGAGACAGTCATAAAGTTCAATCTGCAAAGGCCAGCTGAGGTAAGCCTGACAATCTACAACATTCTGGGACAGAAGGTGAGAACCCTGCTTGAAACACGTCTGGGAGCTGGTCTGCAAAGTGTGATGTGGGACGGGAAGGATGAAAAAGGCAGCGACGTATCCAGCGGTATTTACTTCTATCAACTGAGGGTGGGAGATCTGAAGGAAACCAAACGTCTGGTGCTGTTAAAGTAGTCAACGAATTGCACGGATGTAACTGATTAGCACGCCAAAGGAGGCCGGGGCATGATTCCGGCCTCCTTCCGGTTTTGCCTATTCAGATAGAGAACTGTACGGCAGGGTCCAAGTCCGCCTGACAACACCACGGGTTTTTGGACGGGTTTTCACGTGAAAACACTACAGTTTGACTTCAAGCTGTGCGGAGAGTGCGGGGGATGTGTGGCGGTCTGTCCTGCCGGAGCTCTGGAGTTGTACTCTGACGGTTTACAACTCAAGCACAAGCTGTGCACGCTGTGCGAAAACTGCGTGATCTTCTGTCCCACCGGCGCGCTTCAGATTATATCCGGCGTAAGCAAAACTTCTTTCTCCTCACGGAAAAAACCCGCTCATTCGGAGAATGGACGCGAAATTTGATTGCATAGTCGTGGGAGCAGGTCCGGCCGGATCTACGGCGGCAAAGACCCTGGCGGAAAACGGGGTCAAGGTCCTGCTTCTGGAAAAGCATCCGGAGATAGGTGTGCCATTGTCTTGCGCTGAGGCTATCAGCACTTCAGGTTTGAGTCGATACGTCGCCCCAGACCCGGAATGGATCAGCGCCGAGATCCACAGGGCGCTCCTGGTCTCTCCTTCCAATGAGAGCTTTAGCTTGCATCAACCTCATGCTGCCTTTGTTCTAAACCGAAAGATTTTTGACAAAAGGCTCGCTGAAAAGGCGGTGTCCCGGGGAGCGTGTCTGAAAATAAATTCCTGCGCGGTGGGTCTCCTGCACCAAAAGAGGACTGGATTCTGTGGTGTCAGGGTACTGGAGCACGGAAACCAGAAAGAGTATCAAGCCAAGGTCATTATCGGAGCGGATGGCATAGAATCTCTGGTCGCACGCTGGGCCGGAGTTGATTCGTCGCTGGGATTGGACCGGATAGGATCCTCCGCTCAGCATCTGGTAACAGAGGTGGACGTCCAGCCGGATCGCGTGGAGTTTTACATGGGGCAGTCGGTTGCCCCGGGCGGCTATGCCTGGGTCTTCCCTAAAGGTAACAGCAGTGCCAACGTGGGTCTGGCCATAACCGCTACCCGAACTACCAGGAAAGCCAAGAATCTTCTGGACGAATTC
Source organism: uncultured Ignavibacteria bacterium (assembly GCA_964348415.1). Lineage (GTDB taxonomy): Bacteria > Zixibacteria > MSB-5A5 > MSB-5A5 > SM1-73 > SM23-73-3. The sequence continues at coordinate 3,762 of CAYGCR010000041.1, read as the reverse complement.
GTGCAGAGAAGATTCTCTAGCGCCAGAGTCATTGAATTCAATGTCGGGGCGGTGCCCACGTTTAACAGGAAGATGAACCTCGTACAAAAGAACGTGCTTCTGGTGGGAGACGCGGCCAGGGTGGTAGACTCCCTCTCCGGTGCCGGCATCTCAAATGCTCTGCTTTCTGGAAAAATCGCCGGAGAGGTGGTAAGCCGGTTCATCAAGGACGGTAATTCTTCATTTGCCTTGCTTAAGAGATATGAGGATGAACTGTTGCAGGCAAAGGGGAGTGAGCTGAGATTCTACTCTTATTGCCGAGCTATATTCTCAAAGATGACGGATGAGGACTTTGACGCTGTGGTTGGGTTCTTGAGGGATTATTTTCGAAACAGAACTACCGCCGCGCTGGAGCCCATCTCTCTGGTCAGGACCGTTTTGAAATCAAATCGCCGGCTCTTGCATCTGCTCAAACATCTGGTCTGGTGATTCAGCCGGTCAATCGCCATTCTTCAATATTACTGGGAGGTCGGAGCAGCTTTCTGATGAACCAGCCTGGTCAAACGGGACTTTATGCGCGAGGCTTTATTGGCATGAATGGCCCCGGTGCGGGAAGCTCTGTCCAGCAATGAGACTATCTCTTTTAAGGAAGCCTCAGTCGGTGAAGCCTCCGTTTTCTTGACCAGCGTGCTTATCCTGGATTTGACTGCTCTGTTTCTTGCGTTCGCTTTCTTGCTGGTTATGAGCCTCTTCTCGGCTGACTTGTGTTTGGGCAACGCTTTTCTCCTTGCTTTTTTTAGCCATACTTCTTACAATCTGTCAAATATAGAGCCGATAGCTTTCTTGTCAAGCTTAAAAGAGGATCTCTCCGGTGAAGTCTAATTGGAGACTCTTTGTGGAGTGTCAAGCTTCAGCTTGGCCACAAACTGCCAGAACAGCAGAGAGCGGTTCACCTGAAGGTGAACACTCCAATTTGTACTTCCAAACCAGTTTACGGAGACCTCAAGAATTGACATGCCAGCTGTCATGTCCATTTGGGGCAATGGTTTTCCGAACTGGTTCTTAATTTGCCGGCTGAACCCGACAATATGATTTGGGCGATGGTGATGACCTCAAATTCTGGACAGGACAAGATTGCTCGATCCACCGGTGTGGTCAGCTCGGCAACATTTCTCTCTCGCATACTGGGTCTGGTCAGGGAGCAGGTCTTCGCCTATCTTTTTGGAGCTGGCTTCGCCACGGACGCTTTCATTGCCGCCTTCCGCATACCCAACCTCCTGCGGGACCTATTCGCTGAAGGCGCACTGTCTTCGGCCTTCATCCCGGTCTTCACCGATCATCTAACCAATCAGGGCAAACAAAAGGCCTGGGAGTTGGCCAATCTGGTGTTGAACTTGCTGGTCATCACCCTGTGCGTCATTGTTATCCTGGGGATCGTCTTCTCGCCGTATATCGTGCAGCTTATAGCACCCGGCTTCGGCAAGGAGGCGGGCAAGCAGGAGCTTACTACGCTTCTTTCCCGGATCATGTTCCCGTTTCTTCTCCTGGTTGCCTTAGCCGCCCTGGTCATGGGAGTTCTGAACACCTTCAGGCGCTTCGGCATACCCGCTTTAGCTCCTACCATGTTCAATCTGGGAATGATCGCCGGAGGCATTTTCCTCTCTCCACTTTTCGACCCACCCATCATAGGAATGGCTTTGGGTGTGCTTTTCGGTGGGTTCGGGCAGTTCACCATCCAGTTGCCCACGTTGAGAAGGATAGGCTTTAAGTATCGGTTCAAACTCAACCTTCGTCATCCCGGGGTGAAAAGAATCCTGCTTCTGATGGCGCCGGCAACATTGGGACTGGCTTCCACCCAGATCAACATATTTGTGAACACCCTTATTGCTTCTCTGCTTCCCCAGGGAAGTGTATCCTACTTAAATTACAGTTTCCGGCTGATGCAGTTTCCCATCGGCGTGTTCGGTGTGGCCGTGGCAACCGTGACCTTCCCTATCATTTCCGCTTATGCTGCCAAGAAAGAGATGGGAGAACTCTTGTCCACCTTCACCTCGTCCTTGAAACTGGTTTTCTTTCTGACAATCCCATCGGCAGTCTTTTTGGCGGTGGCGTCCCGGCCGGTAATCTCTGTTTTGTTTCAGCACGGCAAGTTCACCTACCTCGACACAATAGCGGCTTCACAGGCATTGATATTTTACTGCATCGGACTTTTCGCTTATTCCTCCGTCAGATTAACCGCCTCAACCTTCTACTCGATGGGTGATACAAAAACGCCGGTGAAAACCAGTGCAGTGGCGGTGACTGTCAACATCATCCTCAACCTGATTCTGATGCACCCTCTGGGATTTCGGGGACTGGCTCTTGCAGCCTCGGTTGCCGCCATGACCAATTTATTCCTGCTGCTGAAGATTTTGGACAAACGAATCGGGCCGTTGGATAGAAAAGATATTGGAAGCACTTTTTTGAGGATATTGCTGTCTGCGATCCTTATGGGATTGGCGATATGGGTGTATCTGAAATACTTTGGATTGGATCTGGCGACGGCAGGGTTAGCTGAGAAAATCATAGGAGTTGTGGTCATTCTGATCCTGGGACTGGCCAGCTATTTTGTCTTTTCCTACTTGTTCAGACTCCGCGAGCTTAACCGCATACTGGAGTTGTTAAAGATAAGAAAGGCAACTTGAATTCCTTCATAACCGTCATTCTGGGCCTAGCGAAGAATCTGAAACCAGATGCTTCCCCTGCCCTTCAACAAGTTCAGGGCAGTGAGCCAAGTCGAACTGCCAAAGGCGGGGTCAGCATGACATGCGTAAGTAACTGTTTTGGAATTAAAGCGTCCGCCAAGTCCCCTGAAAAATTCCCCCTTTTGTAATGGTGGGAACGAAATTTCCCCCTTTCGTAAAGGGGGAATAAAAGGGGGATTAAAGAATGAAAAAGGAAAGATCAAAATCAATCCCCCCTGTATCCCCCTCTTAATAAAGGGGGAGCAACAATTCCCCCTTTTGTAATGGTGGGAACAAAATTTCCCCCTTTCGTAAAGGGGGAATAAAAGGGGGATTAAAGAATGAAAAAGGAAAGATCAAAATCAATCCCCCCTGTATCCCCCTCTTAATAAAGGGGGAGCAACAATTCCCCCTTTTGTAAAGGGGGAATCTAAGGGGGATTAAGAGATATTGAACGACATAATGTTATACTACAACAAAAACTTGAAGGATCGTTCCAGAACCCTTAGAAAGAACATGACCGATGCGGAAAGGCTCCTTTGGTCGAGATTAAGAAGAAAGCAACTGAAGGGTTATCAGTTCTATCGACAAAAAATCATAGGCAACTATATAGTCGATTTCTACTGTCCCAAAGCAACGTTAATTATCGAACTCGACGGTAGTCAACATTATGAAGAGGAGGGAATGAAAAGAGACAAAAGAAGGGATGCTTACTTGAAAAATCTCGGACTTAAAGTTCTTAGATTTTCAGATAAAGATGTGTTTGAGAATTTAAATGGGGTACTGGAAAAGATACTTGAAGATTTATAATCCCCTATATCCCACTTTAATGAAGAGGAAATTGGTGTAATCCCCCTTTAGTAAAGGGGGACCAAGGGGGATTAAAGAATGAAAAAACAAAAACAAAATCAATCCCTCTGTATCCCCCTTTTTCAAAGGGGGGAGCAAATATTCCCCTTTTGTATGGGCGAAACAAAATTTCCCCCTTTTATAAATGGGGAATCAAAGGGGGATTAGAGAGGAGATCACCTTCCCTCTCCTCTGTATGTTTGTCAACGGA
>CAYGCR010000040.1:0-28072 GCA_964348415.1 uncultured Ignavibacteria bacterium | reverse complement strand
AGATGTTTGAATGCTTCCAGATTGGAGAAATCGCGGTTGGCAAATTCTAAGTCCAGTTGATCTACCAGCAGATCAGCAATCGCGGGATAGGTAAGCGTGAAATCTCCGTAGCAGATGTGACATATCGTTTTCGGTTCAATTCCTTGAGTTACAATCCGCATGGCCTCAATTGCCAGCTGGATTTCATCCGGACGCGGGGAGATGGCGGGTTCGTCAATCTGGATGTATTTAGCGCCGGCTTTTTCTAAATCTACCGCTTCGGCGTGTATCTCTTTGGCTAAAGCTAATATCAATGATCTCCGATCAGGATAGTATTCGTTGAACGACCAATCGCACATGGTGTACGGTCCGGTCAGGACCCCTTTGACCGGCTTTCGGGTCAGGCTCTGAGCGTATCTGAACATGTCCACAGTTATGGGATTTTTCCTCCTCACTTCTCCCCGGATCACCGGCTTGCGATAGTACCGGTTTCCGTAGGAACGCACCAGGCCGGTGCTTCCGAAACCCTCCATTCTCTCCGCGAAGTAGGCCACCATGTCTTCGCGTTCCATCTCCCCATCAACCAGGACATCGAGTCCGATTCTCTCCTGAAGGCGAATACATTCCTCAGTAGCCCGTTTCTCCAATCGTGCTAATTCTTCTTCCGAGAGCCTGCCGGAAGAGAACCCATTCCTGGCTCGAGCCAAATAACCCGGTTTGGGAAAACTTCCTACCGTGGTGGTTGGCAACATCTCTTGAACTCGGAGCACCGCAGGTCTGATTTGTGGATCCGAAAGGTAACACTCAATCGCCGTTATACCGTATATATGATGAAAGTTGCGGGATGAGGTTACCCCGCAACGAGGCTAACTTGTTTCTTGCTTGTTCGGCGGTACCTCCCGAACGTCCCTATCTTTTCCATCTAACGTTTAGCTCTCTCGCGGCCTTACCCTCATCCAGACGGGCAACCGGGGTATTCTGCGGAGCAGATTTCACAATCTCCGGATTCTCGTCCACCTCTTTTGCTATTTTAATCATAGCCTTTACGAATTCATCCAGGCTTTCCTTGCTTTCCGTCTCGGTCGGCTCGATCATCAAAGCCTCGGAAACGATTAGGGGGAAATACACTGTGGGAGCATGCACCCCGTAATCTAAAAGCCTCTTGGCGATATCCAGAGTCTTGACTCCCTTTTCTTTGAATTGCCTGATACCGGAGAGAACGAACTCGTGCTGGCAGATCTCATCGTACGGGAGAAGATAATACCGCTTCAAGCTTTCCTTTAGATAATTTGCATTAATTATAGCATTTTCGCTAACTTCCTTCAATCCGCTTGCGCCATTTTGACGGATGTAGACGTACGCTTTGACCATCACTCCGAAGTTACCGTAGAAACCGTGTATTCTCCCAATGGATGAGGGACGATCATAATCCAGATAATACTCTTCACGTCCCGTCTTACCGGACCTTTTCTCTACCACAGGAAAGGGCAGAAATGGTGCCAAGCTTGCCTTCACCCCCAGTGGACCTGACCCCGGGCCTCCTCCTCCGTGCGGCGTGGAGAAAGTCTTATGCAAATTGAAGTGGACAATATCAAATCCCATATCCCCTGGCTTTGCTATTCCCATCATAGCGTTGAGGTTAGCACCGTCCATATAAAGTAATGCTCCAGAATCGTGAACAACCTTGGAGATTTCGAGTATCTGAGCTTCAAACAATCCCAAGGTATTGGGATTGGTGAGCATCAAGGCCGCAACGTCGTCATTCATCACTTTTTTCAGCTCCTCCAGGTCAACCAGCCCCTTTTCATTCGACTTGACCTGAACGGTGGAGAAACCGGCAGTCACAACCGAAGCGGGGTTGGTGCCGTGAGCGGAGTCCGGTATTATTACCTTGGTTCTGGGATCTCTGTTATGCTGATGATAAGCGTTGATCATCAGAAGCCCGGTCAACTCGCCGTGTGCTCCTGCGGCTGGCTGCAAAGTAATGTCATCCATGCCTGCGATTTCCTTCAAATACTCACCCAGTTCGTACATTAACTTGAGTGCCCCCTGAAAGGTATCCTCTGGTTGGAGAGGGTGCAGATTAGCAAATCCAGGGAGACGAGCCAAGGTCTCATTTATCTTTGGATTATATTTCATGGTGCACGAACCCAAAGGATAGAATCCCTTGTCCACGTGGTGATTCATTATCGAAAGTCGAATGAAGTGCCGGGCCACGTCCACCTCGCTGACCTCGGGAAGTGCGGCTGGACTTTCTCTTAGAAGATCTTGCGGTATCAGTTCTTCGGTCTTCTTTTGCAAAACATCCACGTCTGGAAGAGAAAAAGCTTCCCTTCCCGTCGAGGAGAGTTCAAATATGGATTTCTCGCTCATCTATCCAAACTCCTAAGTCGTGAGCGTACTGATCCAGCTTGAAGAATCAAGCTGCCGCAAGTATCCAATCGAATCCGTTTGCCTCCCTAAGTCTGTTGACCGCTTAGTCCGTTTCTCCCTTAAGCTCTTTTATTTTGTCTCTTACCCAGCCGGTATCCGGCGAATCCGGATACTTCACCAGAAACTCCGCGTAGAGCTCCAGCGCTTTGGTGGTATCTCCGGCTTTGGCATGGCAGTAAGGAATGTACGCCTCAGCATCGGTCGCCATCTCGCTGGTCGGAAATTTCTGCAGGAAGTACTTGAACGCTTCAACTGCTTCCGCGTACTCTGTTTCTCGCACCTTCAGCCAGGCCAGGCCGAAAAGCGCATCGTCGGAATTGCCTTTCTCGTCTTCCGGGTCCAGATCTATGACTTTATTGTAATGTTTAGCGGCCTCGTCGTACATCCGCCGACCCTCGTACTTCTCCGCCAGGCGGAAAGCCAACTCAGCTTCTGGCTCAGCCTCGAATCTCTTCGCCAAGTCGTCCAAAGTGTTTTTGCCCTGCAAGTAGTCCCTGATGGTGGAGACAAATTCATCTGGCGGTGCATACCCGTATATACGGTCGATTTCTGTCCCGGCACTGTTCATCAGAATCACCGTCGGATATCCGGCGATCTGGTAGCGTTCTTTGACTACTGTATCCTTCTTTGCTTCTGCTTTGACGAAGACCATATTCCTGGCCAGCTCAATGACGCTCGGATGAGTCAAGGTTGAATCCTCCAACCTCTTACACCACTTTCACCCATCCGACCACAACTCGGCAACTATGGGTTGGTTCCTCTCTGCAGCCAACCCGAAAGCATCGTCAAGCGAAGAAGCCCACTCGATCTCCTGCGGAGTCTCCTTGGCACAGGAGCTCAATAATACCAGCCCCAAAAGCAAAACCATCCCTCTCAGAACGGCCTGTCTCATGTCTCCCTCCGTTTTTGGTTTTTCACCTACCGATCGAGGATTCAAAGATCTCTGACAGTTTGTTCCTTTATAGCCAAAGCCTCTTCGTACTTGTCCTCCGGAACATAAATTCTGTAGCCTCCTTTTCCCTTGGTGACGTATCCCAATCCCTCTTCGAAGAAACTTCCGGACGACCTTAGGTAACAGTGTATATTGCTGTTCTCCAAGGTCTCCTTGAGAAATTCGGCGTAGACTTTGTTTCTGGTCCTGTAGAGAAGGACCATGTCTTCCGGCAGCTCCTCCTCTCCGTCCAACCTCTCTAAGTCTGCCTCCTCAGGAAGTTCTTCCACCAGATCGCATTCGCAATCCGGGCATCTCTTTGTGCCCGGGCTATATTCAGCTTTGCACAAAGGGCAGAAAGGCATACGCCTCCCCCGAATCTACTTTCGAGCCCAATCTGTGGCCTTCACGATTCATCATAAAAAACTTAGCGCTTGTTCCGGATCCGCTTGTCTCGTCAACATGCTTCATACCACAGTAAGTGAGTCAGAAACTTTTATCAAGACAGTTTCTTCAGCTCTTCCACCAAAAGATCAATCTCTTCTTTGGTCCTCTTTTCAGTTACGCACACCAGAAGCTGGTTTCGCCAGTTCTGGTCGAAACGACCCAAATCTACCCCGGCGAGAATATTTCTTTTTAGAAGTGCTCCCACGATCTTCGCGGCCGGGATGGGGGTCTCGACCGCAAATTCCTTGAAAAAAGGCGCTTCGTAGGCTTTCTTGAATCCATCGATCCCAGCAATCTGGTCTGCTGCATAATGGCTCTTCTGCAGGCACAGCTCGGCCACCTTCCGTATTCCGGATTTTCCCATGACAGAAAGATAAACGCATGCAGAAAGGGCGCATAGCGCCTCATTGGTGCAGATGTTAGAGGTAGCCCTTTCCCTTCTTATATGCTGTTCCCTGGTCTGGAGGGTCATAACGTAACCTACTCTACCCTTGGCATCCGTGGTAGCCGCCACTATCCGGCCGGGCATTCTTCGGATCAGAGCTTGCTTACAGGCGAAGTACCCTAAATACGGTCCCCCGAGATACAGACTGTTTCCCAGGGCCTGCCCTTCACCTACGGCGATATCCGCATTATACTCTCCCGGCGCCTTCAAAATCCCCAGAGAGACCGGGTCGCAAGCCAAAACCAGCAGGGCGTCTACCGAGTGGACCAAAGGCTCTATGTCCTTGATATTCTCCAACAGGCCCAAGAAGTTGGGGGTCTGGATTATCACGCAAGCAACCTTGTCCGTTATCTTCTTCCTTGCCTGGTGCAGGTCCACCAAACCCTGCCCTTCCACCAACGGCAGCGTATCCACCTTAAGCTTAATCGAGCCACAGTATGTGTCGATGACCTTCCTGTAATTGGGATTCAGTGATCCCGCCACCAAGATCTCGTCTCTTCTGGCGTGAGTGTGAGCCAAAAGAGCCGCCTCCGCCACAGCAGTAGCACCATCGTACATGGAGGCATTTGCCACCTCCATGCCAGTCAGCTGACATATAAGAGATTGAAACTCGTAAATGCTCTGAAGCGTTCCCTGGCTTACCTCAGCTTGGTAAGGGGTGTAGGCGGTATAGTATTCAGAACGCGAGGTAATGTGGCCCACTATAGCCGGAATGAAGTGATCGTATGCTCCACCTCCTAAAAAGCAGATGGTCTGACTGGCGTCCCTGTTCCGGCTTGCCAACTCGTCCAACAGCCCGGTCAGCTCCAACTCGGACAAAGGTGAGGGAAGTTTCAGCTCATCCTTGAGGCGAATTGAGTCGGGGATCGCCTGAATTAGCTGGGAGAAATCCTTGACCCCGATTTTCTCCAGCATTTCCTTTCGGTTCTGGTCGGTGTTAGGTACATAGCTCATGTGGTTAACCGCTTCGAATTTCTCTTAGATGCTTCAGGAACGCGCCTAAAACCGCGCGCTGCCGAGGCTTCAGACGTGGATCCTGTCCGCTTTTTTCAAACTGCCACCAGTTTCCTGTAATCCGCCGATGACAGAAGAGCATCCAGCTGGCCGGGGTTCTTGACCTTGACCTTGATGATCCAGCCCTCTCCGTAGGGATCGGAATTAATGAGATTCGACTGCGACTCGAGCTTGGAGTTTACCTCGGACACCTCGCCGGTCACCGGAGAGAAAAGGTCCGATACCGCCTTGACCGCCTCGATCACCCCGAACGCCTTCATGTGTTCCACCTGGGTCCCCACCCCTGGCAGCTCCACAAACACGACATCCCCCAGCTGCCTCTGAGCATAATCCGTGATCCCCACGGTGGCTATCTCACCTTCCAGCTTTACCCACTCGTGTTCTTTGGTATATTTCAGGCCATCTCTGATCTCTATACTTGCCTCCACAAGTCCTCCTTTCCTCCTTTACAGGCAGTGAATCGGATGGTTAGGTCTGGTTATGTGGGCTTAGGTTTTCCCAACCTCCTGCAACTGCTCTTTGAGTATCTCGTCGATCAAGGATGTGCCGAACTGACCGCCTATGAATCTTTTATCCCTTAGCATATGCTTGTGAAATTCGATGGTGGTCGGGATGCCTTCGATGATGAACTCCTCCAAAGCCCTTCTGGCTTTCAAAATTGCCTCCTCCCTGCTTTTTCCATGTGCTATCAATTTGGCGATCATGGAGTCGTAGTGAGGGGGGATGCTGTACTTGGCATAGGCATGGGTATCTACCCTTATTCCGTGACCGCCGGGAACGTGAAAGCTGGTGATGGTTCCCGGAGAAGGCAGAAAGCCCTTCTGCGGATCCTCAGCATTGATTCTGCATTCAATAGCGTGTCCTTTCAGCTGGATGTCCTGCTGAGACAACCTGAGCTTTTCGCCGCAGGCGACCCGGATCTGTTCCTTGATCAAGTCCACGTCGGTCACCTCCTCGGTTACCGGGTGTTCCACCTGTATCCGGGTATTCATCTCCATGAAGTAGAAGTTCTTATCGCTGTCCAGCAGAAATTCCACGGTGCCTGCGCTTTCATAGTTCACGCTCTTGGCACCTCTAACCGCCGCCTCTCCCATCCTCTGCCTCCACTTCTCATCGACCACCGGAGACGGACATTCCTCCAAGAGTTTCTGATGCCGCCGCTGCAACGAACAGTCTCTTTCTCCGAGGTGAATCACGTTGCCGGATCCGTCCCCCAACACCTGGATTTCGACGTGCCGGGGGTTGGCGATGTATTTTTCAATGTAGACTTCCGGGTTTCCGAAGGCGGCTTCCGCCTCCATTCTGGCCGTCTGGAATCCTCTTTTCAGCTCCCCGTCATCTGAAGCTATCCTCATGCCCTTGCCTCCGCCTCCGAACGAGGCCTTTATTATCACAGGAAATCCGATCTGGTGAGCCAAGCTCAGGGCTTTTTCTTCCGAGTCCACGACTCCGTCGCTTCCCGGTATCACCGGCACACCCGCCTTGCTCATGGTCTCCTTGGCCAAGGCTTTGTCGCCCATAAGACGGATGGTCTCGGAGGGAGGACCGATGAATTTGATATCACAGGATTCGCATATCTCGGCGAAATCCGGATTTTCGGCTAAGAATCCGTACCCGGGATGGATGGCGTCGGCGTTGGTAACTTCGGCCGCGCTGATTATCCTTTTGGGGTCTAGGTAGCTATCCTGAGATTTGGCAGGACCTATACAGACATCCTCGTCTGCAAAGCGGACGTGTAGGGATTGGGTATCTGCCTCCGAGAAGACCGCCACTGTAGCTATTCCCAGCTCTTTGCAGGCCCGGATGATGCGTAGGGCAATCTCCCCCCTGTTGGCAACCAGAATTTTCTCAAACAAGAGATCTCCCCACTAATTCTTTTCAGTTACGTCTCTAACCAGAAATCTCAAATCAGTGCAATCGCAAAGCAAACCTCTTACCGGTCATCTCCTTGCGTAGTTCTTTCGAATTCGTGCCATCCTCTGTCTGCGGCACCGACAATCCCCTTGACCCTCAGCTCGAAATCGTCCGGGTTGCTGCTTTGTACCAGAGCCTCTTCATATGAGATCATGCCTCGCTTGTAAAGATCCATAATCGACTGGTCAAAGGACTGCATGCCGTACTGGACGGAACCGCTCTCTATCAGCTCGATGATCAAGGGAGTTTTCAAAGGATCGATAAGGTATTCTCTGACTGCACCCGTATTTATGAGAACCTCCACTGCGGGTACCCGCCCCGGGCCGTCGCATCGGGGCAGAAGCCTCTGACAGACTATCCCCCTCAAAGTGGCAGACAAAAGAAGCCTGATCTGCTGATGCTGATGGGGAGGGAAGAAGGTAATGATGCGGTTCACCGTCTCCACCGCGTTCAAGGTATGCAGCGTGCTCAAAACCAGATGTCCAGTGTCGGCAGCAGTGAGGGCTATGGACATGGTTTCCAGGTCTCGTATCTCTCCGACCAAGACCACGTCAGGATCCTGACGCAAAGCGTGGCGTAAGGCGGTGACAAAGGACTCGGTATCTCCCCCCAATTCTCGCTGGGCGATAATGCTCTTCTTGTTGCGATGGATATACTCGATGGGATCCTCTACGGTCAAGATGTTTTCCGAGCGTGTGGAATTGATGTGGTCTATCATGGCGGCCAGAGTGGTGGACTTACCGCTTCCCGTGGTACCGGTCAGGATGACCAGCCCGCGCCGATTGTCTGCCAGCTTCTTCAATATCGGGGGAAGATTCAGTTCTTCGAACGACGGTATGGCGGTATTCACTGTTCTGAGGGCAATTCCAACCGTGCCCCTCTGCTTGTAGAAGTTAATTCTAAACCGTCCCATCTTGGAAACGCTCAGGGCTAGGTCTAATTCGTTTCTTTGGAAGAACCTTTTTCTTTGTTCCTCGGTTAGAATCTGATTCATTATTTCTTCCATATTCTGGCGTGTCACAAGCTCATCGGCGATGGGACGAAGAGCACCGTCAACCCGGATAGTGGGTCTGACCCCGACTCTAAGATGCAAGTCCGAAGCCTTGTTGGAAAGTACCTCCTCCAGCATCTGCTTAAGCGTCATGGTTACCCTCCTTTTCCTCAGACCGATTTGGCCGACCATCCTGCGCGGAGAAAACGGACCAAACATTCAATCAGCTTCGTCAGCAGAGGCCTTTCTACCAATAACTTCGGCTAAGATTCGACCTTTATTAACTGCCGTGACTGAATTATATCACCTCTCTATTCTAAGTTGCGGCAAGGGCCTTAGGTTCCGGCCAGGGCTTAAAGATCCTCTACTGATTTCGGGAGAGATGCTCCTTTTTTTGGCACTTAAGCCGGCTCGATCAAAAACAGAGTCTGTCCGAATTCGACTGGCTTGGCATTCTCCACCAGAATCTTTGCCACCCGTCCCGCCACCTCCGACTCTATCTCGTTCATCAATTTCATGGCCTCGATGATACAGACCACCTGCCCCACCGCTATCTGCTGATTCAACTCCACGTATGGCTTGGAGTCCGGAGCTGGAGCCCTGTAGAAAGTTCCTACCATAGGAGATCTTATGGGAACCAAATGATCGGTATCTGCTATCACCGCTTTTGGAATCTCTTGAGTGGACGTACCAGTGGCCGGAGGGATAGCAGGCGCCGACCCAGGCTTTGGCTCCACGGTTATACTGGTGGTGGGGTTTTCCGAGGTGGAAACCTGAGATTCTCTTGGCCTCTTGGATATTCTTACCCTCTGTCCCCAACCCGACACTTCCAGCTCACCGATATTGGATTCCTCTACCAGCTTTATCAATTTTCTGATCTTCGATACCCACATGACCGTCCCCTCCTTCTTGAGGGTTTAAGCATGGGATACAAACTCCGGCTTGAAAGCTCTGGTGAGACCACCAATAATTACGGAAACCAGATGCGCAGTACCCCGGGGAAACGACTCTGTCAAGTTTCGGCTATACCTCAATTAGGTTTCTATCCGATTCGGTTAAAACCCTGCATCCCCTCGAAGTAATCAACACATCGTCTTCTATTCTTACGCCGCCCCAGTTGGGAATATATATGCCAGGTTCAACGGTGATCACCATGCCTGACTCCAAGGGTTGCTGATTGGTCGGATTGACCGCCGGATTATCGTGCACCAGCAGCCCGATCCCGTGTCCCAGCCCGTGACCAAAATATTTCCCGAACCCGGCTTTCTTGATCACGTTTCGGGCTGTTCTGTCTAGGTCGCATGCCTTGATTCCGGACCTGGTCTTCCTGATGGCAACTCCTTGTGCCCTAAGAACAGTATTATACACCTCTTTTTGCTTTCTGTTTGCTTTTCCCACCACTACGGTTCTGGTCAAGTCCGCAGTGTACCCATCGAATACGGCGCCAAAGTCAAAGGTTACAAACTCGTTTCCATTAATCTTCTTCCTGGAAGCTACTCCATGCGGCATGGCAGATCTGGGGCCTGACGCCACGATGGTCTCATAACGCGGTGCCGTGGAGCCGTATCTTTTCATTCGGTATTCCAGCTCTGCGGAAAGGTCCAGTTCTGTTACCCCTGGCTTGACATAGTCAAGAATCTCAGCAAACACCCGGTCCGTTATCTTTGCCGCTTGCTTTATCTTCTCAATCTCTCCTTTGTCTTTCTTAACTGTCAGAGATTCAATCAGTTTTTCGGTGGCCACCAAAAGACAGTCAGGCAGAAGTGATTTCAATCTGCGATACGCCGTGCAGCTTAGGTGGTCACCCTCAAAGCCCAACTTGATTCTTCTGCCTTTGAGTTGAGCAAGTCTGGAAAGGGAAGAGAAAAGATCCCTTTCAGCCATCACAGCCTTCATGTTCTTGACTTGCTGCTTGGCCTGTTCCTTGTAACGAAAGTCGGTAAAGAAACTCAAGCCTTTAGGGGAAGCCAAAATGATCCCGTTGGTGCCGCTGTATCCGGAAAGATAACGAACGTGGGGCAAGAAAGTGACCAATAAAAAGTCAAGATTCTCGCCTGCCAAAATTCTCTGTAACCTCTTGACTCGATTCTTCACAGGGTAAGCTTCCTTGTGTATTATTCTTCTTCTTTAGCTTTGCCAGCCCTTTTTGGGAAACGGCGAGCCTCTAACTCGGAGATTCTTTGGTTTATTTCCAGATGGGACGGATTCTTCTTCAGAATTCTCCTGTAAATCTCAAGAGCCGTCGAGATGTGTCCCTGTTTTGCGTAAACCTCTGCCAGGCTTTTAGTCTCAAAAAAAATCCTCCTTTTGTTATCAGGTTCGTTTGAAGAAGAAGCTCCTTTTTCGTTTTCCCCAGGGGAGTTGAGGCTTTCGCTCATTTCGGACGGCGTTAATTCCAAGGACTTCCTCCCTCCAAACGCCCCCAGCCGTTCTTAATCCGAAAAACAATAATATCTCAGACCTATCGTGTCAAGGGAAAATTTCCCTGAGGACGCAATCACATAGCTGGCTACGACGGAGAAAACAGAATTAGTAACAGCGCAAAAGGCCAGCGCGCCGCCGCATCTGCCTCACTGAAGGTGGCGAACAGATCTCAACACAGATGTCGACCATGCTTTCCTGTTGACACACAAAGGAGCCAACGATTTTCAGAACATATGACCATGAGCCGAGGCGGGTGGGGATAGATTCTTGTGGATTGATTTTGAGGAGTCACGACTTAGCATACCGGCCAATTATCTTTCTGATTAGGTTTTTGGTGGACTTCCCCGGTATTTGCCTGACTCGGACGACTCGACCGCCACTGGATTCCACGATGCCTCTTCCCACAATTTCATTCTTTCTATAGTCCGCCCCTTTGACCAAGACATCAGGAACCAGAGCGGCAATGACTTTTTGAGGCGTTTCCTCATTGAAGATCACGACATAATCGACTATCTCCAGGGAAGCCAAAATCTCCGCCCGATCGTCTTGCGGAAAGATGGGCCTGCCTTGTCCCTTGATCTTCCGCACGGAAGAATCACTATTCAGTCCCACGAACAACATGTCACCATATGATTTGGCTTTTCTAAGACACTCGATGTGGCCTCGATGAAGAACATCAAAGCACCCGTTCGTGAAGACCACCGTTTTGGCTTGTCTTTTCAGCTTCTCTCTTATTTCGACTAATTCTTTCAAGCCTTTGATCTTCTTATGGCTCATGCTCGACCGGAAACAGATTAAGCTTCTTTTTGCCCCTGATTATTCGAATTAATGAACTCCTCGAGATCTGCCATCAGTTCCTCTCGGGTCACCTGAGCGGTTCCGACTTCACCCACCACCAGCCCGGCGGCATGGTTACAGATCAGTGTCGCCTCTCTGTAATTCGCTGTGGCGGCGACGGCGCAGGTAAAGGCGGATATCACGGTGTCGCCCGCCCCGGTCACGTCATAAACCTTTTTGGCTCTGGTGGGGAAATGGGTGAGAGTTCCGTCCGCTTCAAAAAGAGACATCCCTTTCTCTCCCCGGGTTATCAGCAGAGCATGCACGTTTAGTCTTTGCAGAAGTCCCCACCCCACTTCCTGCAGGGTGTCTTCGTTTCTGATCCTTTTGCCGTAGACGAAGCCAGCCTCATGATGATTGGGAGTGATCAGTGAGACACGTTTATAATTCATAAAGTGCGTATCTTTGGGATCCACAGCGACAAATACCTCGTTCTCCCTGCACAGCTCTATCAGCTCGGATAGAAGCCTGGAGGTGATCACCCCTTTTCCGTAGTCGGAGATGATTATGCCCTCGATCTCCCTTATCTTGTCTGCGACGAAGGTCATGATTTTCCCGGTTAATTCTTCTGAAATCTCTTCGGTATTTTCTCTGTCCGCCCGCACCACCTGTTGATTGTGGGCTATTATTCTGGTCTTGATGGTGGTGGTCCGGGGGTTGTCCCTGAAGATTCCAACGCTTTCTATTCCTGCCTGGCTGAGAGCAGAAATCATTTTATGCCCATTTCCGTCCTCCCCGACGACCCCCACCAAGATTGGCTCGTCCCCCAAAGCTTTGATGTTCAGAGCTACATTGGCCCCGCCGCCCAATTTGATCGAGTCTTTCACTATCTCTACCACCGGCACGGGGGCTTCCGGGGAAATGCGCGAGACGTTTCCCCAGAGATATTCGTCCAGCATCACATCTCCCAGGACCAGGATACGATGTCCACCCCAGCCGGAAAATATCTGATCGAATCGCTCTTTTGATATTTTCTCCAACTTGCCTCCAACAGAACTTACGGTTCCAGAAACTCTATCTCAGCCAGATTGAAATTCCAAACCCTGTGTCGTCCGGCTCTCTCCTGAAGCCAAGTTCAAAATCCGGCGTGTTATCCCTTTCGTGAAACCTGACCAAACATCTCCCCACGGAGATTCCGACAAGACCACCCCAGAAAACATCCGATGGAAAGTGGACATTGTTATTCAGCCTGGAAACGGAGACCGCCGTGGCGAAACCGTACGAGATCAACCTGACCCACCAACTTCGGTATCGCTCCGCTATAACCGAGCTCAAAGCAAACGCAGCAGTGGCGTGTCCGGACGGAAACGATAGCGAGTACGAGGACGGGGGAAACTCCAGCGGATCGAAGCTAAAGGCACCTCTGTTCGCATAAGGCCTGGCCCTGCCCGTGACATATTTCAAAGCTTTGGTAACCGCCTGTGCCAGAAGCACTGATTCCAGACACAAAAGAGCAGTCTCTTTAGATTTGTGATCGTGCAAGACAAGACCGGATAGGTACAATCCCCCGATAGTTAGATTGACAATCCGCTGGGTGTATCTTCCAGTCCATCGAGAGATCCGATCGCTGGTGCAGGTTCGGTTATCCTGAACAGAGTTTTGAAAATCTCTGTCGACCAGCATCACAGCGAAGGTAGCTGTTGACAGAGTCGCCAGCAGGGCGATATCATTCTGCCTCCAACGCAGAGGTGAAGTAAGAACATGCTTGGTATCTCGACACAAATGCTTCACCATGCCGGGCAGAGACTCAAAATCAGCAGGATCTCCTTCGGCCCGGCCCGTCAGGGGCAGGCACACCGTGCTGGTACAGATCATCAGAATCATCATGAGAATCTGCGTTGCCCGGCGATCAAAAACCAAGTTCATGCCGGAGTGCTTGGTCCTTTTGACGACAAAGTTTTCGCTTGACATCGGGGGTTAATATATTAAAATGTTGTGAAAACGCAAGTGCAATGAAAGTTTGGAGGAAGAAATCATGGAGGCCAAGCCGCGTAAGCTGAACGTCGAGCTCGGAGAGAAAGAATCAGAGGGGATTTACTCTAATTTGGCCTTAATCTCCCACTCCCCTTCGGAATTTATCATAGATTTCGCCCGGGTCATGCCGGGAGTGCAAAAGACCAAAGTCTATGCTCGTATCGTAATGACCCCGGCACACGCCAGGATGCTTTACGATGCCCTTGGAGCGAATATCAAGAAGTTCGAAGGTCAGTTTGGAGCCATCAAGATCTTCGGCAAAGAAGAACGGGAGAAAGGGATCGGCTTTCAGGCTCAAAAGGAAGATTAACCGTTCAGACGACCTGCAAAACCGGCGACAGGCACAAGATCGAGTTTTCCCTCCGGCAAACCAGGTCTCTTTTAACTCTCCGCCTTCAGTCCCTCTCACCTTGAAATTCGGAGGAATGCTAGGTGAATAAGAACTCCATTGGCAGCTTTACCTTTGTGTTACACTCTCACCTTCCCTACGTCATAGCGCACGGAAAATGGCCCCACGGAATGGACTGGCTGAATGAAGCTTCAGCCGAAACATACATTCCCTTGCTCAACGTCCTGAATGAACTGGTAGACGAGGGGTACTCACCCAAACTGACCATAGGGATTTCGCCCGTGCTCTGTGAGCAACTATCAGACGAATCCTTTAAAGGGGAATTCTCATCCTATCTGGAGAACAAGATTGCTGCCGCGGCAAACGACATTGAAGAATTCAGCAAACATCGAAGGGAACTTCTGCTCCGTCTGGCCAACATGTGGAAGGACTCCTACACCAAGATCAAATCGGACTTTGAAGGCCGATACGGTCGGGACATCGTATTGCAGCTGAGGAAGTTGCAGGAGGGCGGTCACATCGAGGTCATGACCTGCGCTGCCACCCATGGCTACCTTCCTCTTCTATCACAAGACACTTCGGTGCAGGCGCAGATAAAACAGGCAGTACAAAACTACTTTCAATTCTTCGGAAAAGCTCCTCGCGGAATCTGGCTTCCCGAATGTGCCTACCGACCCAGATATAAATGGAGTCCTCCCCTTCAGACCAGCGTGGGAAAGAAAAGCTATCTGAGAAAAGGGGTGGAAGAGTTTCTCAGTGAAAACGGAATAGATTACTTCATCATTGATAGCGCTTTGCTTAAGGGAGGTAAGGCCATCGGAGTCTACATAGACAGATTCGATGCTCTAAGGACCTTGTGGGGGCAATTCGAGAAGGAGTACGCTCCCCGAGAAGAAGAGATTGACAAGACCCCCAGGGAGGTCTATCTGGTGGGCACTGAGGGAAAAAAGCCAGTGGCGGTCCTCACCCGCGATCCAGATACCGGGTTACAGGTCTGGAGCGGAGAGTGGGGCTATCCTGGAGATGGCAACTATCTGGACTTCCACAAGAAGCATTTTCCCGGAGGGCATCGCTACTGGAAAGTCACTTCTGCTAAAAGTGACCTGGGGGATAAATGGGAATACTTTCCTGAAGACGCTCAGAAGAGAATACCGGAGAACGCTTCGCATTTCAAGGGACTGATAAAGAGCCTGCTGACCGGCTATCACAAAGAAACCGATAAAAAGGGCATCGTTTGCGCCCCTTATGATGCTGAGCTTTTCGGACACTGGTGGTTTGAGGGTATGGAGTTCCTGAAACTGGTCTTGAAGTATGTGGCAGACGACCCGGAGATCGAGCTTACCACCTGCAGTAGTTTTCTGGATGAGGTCAAGCCCAGCCAGGTTATTTCGATTCCGGAGGGGTCGTGGGGCGAAGGGGGATATCACTACATCTGGCTCAACGAATGGACTCAATGGACCTGGAAGCACATCTATGAGGACGAAATAAGGATGCAGAAATTGGTGCAGGAACTGGGAGACACCAGCGATGAAAAGCTCATCAATATTCTAAGGCAACTTGCCCGCGAGCTTTTCCTGCTTCAGGCATCAGACTGGCAGTTCTTGATCTCCACCTGGAGCGCCAGGGATTACGCGGAGCTCCGTCTGTCGGAGCATCATCAGAACTTCGTCAGACTGGCTGAGATGGCAGAGAAATATGGGCGCCGAGAATGGGTAGATGAGGGAGAGTGGACATTCCTGGGTGACCTTGAGGCCAGAGACAGCCTATTTAAAGATGTGAATTATAAGTGGTTCGGGAAGCTGGAATTTCCGCCCAGATAAGTTAGGCACTCCGAGCCCGCTTTTCCTCTGGAAAAGTGGTCCGGGCGAGATCCAAACTCTGCCCGGTTTTAAAACTCTATTGACCAGGGCAGGTAACTTCCACGGAAAAAACTTCTGGACTGTCAAAGTTGACTGCAGCACTCTGAGAATTCTCAACTTTTCTCCAGTCTCTCCTTGTACAGCGGGAATCTCCGGCACAGCTCCAAAACCTCGGCCTTGACCTGGGGGTAAACTTGCTCGTCTCCCAGATTGGAGATGACTTTGTCGATTAGGGTAGCGATTCGCTCCATTTCTTGTTCTTTCATTCCCCTTGTCGTCAACGCCGGTGTTCCCATACGGATGCCCGAGGTGATAAACGGCTTCTGCGGGTCGAACGGCACGGTATTCTTGTTGACGGTAATGCCCGCCTTTTCCAACGCCTCCTCCACTACCTTTCCAGTAAGGTTTCTTTCGATGAAGCTAATTAACATTAAGTGAGTGTCGGTTCCGCCGGAGACCACGTGGTAACCCCGGTTTGCCATTTCTGCTGCCAGCGCCCTGGCGTTCTTTACGATTTGATATTGATACTCCTTAAACGAGGGCTTCAGAGCTTCCTTGAATGCCACTGCTTTGGCCGCTATAACGTGCATCAAGGGCCCGCCCTGAATGCCCGGCATCACCTCTCTGTCCAGCTCCTTGGCATATTTCTTCTTGCACATGATCATCCCGCCGCGAGGACCTCTTAAGGTTTTGTGTGTGGTGGTGGTCACGAAATCAGCGTACGGGACCGGGGACTGATGTATTCCCGCCACGATCAGGCCAGCAATGTGGGCAATATCCACCATCAGGTATGCTCCCACCTGGTCTGCCACCTCTCTGAACTTCTTGAAATCCAGCCCGCGCGGATATGCTGATGCGCCGGCAATGATCATCTTGGGCTCAGCTTTCAGAGCGGTCTCTCTTAGCTCGTCATAATCGATGACTTCAGTCTTTTTATTCACACCATATGCCACCACGTTGAAGAATTTCCCGGAGAAATTCACCGGGTGCCCGTGGGTAAGATGTCCGCCATGAGAGAGATTCATTCCCAGAATCATGTCTCCCGGCTTGAGGACCGAAAAGTAAACCGCCATATTGGCCTGCGAACCGGAGTGCGGCTGAACATTGACGTGGTGACAGCCAAAAAGCTGTTTGGCTCTATCTCTGGCTAGATTCTCGGCCATATCCATGAATTCACAGCCGCCGTAATATCTTTTGCCCGGGTAGCCCTCGGAGTATTTATTGGTCATAACCGATCCCGCGGCTTCCATCACCGCCTCCGAAACGAAGTTCTCAGAGGCGATGAGCTCCAGGCCGTTAGCCTGCCTCTCCGTTTCGTTATGGATGGTTTCATATATCTCCGGGTCAATTTCTTTGAGCTTGCTCATCTCCTGCTCCTTCCGTTTCTTTATTTTCTACTAAAAGACGATTGGCTTGAAGATCTCAACCGGACCAGGGTCAGGCTCCGCTCTCTGCACTCAGGGTTCTTACCCTCCTGATGTTGTCCCCGACCAGCTTCGCCTTTTTCCCATCATTCAACCTCTCAAATATCTGAAGTGAGGCAGTATAGTGGGTCAGGGCTTTCTCGAAATCTCCTTTGTTTTCGTACAACAGGGCCAGGGTGTTAAGATCAATCGCCTCGCCGGCAGTGTAGCCCAACTTCTTGTCGAGATCAATTGCTTCATCGTAATTCCTTATGGCATCATCCCAGTTGTGATCGGCGGCGCAAGCCAAACCCAAATTAACAAGACAAGAAAGTCTGCCGGTGCTGTTATCCGATTCTCTGGAGAAACCATCTGCCATCTCATAGTATGACTTTGCCAGATCCAACTTGTCCAAAGAAAAATAGCAATTTCCTGTGGTTATCATGATCCCCGATTTCTGATCCGGGGTCAGGGTAGCTTCCAGACATCTTTCAAATATTCCGATCGCCTCTGGAAACTTCCTCTTTCGTTTGAAAGACAGTCCCTTCTCAAATAGCCTTCTTAATTCCTCATTGGATGACTTTTTCAAGCCGCCGTGATATTCGGCAAGCGTGTTGAAGGGAATAACTGTTCCGGTACCACCCTTGCTGATCCCGGATGCGTTTCTCCGGCCCGACTTTGCTTTTCGCACCTTGCTAACTACAGCCGATACCAGGAGCAGAAGCGCGCCCAAGCTCAAAAGGATCAACAGAGCAAAAAGTGTCAGAGCAAGAATCTTCATAATATTACAGTGTCCTTGGATTCTTTTGCATTACAGAAACCCTCGGCATGGTGCGCTCTTAGCCGTACGGGTTGACTCTCCTGCGGCACCAATTCGAGAAGCCCAAACTCTATGATTGCTGCTCGTGGCTTTTGATCTTTTCCAGTCTCCGGGCGTGCCTTCCTCCTTCGAATTCGGTGGAGAGCCATACATCCAGAATCCTTTTTGCCAGTGCTTCGGAGACCAATTTGGAGGCCAAAGCAAGCACGTTAGCGTTGTTATGAGCTCTTGCCAACATGGCCATCTCGTCATCCAAACATAATGCTGACCTTACTCCTTTGACCTTGTTGGCAACCATATTCATCCCGTTGCCAGTCCAGCAGACGGTGACTCCAAAATCCGCCTCGCCCTCGGCAACCGACTGCGCCACCTTAAAGGCAAAATCGGGATAGTCCACAGATTCAGGGGAATCGGTGCCGAAGTCGATGACGTCATGCCCCAGTTGGGTTAAGTACTCTTTCACCTTTTCCTTAAGTTCAAAACCTCGATGGTCAGCACCAAGAGATACGTTCATACTGCTTCTCCTGCCTTTTATACATTTTAACATTGATTTTCTGACTCGTAGCCAATCTCCGCGGTAAGGGTTCGAAAACAAGAGAGTCCTGAACCATCGCTGACAGGGAAAAGGTGCAGGGCGGCACTCTAACTGATGATAGCTCCCAAAGCCATGGAGTAAAGCTTGGTTTGAGCGGAATCTGACCGGGAGAGAAGAACGATGGGCGCGCCGGCTCCCGCTATCACTCCACCCACTTTTGCGTTGGCCAGGTATATCAGCGACTTGACAAAGATATTCCCGGAAGCGATATCCGGCACCAGGAAGATATCAGGATCTCCAGCAACCGGCGAGACTATTCCCTTGGTTCGAGCAGCCTCAAGGCTAATGGCTGCATCGAATGCAATCGGCCCATCGATTATTACGTCTTCGATATCACCTCTTTCTGCCATCTTAACCAAGGCGGCTGCGTCCACGGTCTCTTGCATATCTGGATTCACCAGCTCAACAGCCGCAAGACATGCCACCTTGGGCTTTTTTACTCCGAGCTTCTTTCCCACCTGCACCGCATTCTTGAGTATGTCTACTTTCTGCTGGATGTCAGGCTTTATATTCATTCCTCCATCGCTGACCAGCATTAGCTTCGGATATGACTCCACCTCCATTACGGCCACGTGACTCAGGAAGGCATCCGTGCAAAGCCCGTTTTCCTTATCCAGGACTGCCTTGAGCAGGGTGGAAGTATCCACTTTACCCTTCATCAGCATATCTGCATTTCCCCGCTTGACGGTCTGCACTGCCACCGTAGCGGCAAGTCTGGAATCTGGCGCATTGATGATCTGTACCTCGCTCAGATCAAGGCTTTTCTTCTTGCATAGGCTCTCAATCTTAGACTGATCACCGATCAGCACGCCGGATATGATATTTTGGTCTCTCGCCTGCTTTACCGCTTCGATTACCTCCCCTCCCTCTGCCGAAGCTATGGCTAACCTTTTGGTTTCTTTGTTCTTGACCGCTGAAATCAACTGGTCAAAAGTGGTGATCTGTTCCTCGGACACTTTACCCTCTGAACTAAAGCAGTTAGTTACTTAGGATTTTGATTGTGATCGTACTTGATTCATTTTTGTAATTCGTACAATCAGTTTTCATTTCTGAATTCTGAGCCCTTACGCATTCCTCCACTTTCTCCGTAGACCGGGATATGCGGTGGACAAGTGTTTGCCCAACGCAAAAAGGACCTCCCAAATCCTTTCTTCTTTTAGACCTGGCACCATCTATGTGACGTAGGTCAACCAATTATATTTATCCTCGGCTTCGCCGTGGACGATAGCGAAGAGTCTTTCTTGTAGTTTCTTGGTGATAGGGCCACGCTTCCCGTCCCCGACTTTTACCTTATCTATGGAGTTGATCGGGCTTATCTCCGCCGCACTTCCGGTGAAGAAGACCTCATCTGCGATATATAAAGCCTCCCGCGGGATCGACTCCTCAATCACCTTGATTCCCATCTCGTGCGCCAAAGTGATCACAGTATTCCTGAGGATTCCCGGCAAAATGGACGAGCTGAAAGGCGGGGTGATCAGGGCACCATCCCTGACGATGAATACGTTCTCACCGCTTCCTTCACTCACAAATCCAAACACGTCCAGGGCGATTCCTTCAACGTAGCCGTGTTCCTTTGCCTCGAGCTTTATCAACTGTCCGCTCATGTAATTGGCCCCGCTTTTGGCCATGGCGGGCATCGTGTTCGGAGCCATCCGATTCCAGGAAGATACACAGACCGGCACTCCTCTTTCCAAAGCTTCGGGACCTAAATATGCGCCCCATCTCCAAACCGCTATAGATACCTCGACCGGACAGCCAGTAGGATCCACCCCAAGTTGCTCGTATCCCCGGTAGACCACTGGCCTGATGTAACACTGGTCCAGCCCGTTTATCTTAATTAGGTCGATGATGGCCTGATTAATCTCATCCTTGGTGTATGGGATCTCCATACGGTAGATTTTGCACGAATTGAAAAGTCTGTCCGTATGCGTCTTTAGTCTGAAAATGGCAGGACCCTTTTTCGTCTTGTAACAGCGCTCCCCTTCAAAAAGGCTTGAACCGTAATGAACCACGTGGGAAAGCACATGGATTTTGGCATCATCCCAGTTTACCAACTTTCCGTTCATCCATATCTTTTCGACCTTCTCAAAAGGCATCCTTCCTCCTCGCTTTTATGTCAGTTGATCTCAGTTAACTTGATTCCTGAAAACACACCCAAGAGTTCAAGAACCCGTCGGTATTAAAACCAACACAAGTTAGTTTCTGCTCATCTCCTATTTGTGACAGCTTGCCACGCCCAGAGCTAGGGAGGTGAACTTGGTCTCGTGTGAATCGGCCCGGGATGTTAAGACCACTGGGACCCTACTCCCCACCACGACGGCAGCACACTTTGCCTGGGCGAACTCGACTAACGTCTTATAGACCATGTTTCCAGCTTCAATGTCAGGACACAAGATTATGTCAGTGTCTCCACACATTTGGCTTTCCATCCCCTTTATCCTGGCCGATTCTCTGGACACGGCGTTGTCCAAGCCAAACGGGCCGTCCACCATTGCCCCTTTGATCTGGCCCCGCTTTGCCATCATGGAAAGGCAGGCGCAGTCTAAAGTAGCAGGCATCTTATCCGGGTAGACCTTTTCCACCGCCGCGACGCAGGCCACGTTCGGCAGCTCAATTCCCAACGAGTGGGCAACATCAACAGCATTCTGAACCAGTTGAGCCTTTTGGCTCAATGTGGGTGCGATATTTATGGCGGCATCGGTGATCATCAGAAGTTTGGAGTATGTAGGAAGTTCGAAGACCGCCACGTGACTGAGAAGCCTGCCCGTACCCAAGCCTTTTTCCTTGTCCAAGATTGCCTTCATGAAATGGGCGGTTCCCACCGATCCCTTCATCACCAGATCTGCCTCTCCCGCGTTCACAAGCTCACAACACTTCAAGGTGGCAGAAAATCCGTCATCCTCGTGGTTAATTTGGAACTCTCCAATGTTAACTTCGCTGTTCTGGGCAAGTCTGTGTATCTTCTCCTGTCTGCCCACCAGAATCCCATCCACTATCTTCTCTTTCCGGGCCTGCTCCAAAGCAAGAAGCACCCCCTCGTCCTCCGCCTGAGCTACGGCCACTCTTTTGGGACCGTTCCTTTTGGCAAGTGTCACGACGTCGTCTAACGTCTTCATAACCCTGGAGAATTCATGCTGCATAAGACTCGACTCGAAAAGAGCAATTGACAAACGCACTCGGATTGCCTAATATAACATCCGCCAGGTACTAAGACAAGCAAATTACGTGAAAGCACGCACATCGTCTATATACGACACCCAAAGCGACACAGTCTGGAGATTTCCGTGCGGATATGCCCTTTTTGCCAGACGTATTTGACTAATTCGGTAACTTTCTGCAAAACCTGTGGATACTCGCTCGTCCTGGCTCTCCCCCGTCCTGGGCTTACCCGGGGAAAGCTCTATTTGGTACTTTCCATCTTGAGCGTCTTTTGGGGAATCGTATCTTGCGGTTTCACGCTTGTTCCTTCCCTGCACATAGTAAGTCTACCTCTTGTAATTGGAGCAATAGGAGCAGGCGGTGTAAGCCTGGAGAGGGCCCGGGGAAAATGCGGCACTCTCCTAATTAGGCTGCTGGCTGTACTTGGACTGTTTCTCGGCGTTTTGGGGTACGTATCCTTCATGTTTATGCGCTCGAACGTTCCGGGTAGCGGCTACTCTATGTGAAGCACAATCAAAGCTTATCCCTTCGCTCTGGAACAGATTAGGACTGGCCACGGCGAAGAAAAGCCGGCCGGGCTGATACCCGGCGCCACGATAACAATTCCTAAGTCATGAAGGCTAAGAAAAGACACCCGGATACCAAAAAGAGAGTCAGACTTAAGGCAAAATCAAGGCCGTGGTCAAGTGCAACCATTGGATTTGTCTTGCTCCTGCTGTTTCTTTTATGGATTAGTTCCTTCTTCCCCGAACAGAGACTGTGGGGTATTAATCACTGGGCATACTTCCCCCTCTGGCTCAGAACCGCGGTGATTGCTACCGCGTTGGGACTCTTCATTCCTGAAGTAAATCTAAGGGTTCGGAACTTCCTCACACTCACGGTTGTGGAAGCCTTCAGCTCTCTGATGGAGAGACGAAAATATCTTGGATATGCGCTTACCGCGGTGACTTCCGTTACAGCTTTCCATCTTCTTAGGACTAAAGTTCACCTACTCGGTGATGGTTTCCAGATTCTGGAAAACATCAATGCTGGCCTTCTTTTGGCAAATTGGAGTCAACCTCTGGCCATCTGGATTTATCTATCTTCGTATAAGTTTCTCCATCCACTCCTTGATCTAGACGGAGCAGCAGTCTATGCTCTGGTCAGCTACATAAGCGGCGTAACTTATGTCATTTTCGCCCTCAAGACGGCCTTTCTTTTGACAAAGAAGCCATCCACGCAACTGTTCGTGTTTCTCAGTTTGATATTCATGGGAGGCGCGCAACTTTTTTTTGGTTACGCTGAGCACTATCCTCCGCTCTTCTGCGGCGTACTGATCTATCTGTTCTATTCTCTGAAGTTCCTGCGCGGAGAAGGAAAGATTCTGACTCCGGTGATAATCTTCCTTTTGCTTTTACCGCTGCACTTGTCCTCTTTATATCTGTTCCCCTCCGTGCTATTCCTGTTCTGGTTCGGTGAAGGAGGCAAAAGCCTAGGTCAGTCGCTGAAGAGCACAAAAGCGGTGCTTGCACTTTTCTTTCTGTTACTGCTACTTGGGGTTTTGTTCTTATATGTCCGCCAGTACAGGTGGTTTGCTCTCAGCTACTTTGTTCCGCTTCTGCACGGGGGTTACACCGGGCCGGATTATACCTTATTTTCCCTTTCGCATGTTCTGGATTTCATAAATCAGCAACTTCTCATCTCACCGGTGGGTTTGGCTTTGTTTCTGACTTTTGTGATCCTAAAACCAAAACCCTTAAGGTCAGAAGACCGCATATTCCAATTCCTGCTGATCGTATCTTTGGCACAACTTCTTTTCAATTTCCTCATCAATCCCGGGCTGGGAGCATCAAGAGATTGGGATCTTTTTGCCAGTGCGGGGCTGGGATATGTAACCTTGGCTTTATATGTTTTCAGCCGGGTCCCGCCCGAGCCAAACATTAGCTATCTAAAGCTCAACTTGATTGTGGTTGCTTTCCTTTTTGCTCTACCCTGGGTACTCATAAACGCCGAACCTGACAGGTCTGTAGCTCGATTCAGAAACCTTCTAGATCTTGACCTCAGGAAAAGCCGCAACGGGCATTTCATTCTGGCCGCTTACTTCGACAGAATGGGCAAGCGAGAAGAGGTGGATCGAGAGAATGGAATGATAAAAGAGAAATTTCCTGAGGTCGAACTGGCCAACCAGGGATTGGAACTTCTGCAAGCGGGTGATCTTGAACGAGCTTATCGGCAATTGACACAATCCGTGCAGATCTCGCCGAATTTTGCTGAAGCGCACTACGGTTTAGCCCACTATTACATTAAAAAAGGAGATCTCCAAAGAGCTGAGACGGAATTGAAGAGAGCCATAGAGTTGAAACCAGACTACGGAAAAGCTTACGCATACTTAGGCGACATGTACATGCAAAAACAAGAGTTCAAAACAGCAAAGGAGTTCTATGAAAGGTCTGTGAAACTGGGAATGGACAGCCCGAAGGTGTTTACCAGTCTGGGAATCTTGCATGCCCAGTTTGGGGATGCCGATGAAGCTGTCTCGTTTTACAACAGGGCCATTTCCACAGATAAGGATTTCGTCGAACCACGTTATGGATTGGCACATATCTATTATCAGCAGGGAAAACTGAGAGAATCATTAAAGCAAATCAACCTGCTCTTGCGGATAGACCCTGGTTTCGCCCTGGGATATTATCAGCTCGGACTGACCTACGAAGGTCTGGGCAGAAAAAAGGAGGCGGCTTCTGCCTACCAAAGATACGTCCAGATGCAACCCAACGACCCAAGAGCTGACTACATCAAACAACTAATTGAAAGATTAAAGACGGAATAAATCTGCGTCTATACCGCTCTTTTTGTCTCCTCTCGCCATTAAAGTCCAACCAGAAACCGCACTGGCAAACGTCAGCCTCCGGCGGAAGATCTTGCGGCGGACTTTGCTCTCTCCACATCGGTGGAAAGTGGATTCGCTGAACTCACCGTTTTCACTTGACCGAAGGAGGCTCCAGGCGTATTTTCGGCCTGATTGTAAAGGAGGAGCCGTGAAGATAAGTTTTTTGGGTGCAGTAAAGTCAGTCACCGGGTCGGCCCACATAATCGAGTCAAACGGAAAGAGAGTACTTTTAGATTGCGGGCTTTTTCAGGGAAGAAGAGAAGAATCCAATCGCCGGAATCGCAATCTTCCTTTCGATGCCAAAAGCATAGAGAGGGTGGTGCTTTCGCATGCTCATATTGATCATTCCGGTAATCTGCCCGGCTTGGTGAAACAGGGATACAGAAATAGTATCTACTCCACCTTCGCCACCCGGGATCTCTGTGTGGCCATGCTCAAGGACAGTGCCTACATCCAGGAGAAAGACGCCGAATATCTGAATAAGAAAAAAGATAGAAAAGGGGAACCTCTCATTGAACCGCTGTACGGCATTGACGACGTGGAGAAAGCGCTTTCGCTGTTCCGGGGAATCGGTTACGAGAAGGGATTCTATGTCTCCGCGGACATCAAGCTCACGTTTTATGATGCCGGACATATTCTTGGTTCCGCGCTTTCGATTTTCGACGTAAAGGAAAACGGAAGAAACATGAGAGTGGCTTACGTTGTCGATCTGGGAAGGAAGAACCTGCCGATACTGAGAGATCCAGGCATGGTCAAGGATGTTCAATTCATGATCATAGAAAGCACCTACGGCAACCGTCTGCATGAGGACATCACAGGAACTGAAACAAAACTGGCCGGAGTAGTAAATGAGACTGTTCAAAGCGGAGGCAAAATTATCATTCCGGCCTTCTCTCTGGGACGTACCCAGGAGGTAGTCTATTGTCTTCACAGACTGCAGAACAAAAAAAGAATCCCCGGAATCAAGATCTTCGTGGACAGCCCTCTGGCGGTGGATGTGACCGAGATATTCAGATTGCATCCAGAATGCTTTGACAGGGAAACGAATCAGATGATAGCTCTCCATCAGAATCCGTTCGGCTGGAGAAACGTTAACTACGTCAGGGACGTGGAAGAGTCAAAGAAACTGAATAAGCTCGACGAGCCGTGTGTCATAATCTCTGCCTCGGGCATGTGCGAAGCGGGCAGAATTCTCCATCACCTCAAAAACAACATCGAGGACTCAAAGAATGCCATTCTGGTGGTGGGGTTCATGGCAGAAGATACCTTGGGTCGGAGAATCGTCCAAAGACAGGAGAAGGTGAGAATCTTCGGAGATCTATACGAGCTGAAGGCAAGAGTCGAAGTGTTTGACCAATTCTCAGCTCATGCGGACAAAAGTGAGCTGTTGGAATATGTTAAGAATACCAAGGACTCGTTGGAGGCTGTTTTTGTGGTGCACGGAGAGGAGGAACAATCCAAAGCTTTGGCCGAAAGCATCAAAGCCTTGGGGATTCAAGACGTGCTGGTTCCCGATCTGGGGGAGCAGGTGACCCTTTGACGACCTTGCCATCTAGTCGAGCACCACGAAGGCAAAGGTATCCCCAGGCTTCGTCTTAGTCGATTCTACGGCAATGGTTAATGAAATTGCATTCAAATGGATTACTGGTCAGGATCGTCATAATACCCGTGAACCTCAGCCAATTTTCTTGAGAAGACGTGTTCCGGATCTGCCGATGTTTATCTTGACAAAGACATTCGTTTTGATTATAGATAAACAGGATAATGGCGGCGTAGCTCAGTCGGTTAGAGCAGCGGAATCATAATCCACGTGTCCGGGGTTCGAGTCCCTGCGCCGCTATGCTTTACTTGCCAGGTAGTGCTGACAGAAAGGTGTTGACAGGCGTCGGAGCTGACATATATTACTCCAGAGTAGATCAAGCGGGAATAGCTCAGTTGGTAGAGCGTCACCTTGCCAAGGTGAATGTCGCGGGTTCGAGCCCCGTTTCCCGCTTTTTTAATTTGGTGGCTGCCAGCGTCTTACCTGCCGATCTCGCCAATTCGCTTCAATTCCGTTTCAAGTCTACTGGCACGTTCTCGGGTCTTCATAGGTTACGAGTTAGCTGGCAACCCTTTGCTGCTCTTAGTCGTAGCCCATGGGGAGCGGTCTATTTCGCGCCGCTCAAAGCTCCAACCGTTTCCTGCATTCCGCTTCCAAACTGCCTAAGGTGCCGCACCGAGGTTTAAGGTCTTCTTTACTCCAATAAACGGTTCTTGAGTGAGCTGGCGGCCTGAAAAGCATCTTTTGGGATGCTGCGCGCTTTCTCTTAGCCCTCCGTAGCCGCGCACGCATTGGCTGCTTGCTACCTTCTTAAAAGTGGGCGAAAAAACTGTTGGAAACCGGGGTTCGTCTGGCCGGACGCATTGGTGCGGGTTCACGGATGTGGCTTGTACCATTTGACTTTACCAGCCGGGTCAGCATGGCCGGCTGAAGTTTGGCGGCGGATGTGGGAAAAATGCTTGACAAAAGGGGCGGGGGAGGTTAAATTAGTTAAAGACGGTGCTTGTTTTTTTGAGGGTTGAGGTCTGTTGGCGAGAGGGAAAAAGCACCCCGCCATAGCAGGAAGGAAGGAAAGGCCGTACTGTAAGAGTCCAGGCATTATTGACCACGAAAGGGGAAGGGCGGGGATTCCTCTGCAGGATAGGCCAAAGGGAGAAAAAGCGCCCACGGAGAGGAAAGCGACTGCATTCTGTTGGCTGGGGTCACTTGACTTTGAGTGAACGGGCAGGTGTGGGGGTGACCGGATGACTCGTGTCGGTCTCTGGAATTCAGGGGGCCGGGATTGGTTAACACGGACACGAGGCAGGGGATATCCGAGTTGGGGAAAGATAAGCTTGCTCTGGAGAAGTATCTTTTCGCCAATGCTGTCCCCGTGCGGAGATGGGTGCCGTTTTCGGCAAGAGTAGCGACGTCAATTGAGGAAATTATGACAGATACGGGCTGAGTGATTGGGACTTCCGTCGATTGGCTCTTGAAAGCTGGTGTGTTTACGGGTAGGTGACATGAGAAACAGAAACGCGAAGACAGGAGCAGCACGAAGAGACAATATTTAAACAATAGGCTGAGGTGACCTTATCATTGTCAAGAGGAGGTGAATTATGTGACTGAAAGTGCAACCCCCTTTTCAGATTTGGATCGTAAAACCTATCCAAAGAAAGGAGTAAGGAAATGAAACGTGTTTTTGCCTCAGGAGCTGTAATACTGCTCCTGCTGATGGTGCCGCTTGGTTTTTCTTGGGCCCAGTGTCCCGAGGATACCAGCGACCACGGAGAATGTGATACCCTGAACCTCACCTGCTACGACTGTGAGGTGGATGTGGGCGCAGGACCCTATACCGTTCAGTTCCCCCTACTGGTTACCAACGACATCGTCACCCACGAGACTGATTCCATTGGCGCATTCGTCGTTCCGCTAGCCTGGACCCGCACCAATCCTTCTGCGTACTGCAGCGTGAGCTCGTTCTGGAATAACACCTACCTCCACCCTTTTCCCGATATTTATACCAGGCACAGCGTCTTCCATCATATTACCGACCCGGTGACCGGAGATACTCTGGTTCGTAACCGGATGATGACCATGTCCGAGGCCC
>CAYGCR010000039.1:0-28536 GCA_964348415.1 uncultured Ignavibacteria bacterium | reverse complement strand
GAGCTTCCAGGGCGCAGCCGTGTCGATGAACTTGTTCGCGGCGCCGATCAGCTCGGTTCGGTTCTCCACC
Source organism: uncultured Ignavibacteria bacterium (assembly GCA_964348415.1). Classification (GTDB taxonomy): domain Bacteria; phylum Zixibacteria; class MSB-5A5; order MSB-5A5; family SM1-73; genus SM23-73-3. Next base: position 28,466 of record CAYGCR010000039.1, on the reverse strand, counting down.
GTGAGCCGAGGGGCGAGCAGGCTCACCGCCGAGTCGAAGTGGTTCACGAGTCACTGCTCACCGCCTGGCCGCGTCTGGCCCGTTGGCGCACCCACCTCTCCCAGGAGACCGACATGAAACAGGTGATACTCGAGATGACCTCCAAGAGGCTGGGAACTACCACGGTAGTCAACAAGAAGGGCGAGCTGGTGGGCATTTTTACGGATGGGGATTTGAGGAGGCTGGTGGAAAGGACAGACGAAATCTTTTCCCTCAAAGCCAAGCAGGTGATGACAAAAAACCCTAAGACCATCGATGGAGAGGAATTGGCAGCAAAGGCTTTGAATATGATGGAATCATACGCCATCACCTCACTGATAATCACCAACGGGAAAAGGGAACCCATCGGAATAATCCATCTTCACGATATACTCAAAGCGGGAGTGGTGTGAGCCGATACAGGCCGGAGTGAAAAATGGCACTATGTCAAGCTCGAGAACCAGACGGATAAGAAAGAGAATCAAGAATTGGTTTTTATATAGACTCATTACTTCAATCATTTCCCTTCTCAACTTCCTGCCAAGGAACTTAGCCATCTCTGTTGGGGGCGGCTTGGGCAAGTTAGCGTTTGTCTTAATCCACGATGCCAGAAGGAGAACCCTCTCCCACTTGAGTCAGGCTTTCGGAGATCAGAAGAATAAAAAGGAACTTAGGGAGTTAGGTTCCAAGGTCTTTGAAAATGTTGGCAAGAATGTAGCCGATGCTGTGCGCTTGAGAAAAATGAAATGGGAGGATATTGACAGGATCGTCGAGATAGAAGGATTGGAACATTTCGATCGGGCGTACAAACTGGGTCAGGGTGTTATTGCCCTTACCGGACACATTGGCAACTTTGAACTTCTGGCAGCCTGGTTTTCGCTCCGCGCTTATAGTGTGTCCGTGATCGGGCGGGAGCTTTATGATTCCAGACTGGATCGGCTCTTAGTGGAAAACCGGGAAAGCGTCGGTCTGGAGAACATCCCCACCAGCGCTGGAGTAAAGCCAATCATCAGGGCTTTGAAAGAGGGCAGAGCTTTGGGAGTGCTGGCCGATCAGGATTCCACCCGGGTGAGAGGAGCGTATGTCAATTTCTTCGGAAAGCCGGCACGAGCTCCGGTCGGGCCAATCCTTATCCCGTACAAGACCGGTTCTCCCATCATCCCCATGGCAATAGTGAGAAAGGGCAAGAACAGGTACAAGATAATCGTCAAGCCCCGTGTAGAGCTTGCTCTCTCCGATGACCGTGAGAAGGATGTCCTTGCTGTTACCCAAAAATGCACCCAAGTGCTTGAATCGATTATAAGAGAATACCCCGATCAATGGCTTTGGATGCACGACAGATGGAAAAGCAGGCCACATTAACAGGGCATTGGCAGAGCGGGCTGCCGCAGGCTGCCCAACGAGAGTGTCAGGTAGTCCTTGGGACCAACCGACCTACCGTGCTTCTCCCAGAACATAGGGCGGGAACTTATCCCGCCCCAAACCCGGAAAGAGGGTGGAGTTGAAGCTACACCCTCAAGTTCTCGAGATCTAAGAACCTTGAAGTATGATTTCTCTCAAGAACCGCACCGGTGGCGAACCGTAACTCAGAAGTTTACGGTTGAACTCCTTTTGAGAGAAGTTCTCTCCCACCTTTTCACGATAAGCTTTCTCTAAGTCCAGAACCTCCTGAAATCCTACAAAATAGGTGGAGAGCTGGGTGGAAGTAAGGCTGGCTCGTACCCATTTTCCTTCCGCCTCAGACCGTTCCTGAAATCCTTCTTCCATCATCAACTGAATGGCCTCCTCTTTGGTCATATCTCCGGCATGAATCCTAGCATCCAGGATAGCGTTGATGACCGCCCTCAGGTACATCTTGAGCTGAGTAAGTTCCATGCGTGGATCGTAGTTCAGATATCCCGAATTAATCATGATCCTCTCAGAATAAACTGCCCACCCCTCTATGAAGGGACCATTGCCGAAGATCGTTCTGACCAAAGATGGGAACTGATTATCATAGAATCCCTGCACATAATGACCCGGCATGGCTTCATGAATACACAAGTCTTTCAACATGTAATTGTTATATTCGCGCAGGTAGGACTCCACCTGCTCATCTGTCCAGTCCTCCGGTACGGGGGAAACTCTGTAGAAGGACTTAAGATTCTTGTCCAGCGGGCCGGGGGAATCCAATCCAGCCACCGCCACACCCCTCGAGAATTCAGGCGTCCAATCAACCTCCAGCGGGTTAATGCCGGTCAGATCCAGCAGATCCTTTTGCCTCACGAATTCTTCTTGTTCTTTGAGATTCTGGCGACAAACAGCCAAAAGCTCGTCCTTCTTAGGATGATCCTTGGCAATCTCATCCAAGACGCCTTTTATGATCACGTTTTCCAGGTCCTTACCTGTTTCTCTGAGTTGGCGGCCGGGAAACATTTTCTCATGTAAAGGCTGGGCAAGCTCAAACATGCGTTTTCTTACGGCAAGTATCTCCGCTTCAGCCCTTCTGATTACCTCTCCCGGAGCAAGGTCAGACTGGAGGGTCAACCTCAGCTTTTTCTCAAAGAGTTTTTTGCCCAGTCTGAAATCACCTGTGGATCGATCCAGAAGACTTTTCTCCAAGAACTCCTGGAAGCCTGTCAAAGCCTTGACGGCCAGTTCGATAGGTCGTGCAAGGCTGTCCTTCCAGGCAGGAAGTCTCTCCAGGACCTTGGGCAGATCACTTCTTATCAGGTTGATGTTACCCCGATTTTGCTTGATAGCGGTTTGGGTCTGAATCTCCGGCGGATTCTTAAGATTGGTTCTGGCCTGTCGGACCAGAATGGATATCCGTTTGAGCCGCCACATGACCTTTCTCAGACGCTCGCTCAGGGGCGCGAATTCTCGGGTGATCAACGAGTTTATCGCACTTCCGATCAGGCGGGTGTACATCACCGGGCTGTTCTCAAAAGGTCTCAACTCCTCATATCGCAACAGCTGACTGTCAATCTCATTCTCCAGGACCTTGTAGTCCACCTTGTTCGTGGCACTAAGCCTCAGGGTGTCGATAGACTCCATCTTCTCCCTGATAAATCGCAGCCGCATAATCTCTGCCTGAATAGCTTCCACGGAATAGTCATCGATTAGATCATCATACTTGTGCATTCCTATGTAAGTTGCCCAGACGGGATGAGCTTGATAAAAGCCTTCCAGAAACTCGTCCACCAGCTGCTGGAATTTTTGATCCTCCATATTTTTCCTCACACAGTTGAAAAGTGATAAATGAATCAGACAAAAGAGAACTAAAACCAGGTTGAGCTTCCTCATGACTCGCACCTCCTTTTGGTTAAGATCTTGGCGTCTCCCCGAAGATGGCTACTGACATCGGACTTTGGTACTTGAACCTCTCCCCCCATCTGTTCCCCCTCTCCATTTCATGTCGAAGATCCCGTCAGAGGCGGGGGAGAGGGGGACAGAGCTTGAGGTATTCAAAACGCCTACTTTACCAGTTCCTTAAGAATCTATTTCTGAAAAAACGGTCTCCATTTTTCCTCTTTGGGCCTGGGAGTCAGCAGACTTATTATGATCAAACTGGATACTGAGAGGATGAGCGCCGGGTAAACGGTGGGTACGTCAAAAGGCTTTCCCAAAAGCTCCCAGCTTATTGTGGTCACCATGCCCAGCGCGATTGAGCAAACGCCGCCAGTGGGGGTGGCTCTCTTCCAGAAAAATGCAGCCAGAGTCACCGGGGTGATTCCAACTCCGTACATGGTGTAAGCGTAAAGAGCCATAGCCAGAACCGTGGTGAAGAATCTTACCTGGATGAAAGCAACTATCCCCAAGGCAATCACCACTATCCGCGAGTAAAGCACCATCTTTTTCTGGGACACGTCCGGGTTGATAAACCTCTGGTAGATGTCCCGCATGATATTGGTCGAAGGAACCAGCAGAAATGAATCAGCCGTAGAGACGATCACCGCCACGATGGCAGCCAGCAAAACGCAGCCGATGACAGGTGACAATCCATGTCGCACGGAATGCAGAATCACGGTTTCCGGATTTATGTCCAGGAAGACGCTGCTTCCGATTATTGCCAATACAACGATCAAAGTCTCAACGAAGATGGTACCCGAAATCCATCCCACGACGGACGCTTTTGCGGCTCTTTCATTTCTGGCGGAGAAAAATCTCTGGTACATGTTGGATTCGCCCAACAGCAGGAGCATGGTGGGAAGGGAATAGCCCAGCGCTTCCCAGATGGTCATGGTGCCCAGAATCTGAAATCTCTCCGGCGGAAGTGTTGCGGCTATATTCCCCCAACCTCCAGCCAATTTCAGGAGGAAAGGGAAGCCGATTATGAATCCCAGAAGCAGGACCACGCCGTTCACCACGTCGGTGTAGGCGACCGAGATCATTCCGGCCAATGCGGTGTAGGCTATTACGAAGACCGCGGTAAGGATTATCCCCTGATCGGTGGGAATTCCAATTACCATATTGAGCACCATGCCGCCGGCTTTGAACTGGTAGCTTACTATAGCGGTGTACGCGATGATGGTGGTGAGGCTTCCCAGAATCCGGGCGACTTTGCTGTATCTGATCTCCAGGACATCCGGCACGGTGAACTGGGCAAGTTTTCTTGCCCGCCCAGCTATGAAGTAAAGGACTATGATGGCCACCCAGACACCGGCATCAAACCACAAGGCGGGGAAGCCCTTCCTGTAACTCAGACCTGCGCTGGCGATGATGCTCCCCGACCCGATCCAGGTGGCCAGGAGCGTTCCCACCAACACCGGGGCGGAGAGCTTTCGTCCTGCTACCATGAAGTCGGTCTGAGTCTTGACTCTTCTGGATCGGATTGCCCCCACACCGATCAAGACCAAAAGGTAAATCAGGATTGCCCAAAAATAAAGCATTCTCGATTAGGCGAAAAGATGAATGCAGCGGCAATGAAAAGCCGAAACTAACCGAGTGATCCGGTCTTCTCAATCAGATGAGAAGATAAGAAGTCCTCAGACTTTATCACATCTCTCGCAGGCTGAAGCCCACTACTGCCCACCTTTGCTTCAGGATAGCACCTCACCACCTTTTCAGCTGATTTGCCTCTTCTGGCCCTGCGTCCAAGAATCAGCACTGGGATTCCAAGCAAGAGATTAATCTCGAAACAGAAAGAGGTTCTTCCGACCGAAACACCCACTGCTATCTCTTGACCGATTCCCTCTCCTCACGGGGAGTCGATCTTCCTGATTTCCTGTACTTCAAGGCTGCCTTGACCAGATCCCTGAACAGAGGGTGGGCTCTGGTGGGCCGGGATTTTAGCTCCGGATGAAACTGCACCGCCACGAACCAGGGATGGCCTGAAAGCTCGACTATCTCCACCAGCCTGCCGTCCGGGGAGAGTCCCGAGAGCTTCAATCCGGCTTTAGTCAGCTCCTCCCTGAACTTGTTGTAGAACTCATATCTATGGCGGTGACGCTCACTGACATTCACTTCCCCGTACGCCTTGTAGGCCAGACTGTCTTTCTCCAGAATACAGGGATAAGCGCCCAGCCGCATGGTCCCGCCCATATCCGTTATCTTCTCCTGATCCGGCATGAGATGGATCACCGGATAAGGGGTGGTCTGATCGAACTCATAGCTGTTAGCTTTTTCCATGTGGCAGACATTGCGGGCAAACTCTATCACCGCGCACTGCATTCCCAGGCATATGCCCAGATATGGAATCTGATGTTCCCGCACGTATCTTGCTGCTTCGATTTTTCCCTCGATGCCCCTCTCTCCGAATCCGCCCGGAATCAAAAGCCCGTCGATATCTTCAAAATTCTCTTTGGCGTTCTGATGAGTGACCGCTTCAGAATTGATCCATTTCAAATCCACTCGGGCATTGTTTTCCACCGCTGCGTGAACAAAAGCCTCTATTATGCTTTTGTAGGCGTCTTTAAGATGGGTGTATTTGCCGCAGACTCCGATTTTGACCTGCTGGGCGGGACTCTTTATCTTCTTCACCATCTTTATCCAGCTCTCCATGTCCAGCTCCCCACACTTAAGGTCGAGATGCTGTATTATCAGGTCATCCAAACCTTCCTTGTGGAAAAGGATGGGGACCTCGTAGATACAATCAACGTCGATGGCTTGAATCACCGCCTGGCTGGGAACGTTGCAGAAAAGCCCGATCTTCTCCTTGATCTGCCTAGTCAATGGCTGGGCCGTGCGGCAAAGAAGTATGTTAGGCTGAATGCCGATCTCCCGCAGCTCTTTCACGCTGTGTTGGGTGGGCTTGGTTTTAACCTCTCCGGCTGAATCAATATACGGAACCAACGTCAGATGAATGAACAAGGTGCCCTGGGGACCGCACTCTAACCCCATCTGTCTGATGGCTTCAAGAAAGGGGAGACTTTCTATATCTCCGACGGTTCCTCCGATCTCGGTAATCACCACGTCCACCTCACCATTTATCCGGCCCACCTTTTTTATCCGATCCTTGATCTCATTGGTTATGTGAGGAATGACCTGCACGGTGGAACCTAAATAATCACCGCGTCTTTCCCGGGCAATGACCGCATCGTATATTTGCCCAGAGGTGAGATTGTTATCCTTGGCCAGATTCTCGTCGATGAATCTCTCATAATGTCCCAGGTCCAAGTCCGTCTCGGCACCGTCGTCCAGCACAAAAACCTCCCCGTGCTGGAAGGGGTTCATGGTTCCGGGATCGACATTTATGTAAGGATCGAATTTCTGGATGTTTACCTTCAACCCTCTTTTCTTCAGCAAAAACCCCATGGAGGCTGAGGCAATCCCTTTCCCCAGAGAGGAGACCACCCCGCCGGTCACGAATATGTATTTCGCCTTTCTTTTTTGGCTTTTCACCTCACCGCCCCTCCTTTCTGTGCCCTCACTTTTTTCAGGTCGGAAGGCACATCTACAGTTACAGGCTTATACCCGGTCAGATAAACCCTGATCCTATAGCCATTCTCCAAGGCCCTTAGCTGCTCCAAACGCTCCGACTTCTCCAGAGGCGTTTGCGTCAAAGAAGAAAACCTCATAAGGAAATCCTTTCTGAATCCGTACATTCCTATGTGTTCATAAAAGGTCAACCTTCGCACATCCATTCTGGCAGGAGCGGCCCCCCTGCTGGAGGTGTCAGCCTGCCTTATGAAGGGAATGGGATAACGGGAAAAGTACAGGGCGAACCCGTTTTTATCCAATACTACCTTTACCACGTTTGGATTCTTCAACCTGGCGGGGTCATTTATCCTGGTGGCCAGGGTGCCCATCCAGGTGCCTTTTTCCCTCAACATGGAAGAGACCAAAACATCAATCAGAGTAGGCGGGAAATGGGGCAGATCACATTGGATGTTTATCACCAGGTTACAGTTCAAATTCCTTGCCACCTCGGCCACTCGATCGCTGCCGGTGGGGTGATTCCTCAAGCTTACGTAAGCCTCTCCTCCGAAGGCGAATACCAGATCCGAGATCCTGGAGGAATCTGTCACCACCATCAGCCGATCCAAACTTCTCGACTTGGCCGCACTCTCATAAACGCATTGTATCAAAGGCTTCCCATGAATCTTTATCAAAGGTTTCCCGGCAAGTCTTTTGGAGTCCAACCTGGCAGGAATTATCCCGATAACTCTTGATTTCCTCATCTTTTTCCCTATGAACTCTGAAGATGCCAGAAAATTAAAATTCAACCCGCATTTTAGCAAACTACCACTTGCTTGTCAACAAAAATTATGGCGATCCCAAACCTTGAGACCGCCATCTCATGAGATTCAAGCTTCAGATACTTTTATCCGATCACTTTTGGCACCTTGAAAAACCCGTCTTTTCTCTTGGGGGCGTTGGCTAACGCTTTCCCCCTTAAGAGCGAAGGCAAAACCTTATCTTCCCTGAGAACGTTCTGTATCGGGATGACATGTGACGTTACAGGCACGTTTTTTGTGTCCAGCTTATTTAGCTGGTCAATATACTTTATGACCTTATCCAGGTCCTTCTGGAACTTGATCTTCTTCTCGGGGGAAAGCTCCAACTTGGCTAAGTTGGCCACGTGTTCGACATCTTCTAACGATATAGGCATGTTTAAGTCCTGACTATATTTTCATGCCGCAGCAGGATGATAACACAAGGTCCGAGGCCTGTCAAGACAAAAACCAGGTGGGCTTTATCGAGAAGCCTTGTCCGGCATTTTCCGGGTGCGCACGGGTCGATAAGCCATCATTGAGGCTTGGCGCCAAGGTATCGCGCTCAGAAAAAAGCCGATCCAGAATCATCAGGTCAGGGAACCCTATGAGCGGCAGAGTCGTGACTGTTCTGGCGATCAGAGAACAAAGATGTCGATTTGCGGGGACCTACCGACATTGACCCAAGAGCTACGATTTCATGAGGAAGCGGAGTCCGTCTCTCTTTCGGTGGATAAGAGATCGCGCATCAGCTGATCAATCTTCTCGATACGGAAGGGTTTGGCCAAGTACCCATCTGCGCCCTCCTGCATGACTTTCTGCACAGGACAGATGGAAGGAAAGCCGGTGATCATAACCACCGGAAGCTCAGGGTCCTTCTCTTTGATGTTCTTCAGAAGGGCAAGACCATCCATTTTGGGCATGCGTATATCGGACACAACCAGATCAAAATCCTGAATCTTGAGCTGACTCAAAGCCTCCTGGCCGTCCTTCACTCCGATGGGAAAATAATCTAGACTCCCCAGAACCTCCAGGAGCATGTCGCGGAGCTGATCATCGTCATCCACCACCAGAATCTTTTTGAGCCTATAGGGCTGGTCATTTCCTGTGGCTTTGAATCCCAACGCCTTCCGCATCAACTCTTCGATCTTACCAATCCTGAAGGGCTTGGCCAGAAAGCCGTCGGCACCACTTTCCATGGCTTGGTCTTTGGTGTAGGTAAAGTTGTAGCCGGTGATTATTAACACTGGCAGAAGGGGGTCTTTGCCTTTGACGCTTTTGAGCAGGGAGAGCCCATTTACCTTAGGCATCCTGATGTCAGCGATGACCAGGTCGAACCTGTCTGTCTCCAGCATAGAAAGGGCCTCTTCACCGTCTTTCGCGCCTGACGCATTATATCCCAGGGCGGAGAGTGTATCCATGAGCAAGCAGCGGATGCGGTCGTCGTCATCCACAACCAGAATCTGTGGTGTAGCCTTGGTCGGCGTCTCTGTCTTTTTCGAAATCTGATCCGTCTCCATAGGCAACTTCCCTTATTGAGAAAGATGCATTTATATTATCGAAATTTCTGACAATTCCTTGAGCTTTTTTTGTGGCAGGAACAGTCCCGGTAAGGAGAAGCTTCACCCCCGACTTTCTGTCCGAATCCGGCTAAGACAGTGCCCTAACCGCGAATCAGCTTCAGAAGCTCATCCTTTTTCTGCTGTAGAATCTTTCTGGAGGTCGCTTCTACGTTCAGGCGAAGCAGGGGCTCGGTGTTTGAAGGCCTTAGATTGAACCACCAGTCTTCGAAATCAATGGTCAGCCCGTCCAGATGGTCGATCTTGCCGCGAGAGTAACATTGCTCGATCTGTTGCAGTTTCTGGGGAATGTCGTCGACCTGGCTATTGATCTCTCCCGAGCGAAAATAAGGATCAATGGATTTCACTAAAGTTGAAAGACGCTGGTTCTCCTCCGAGATCAGCTCCAGAGAAACCAATAGGGCGATCAGGCCTGAATCGGCGAACCAATTATTCCGAAAATAGAAATGTCCTGAGTGTTCTCCACCAAAGACAGCATTATGCTTTTTCATCAATGGCTTAATCAATGCATGCCCTACCCGGGTACGAATCGAGTTTCCTCCCTCTCTTTGGATCACCTCTGGCACGGCCTTGGAGCAAATCAGATTATACAAGATGGTGACTCCCTTTTCTTTTCTGAGGAGATTCTTAGCCACCAGGGCGGTCACCATGTCACCCCCCAAGGGATTGGCATTCTCGTCCACCAAGAACATTCTATCCGCGTCCCCGTCAAATGCCGCTCCCAAATCCGCGTTTTCCTTAAGCACTCTGTCTCTCAAAGGGGCGATGTTTTCCGGCTCTATGGGGCTGGCCAGATGATGGGGAAAGGAGCCGTCCAGCTCAAAAAACATGGGTATCAGCTTGCACGGGAGATGAGAAAAAAGCTTCGGTACGATCTTCCCCGCCATCCCGTTGCCAGCATCGACAACCATCTTGAACGGCTTTATTTTCTCCTTGTTGACAAAGGAGAGGATGTGTTGCACGTATGCATCCTCCACGTCCAGCTTGTCCACCTTTCCGATCTTGTGAGGGGAGGAAAAACTGTTTTTCAAAACGAGCTTTTTTATCTGGTCGATTCCTGACTCACCGCTTAACGGTACCGCGTCCTTCTTGCACATCTTAAATCCGTTGTACTCGGGAGGGTTGTGAGAGGCGGTGATCATCACCCCCGCATCATAACCGTATTTGCCCACGCTGAAATATAAACAATCGGTGGAGACCAAACCGATATCAACCACACTTGTACCACCCTCGGTAATCCCGCGGGCCAACCCCTCCCATAGCTTGAGGGAGGATAGTCGCATATCCCTCCCCACCACTACGCTCTGGGGCTTAAGATATTCCACCAGAGCCCTTCCCACCCTGTAAGCGAGGTCTTCATTGAGCTGATCGGGGTAAGTCCCTCTTATATCGTAGGCTTTGAATACGGTCTGGTCGATCTCAATCATAACGCTTCCTTTTCGTTTGAATGTTATTTAAATATAAGCAAAGTGCTTCGCTGTGTCAATCTCAGGAAGAAAACATCCGCACCTTGCTTTACGGTCTGATTATTCTTCTCCAGAGAAAATCCTTAACATATTCAGTCGTCCGCCCGGGACGCTGAAAATAAGAAGCCCCGCCCAGAAGGAGCGGGGCTTAGGTCTTTCCCATCTTACACGTGACTAGCAGGGCGGCGGATCCCCGTCTCTGAACAGATAATTGATTATATACACCACATCCGCGGAGGTCACCTCGCCGTCACAGTTGGCATCGCCAGCATCTACGGGAACCGGCGGATCCCCACCCCGGAACAGGTAGTTGATCAGGTATACCACGTCCGACCCATCAATTACCTCATCGCCGTTAGCATCGCCGTGCATGTATTCAGGAGTCGTTCTTCCCAGGCCAAACCAAGCCATGATCCTTCGCATCAGGGTGTGGGAATTATTGGGATCGGCTGGAGCTTGAGGAACCGCCTCGAACGAAAACGCAAAGAAGACCACCTTATAGACCGACGGTCCGGAAGCCGGATAACGCAAGGCGCAATAGTTGACCAAACCCGCACCAACCCCCGACGGTGAGGACGACCGGTCAATCTGCACCCCTGTTCTGGGAGTTGCCACAGCCTTTGATGTCTCGTAAAAGATTCCCGCAGCCCCTGCTCCCGGAATCACATGGTCTGAGAAATTATAGAAAGGATAACTCAAACTGAAGGCCATCCCATTCGAGATGGTGTCGCCCATGATCCCGGCTACCGACTTTATGGTTTCGTCATCGTTGTGCCCAGCAATGTGCAGGTAGTCGGTGATAAAGGTGTTGGGATTGTTGTCCAGAAGAAAATCCTGGCTGGACAGGAACAGATTTCCTCCGTTGTCCAGGTAAGTCATGAGCCGTTCCTGATCTGCGGCAGTCAAGGTCTTGGGACTGGTCAGGCTCCCATAGTCATCTCCGGTGCTCCACACCACTACCTGATAGAACTCGAGGACAGTATCCGGTGGAGTACCTTGAGCTTGGTAATCCCATACGTCATATGCGAATCCAACCGAATCTAAGGCCCTGAAGAAGTAACTCTCGTAGGAGTCTCCTCCGTCGTCATCCACGAACAAGATCGGCTTCTGCCCGATGATCATGCGGAACGTGTCCGCGACGGAATAGGGCCCTGTGGCGCCAATCTGAAGAATCAGATCGGCTACATAACCCTGAGGGCAGTCTGAACTGACCTGAAATTGATAGGATGAGAAGCTGGTTCCGCTGCCCCCGGCCGGAATATCCGGATAACCTGAGTTGGCCAGCATTACGGTCACGTATGGGTCATAGGAGACCAGCTCCGCTTGCACATTAACTGCTCCCTGGCTTCCGCTGTTCTGCAAAACCACGTCCATGATGCAGACCTCACCGGGATCGGGTTTGCCGTCGTCGTCACCCCCGATGTCGTCGGTGATGCTGGACATATACGCCAGCACCGGCGCATGAACCACGATATTCAGGGAAGGATAATTCCAGTAGCCGTCTCCGTTGAGGGCAGTTATGTCCAGATTGAAGGTGATGATCTCACCATCCAGCACCTCCGGAGAAACTGAAAAATCGAAGTCGTCGAAACTGAAGGCAGAGTCGCTCGCCGGAATGTCCCCGTACTGCTCGTAATTATCGATGACCGTGACCAGCGGGTGGGTGGTGCTCAAGGTGGCATCTACCTGGATACCAGTGGAGTCGCCCAGGTTCTTAAGCATAACCGGCATCTCAATGGTCTCACCGATATCCACGTCGCCATCGCCGTTTCCCTGGCTCTCGCCGCTGTTGTCATCATCTATCTCCGAGCCACAGTAGACCATGTACGGTCCCGAAGGGGCAATCACCTGAACGGTGGTCTCATAGGGATAGCCATCGTGTCCGGTTACAATCAAATCCATGATTCCTGGAGTTTCAGGAGCGGGGTACAAGGTCGCCTGGCCATCCGGACCGGTTCTGGCGCTTTCGTAGACTTCGGTATCCTTGATAAGACATACCATGGCGTCCTTCAGAGGCTGTCCATTAAGCTGCACAGTCACGGTGAAAGTCCCGCCAGCTCCCACTATTACAAAGTCAGGGTGAGTCACCTCCAGACTCTCCGGAACCGAGGTCCAGGGATCCAACTCCGGATCACCCATGGTGGTGTACATCTGCATCTCTTCCTCGGTGCTACCTCCCGGCCCCTCAGGGAAATAGGTATACATATACATCTTTCCCTGATTCACCGCAGGGGTAAAATGAAAGAGGCTGTCCTCAAAATAGGCTATGAAGGTTCCCCTGCCCAGGGTGTCCGAGTAGAAGAAGGAGGAAAGATCGGTCGAGGCGCATATTATCACCGCGCCTTTCTCATTCCCCACCGAGCCTGCCTTTATCCATCGCTCGGCAAAACAGTCGCTGTAATAATCGAACTCGGCGTTGTTGCACGCCACGCTGAATATCGCCGGCAGCATTTCCCCGTTGCTGAGGGCATCTATGTGTGAATTGCTGAAGCTGGGAGAAGTGGAAGTCCAGGCCGTGACGGAACCATGCCCGAAATAGACTACCCAGCTTCTTCCCTGGTTAAGGCCGTTGGTGATGTTGTTGGCGGTGGCCGTGCCGCGGGAGGACCACAGCGAGTCGAAATACGTGAACCCTCCGTAGTCAACCATAAGCCGACCGCATCTCAACGCGTTGTAGTCGTCCACATAGTCGCTTCCGGAGATGGTCATTCCCCTCAGGAACCAGTCGGTCTGGCCTAAGTAGGGGTCGTTCCTGTAATTCAATGTCTTACTGATGACGTGCTGGGCGTCGGTCTGGTTTTGAACGGAAATGCGCCCCAGGTGAACATCCGCGAAGTAGTCGGACCCATCCACGGTGGCGTATTTGTGATCGGTGATCACTCCACCCACCCCTGTATTGGTGGGAATCTGCGCAGCGTCTCCCACCAGGATCACATACTCCGGCGGGTCCGGCCAGGTATGATACGCGGTGTATATATAGTTGTAGATGTCAGTGTTCGTATTTCCCACTTCGGATTTGTTGACCAGATGGGTAGAATATCCTCTTCTGCGCTTGGATTCGGCCAAAGGCTGAACCTGAGCGTTAAAACTATCATAGGTTATGATCAGGATGGAGCCGTCCACCACATCCTTGCCGCCCCTGACCTGGTCGAAATTCAAGACGAATCTCTCATAGGTTTTAAGGAAGGATCTGGTCAGTACGTTCCTCGGATCGGGCTGGGGATTCTCACCGGCTCCCTCGAAATGGATGTCCACCACCAGGCGTTTGTAAAGGGTGACCTCTCCGGTCTGGGGATTGTACTGCACGGGAAAGAACTTTATGGGTGCCAATCGCAGGTCTCGGAGAATGGAGATCTCTCCCGCTTCGACCAAATCCCCGGGAAAAGGCTGGTCTTGAGAGTAAGTCTCCTGATTCAACCGGAATGCTTCCGGTTCGGGATTTTCGCCACGGATGGGAGGCTTCTGGAACGGATGCACCAGGAAACTCCCGGACAATATCTCTTTCTCCTCCTCGATCACCTCTATTCTGACTCCGGAGGTGGGAGGGAGGGCAACAAACCGACAGAACAACGGCACTTGAGGATCACCTACCTGGGTGAGCCAGCCGCCGCCTGGAATGGTGAGAAGCTGATAGGTTTCTCCTTCTACAAGCTTATCTTCCACCTGAACTCCCGGGACTTTAAGCTCCACCCTCACCTTCGAGGCATCCGCAGAGATCAACTCTGCCTTGACTTCCTCATTGGCCTGTGGGTTGACGCTGTAAGCCCAGGTTAAGGAGAAAACCAGAAGAACGAACAAGCAACAAAGCAGAATCAGTTTTCTCATTCGATTCTCCTTTATTAGAGTTACAGTTTACAAATGATCTCTCACCGACTACTTATAAAATGTTCTGCTCAATGCCTTCTCAGGCAATTCTCCGCCGGCGCCAGCAGAAAATCAGTTTTATCTTGTCCTTCTTTGAATAATACGAAAAGCTGAACAAAAGGAAAGATGACAAAAGCGCTGCCCCTTCCGTGTGAGAAAAAGCCAACCCGTCATTGATTCTCCACAATCCATTCACTTTCCTAATGTAGCACAGCCTCTCTTTTTAATATACCACCGATATTCGAATTGTCAATAAGAGTTTTGCCTTGCTCTTTGACCCGTACCTTCCGGGCCCAAACCCAACCTTGGCAGGGATGATGAAAAGGCCTAATTCATTCAAGTCCAAGGAAATATCCGGACCCGCCGGGTGATGCCACCATTGACCAGGTTGGAACTCCAGATGACGTGGGAAGGATTTTTCGAGTTCATAAACGGTCGGAACAACAAAAAAGCGGTACGGCGCGGAGAGCCGATAGAAACTGAGAGGCTAACCCCAGCTAGGTTCTGGTTGCGCTTCTAAAATAACGACGATAAGGTTTGAAACCCTGGCAGCACAGTTTCGTAATAGAAATATGAATTGGTAAACCCAAAAACTAATCATCACATTTCAATTTTTGTATTAATCAGAGGAGAAATCGAGACATGAGGAAAAAAGCCATAATAATCGGAGGCATCTTTGTTGTCGTGGTTGTGTTTGTGCTTCTGGCACTTCAGGGTTCCGGCAAAAAGGAGCAAGCCAACAACTCCATCAAGGCGGAGATGGGAAGCATTGTGGACAAGGCTCTGGCTATCGGGCAGATCGAGCCGAAGAATCAGATCTCAGTCAAATCAAAAATCTCTGGCATTGTGAAGAAGGTATACGTGGAGATGGGAGATTCGGTGAAAAGGGGAGCGCCGCTGGTGGAGATTCAACCCGATCCCACTCCCTTGGAATATGCCGAAGCCAAAAGGCAGGTGGAGATCGACTCGGTTAACTACGAGAATAAAAGAAAAGAGTTCTTAAGGCTCAAGGAGCTTCTGGCGAAAAAGCTGGTATCCCAACAGGATTACGACCAGGGATCCCGTGGCGCGGGGGAGGCAGAGTTGAGATTGAAACTGTCCCGGGAGAGACTATCCTTGATTGAGAGAGGAAAAACCAACGTCGCCGGCAGAAAGATAGAATCGGTAATAAAATCTTCCATCGAGGGCACGGTGTTGGAGAGAAAAATAAACGTAGGAGATCCGGTGGTTCCTTTAACCTCGTACCAGGCCGGGACCGAGCTTTTCACGTTAGCGGATATGAACGAGTTAATCTTCAGGGGTACGGTGGACGAAATCGACGTAGGGAAGCTGGAAGAGGGGATGCTCGCAGTTTTGAAAATCGGGGCGCTTCCCAACGACACCATACAGGGCCTACTCTACAAGATTTCTCCCAAAGCCAGGAAGGAGGAAAACTCGACTTTATTTGATCTGGAGATCAAGATCACCCAGACAGGTCCCTCCATGCTAAGGGCGGGATACTCGGCCAACGCAGATATCATAATAATGAAAAAGGAAGACATTCTGGTGATCCTGGAAAGGCTGGTGGAGTTTGTTGAGGACACGGCTTTCGTGCAGGTCAAGGACCCCGACACGGGCCAGATCGACAGGAGGATGATCAAGACCGGTCTGTCCGACGGGCTGAACATTGAGGTGACAGAGGGACTCAAGGAGGGGGAGATTCTGGTAGAAAAGCCTCCCAAGGAGATAACATAATATGCATCTCGCCATGTACCTGTCCCAGTTCTTGCGGGACATGCGGTCCCAGAAGACCAGGACCCTTCTGACCCTCTTCGGGATGATCTGGGGAACCGCCGCCGTGGTTCTTCTTCTGGCTTTCGGAAAGGGGCTGCATGCTCAGAATCAGAAGGCCATGCACGGCCTGGGAGAGAGCATCGTGATCTTATGGGGTGGAAGAACCAGCAAGCCATATATGGGATTCGGCAGAGGAAGAGCAATTCCCCTGAGGGAAGAAGATGCCCTTCTTCTGAAGAGGGAGATCAAGGAGCTTTCGGGGATTAGCCCGGAGTACTCCCAATGGAGTACCCACATGAAGTACAAAGACAATGCGGTCACCCAGAACATGGTGGGAATCCATCCGGTCTTCGGAGAGATGAGAAACATATTTGCCCAGATAGGGGGACGGTTCATAAACAAGATCGATCTGGACAACAGGAAGAGGGTGGTGTTCATCGGGAATGAATTGAAAAAGGATCTGTTTGGGGAAGAGGATGCCATAGGCAAGTACATGATAATCGATCACGTCCCCTTTCTGGTGGTGGGAGTGATGAACGAAAAAGAGCAGGATGCCAGCTACAGCGGTCGAGACGAGAACAAAGCCTTCATTCCCGCCACCACCTTCTCCGCCATGTACGGCCATAGATATGTAAACGACATAATATTCAAGACCAAGGATCCCAGGCAGACGGAGTTGGTGACCGAGCAAGTCTACAAAGTCCTGGGCAAGAAATACAAATTCGATCCGGAAGATAAAGAGGCGCTGTCCCTATGGGACACCTCCGAGATGCAGAAGTTCATGACTTATTTCTTCCTGGCCTTCAGGATCTTTCTGGTGGCGATCGGGACTGCTACGCTGATCGTGGGCGGGATAGGACTCTCCAACATAATGCACGTGGTGGTGGAGGAGAGAACCAAGGAGGTGGGTATAAAGATGTCTCTGGGCGCCAAGAAGGCACATGTAGTGTCCCAATTCATCTTCGAAGCTCTGGTGATAACTTTTGTCGGCGGCAGCGTTGGATTTCTGTTCTCTCTCTCGGTGGTCAAGGTTTTTCCGCTTTTCAAGTTGCAGGAGTATATGGGAACGCCTCAGGTCACCTCTTCCGGGGCCCTGGTTGCAGTGGGCATTCTCGGATTGGTAGGGTTGATCTCCGGCTATTTCCCGGCCCGAAGAGCAGCCAATTTAGATCCGGTGCAGGCACTGAAGCTTTAGAGTGTTTGTTGTAGTCGCACCCTTCAGGGTGCGCAAAAGGCGACCCGCCCCGCCGAAAGCGGAGCGGCTGGCATTAAGATTACGGAGAAGTCACGTGAAGGGACTTTTGATACTCAGGCTTTTTCTGCGAGATCTCAAAAAGCAGAGGAAACGGATAACCCTGACCTTGATGGCAATAGTCTGGGGTACCATCTCCATCGTAATGCTGTTGGCTTTCGGGGAGGGGATGAAAAGGTCCTTGAACAAGGCCCGTCACGGCCTGGGGAAGGACATCGTGGTAATGTGGGGAGGGCAGACTTCCATCGCTTATCAAGGCATGGGAAAGGGAAGAAGAATTCGTTTCATAGATGACGACATAGAGTTCTTGAAGAAAAAAGTGCCGGAAATAGAAGCTGCGGGGGGCGAGTACAACAGATGGGGGGTGTCAATTACCTACAAAAAGAACACCGTCTCAGAGCGGGTCAATGGCGTCTACCCCAGCTATGAGGATATGAGAGCGCACTATGCGGAAAGGGGCGGAAGATTCATAAGTAATCTGGACATGAAACACAAAAGAAGAGTAGTCTTCTTGGGCAGCAAACTCAAGGAGAGACTCTTCGGAAAAGAAGACGCCGTGGGCAAGACCATCGTCATGAACAACATACCCTTCACCGTCATCGGCGTGATGATTGAGAAAATGCAGATGGGCATGTACAACGGACCGGACTGGGATAAAGCCACCATACCGGCAACTACGTTCAAAGCCATATGGGGACATAAGTACTTACAGAACATGGTCTACCAACCCAAGGATCCTTCGCAAATCGAGGCGGTCAAGAAAAAGGTTTCGAAGGTCATGGGAGCAAAATATAAATTCGATCCGGAGGACTCGGAAGCACTCTGGGAGTGGGACGTGATAGAAGGACAAAAGATATTCAACAAGGTGCTGGTGGGTTTTCAGATCTTCTTGGGAGTCATCGGGGGAATGACGCTTCTGATCGCCGGTGTGGGCGTGGCGAACATCATGTACGTGGCGGTCAAGGAGCGCACCAGGGAAATCGGTGTGAAGATGGCGATGGGAGCCAAAAGACTGCACATCATGAGCCAGTTTCTACTGGAGGCGTTGATCATAACCGTTCTGGGTGGGATCCTGGGGGTGTTCTTCTGCGTTGTGATTGTGAAGATCTGGGGTGCCATCCCCATGGAGGCCGATTGGGCACAGTGGCTGGGAAAACCGGTCATCTCTATGGAGATTGCAGTGGTCACCTCGTTGATTCTGGGAATTATCGGGATGTTATCCGGTGTCTTTCCGTCGCGCCGGGCAGCCAGTGTAGATCCGGTGGAGTCACTGAGGTACGAATAAAATCCGAGGTGTAAGTAAGAGACTTAAGAAAGTCTATTGAAAACCTCTGCAACAAATCTCGATGCTAGAGATGAAGAATAGCACGTGAAGAAATCTGATTGGAATTGAGGTGCACACGATGATAGACATGCGAGGAATTCGGAAGGTTTACTCTATGGGCAAAGTCGAGTTGGAGGCCTTGAGAGGAATTGATCTGCAAATAGGTGGAAATGAATTCGTTTCCATCATGGGGCCCTCCGGCTCAGGGAAATCCACTCTGATGAACCTGATGGGCTGTCTGGATACTCCCACCTCCGGGGAATATTTCCTGGAAGGGCAGGAGGTGGAGAGCTTAAGCCCTAATGAACTCGCGGAGATTAGAAACAAAAAGGTTGGTTTTGTGTTTCAGAACTTCAATCTTCTCCCCTACGCTACCGCCTTCGAGAATGTGGAGGTGCCTTTGATCTTCGGAGGCGTGCCGACCAAAAAAAGGAAAAAAAGAGCCATGGAGCTGTTAGAGAGAGTGGGTTTAGGAGAGCGGGGAGATCACAGGCCCACTGAGCTTTCCGGGGGAGAGATGCAGAGGGTGGCCATAGCGCGCGCTCTGGCAAACAAGCCTCGCATCATCCTGGCGGACGAGCCCACAGGCAATCTGGACACCGGATCAGGTAAGGAGATAATCAATCTCTTTGAAGAGTTGGGAAAGCAAGGACATACTGTCGTGGTCATCACTCACGACCACGGAATCGCGGAGAGAACTCCCAGGATCATAAAGCTGAGAGACGGAATGATAGTGGACGGCAACGGACCTGTTTGAGCTCAATAACAGAATAGATCTGCTTCCTGTACCTATCGTCGACAGATCCTCGACATGCCCGCCAAATCGGGAATTCTTCCTATCCGATTTTTTTCAAGTATCTAGTCAATCCGCTGGCCATTTGGACATGCCCCCTGTGGACATCATCAGCCACAAAGGATTCATCCTGCGCTGTGCTCTGAGACCTCACAGCGGCGTCCGGGGAACATCTTATCTCAGATTAGATTGGTGCTACCCGGCACTTGTCGCTGCACAATGGAAGGAGTTGGGTTCGAGACCTTGCCGTTTTTTGGTTGACAAAGGAAGAATTCCGGGTATAATACTGCCAAAGGGCGAAGCACCGTATTCGCTCATGAAATCGATGATTTGCCTGGTTTCTTCAGTTAGGCAGCCATCCATGTGGGCAAACCCGGAAGCTGTGCCGGGGAAAAATCCGAAAGGCCGGACCGAACTTGAACTGAGGAAAGAGAACCAGCAGCTGTGGCTCTACTAATTAGCTGTCCTCCGTAACACCCAAACCGAACTTTTTGTACCGGAAGAAGGGAGGTCAAACGTGAACTTGCATTTCAAAAAGGGGGAGTGGAAATTAGCTGGAGTTGCGAACTTGTTTAGAGAGGAGGAAGCCAGATGAAAAAGATTACCGTATCTCTGGTCTTTTGTGGGATTTTGGCTTTGCTGTCGGCTGGCTTCTTTGCCCGGCCAGGGGCAGCCGATCCTGGGGACGTCAACGGAAATGGGTACGTTGAAACGGGGGATGCAGTCTACCTTGTGACATACCTCTTTCAGGACGGTCCGCCGCCTCCAAATCCTATTGATGCGGACGTGGACGGGTCTCCAGGGATTAATATGGGGGATTTGCTGCAATTGATTGGCCACCTCGCTTTTCATTGTGATCTACTACCTTACACCGGTGGTTCCGTAAGAGTTGGCAGTAAAATAAGATTCTCCTCTGATCTGATTTTAGTTGCGCCCGGGAGCGCACTTGACACAACCCGTATCAACATCATCGCAAACGGCGGACCTGATTTGATGGGCATGGTAATTCCCCTGAGCTACGCCAACCGGCCTAACGAGGTTGAAGTGATCCTGGACAACGTGAGTTTTGACGGCACCATACTTCCGCCCGACTGGGCGCTGGCCTCCGAGATTGACAACGTCAACAAGACAGTACTGCTTTACCCGTATGCGGACCAGTACTCTGATCCACCGCTTGATTCCGGCAGCACCGGGCTGGTGGCCACTCTGTGCTTCAGCAAAGTAGCAGATGGCGATCCTCTGGCAATATCCGCAACAGAAGTACCGCCTTCACATTCACTCGCCCTCATCAGCTCGTACTGCGCCGATGGCACGCCGCCTTCCCAAAGGATATTCAGCCCCATGCTTTCTTTGGCACTCAACGGCGATGCCAATTGCGATGGAGAGGTGACCGCAGGTGACATTGTGTATCTCATAAATTACCTGTTCAGGAGCGGACCTCCCCCCTGCGGACTGTAAGGCGGTCATCGCTGTCCTAAGAAAAAGGCTTCCAGTAAACGCCAGCCGAGATAAGAATCTCGCCTGGTTTGTTTTGCCTCTTGTATTTTAGCTGAGGGCTTTCTTCTCCCTGGTGCTCGATGCCTGGCGGCTTCACCAACGGAAAAGGGCGGGTGGATGTCTGTCCGATCTTGCGGAAAGAACACCGGGCTGGAGCAGAGGTGTGTCAGTCTACAAGGGTCTCAACTGATTCTGAGCTTGCGCACCAGGTCAGTGATTCTTCTCACCCGTTTCTCTTTCAAATATCCGTTCAATCCGTTGACAATTCTAACGGATATCTGCGGGTCCACGAAATTCCCGCATCCAACCTGAATCATAGAGGCGCCGGCTAGCAAGAACTCGAGAGCATCTTTGGCGTTCATAATCCCGCCTATGCCGATGACGGGAAGATCCACCGCTCTCGCAACCTTCCACACCATAGCCAGGGCAACTGGTTTTATGGCAGGACCGGAAAGCCCGCCGGTTATATTTCCCAAAATGGGTTTCCTTTTTTCCACATCGATGGCCATTCCGATGAGCGTGTTGATCAGCGAGACCGCATCCGCACCAGCTTCCTGAACTGCCTCGGCGATCTCCGCAATGTCGGTGACGTTGGGGGAGAGTTTGGCGATTATCGGATAAGAGGCCTGATCTTTGACCTGCTTTATGCATGCATATGCAGATTCGGGCTTCGCTCCAAAAGCCAGGCCACCTTCCGCTACGTTGGGGCAGGAGATGTTGATCTCCAGCATATCAATACCCTTGCACCGATTCAGCCTCTTGACCACACCAACGTACTCTTGAACGGTGCTGCCGGCCACATTCACGATTACTCTGGTTTTGAGTTTCCGCAAGAAAGGAAACTTCTCCTTAATAAACTTGTCAACTCCCACGTTGGTCAGGCCGATGGCATTGAGCATTCCGCAAGGAGTCTCGACTGTGCGAGGAGGCCGATTTCCCTCTCGAGGTTTCAGGGTAATGGATTTGGTGACGATGCCCCCCAGCTTGGAAAGATCCATAAAGTCACCGTACTCCTCGCCGTAACCGAAGGTGCCGGATGCCACCAGAACCGGATTGGCGAATCTCACTCCCGCAACCTTGACTGAGAGATCGACCTTTTCTTTCAAATTAGCTCCTGAGAATGGAATTCGGATCCAGCAGCATGCAGTGCAGAGATTTTGAACAAGTCAGACCAGGGCAGAGCACTCATACAAGATCCACGTCTCTTGCGTCAAACACGGGTCCATCCACGCAGACTCTCTTGTAAGTTCCATCTTGCAGCTTGACCACACACCCCCAGCAAGCGCCCACGCCGCAGGCCATGTGGGTCTCCAGAGAAATCTGGCAGAGAAAATCCAGTCTTTTTGCCAGCTGCGACATCCTTCTCAGCATCATCTGAGGCCCGCAGGAGTAGACGCAAAGTCTCCGGTAATCACTACCTCTCCCTTTTATCTCCTTCGCAAAAACCTCCGTGATCAAGCCTTTCCTTCCTGCGCTGCCGTCGTCTGTGGCGACTGTCAAGTTGGCTCCAGTGCTTGCCAGCTTTTCAATATACAAAAGCTCTCCTTTGCTCTTAGCACCGACAAAAAACGTCAATTCGTCTTTATGAAATCTCTTGACCAGGTGATTGAAAAGAAACCATAGCGGAGCTATCCCCATTCCTCCTGCCACAAGCGTGATCTTTTGTCCCTTTTTAGGAAGGGAAAAGCTATTGCCGATTGGTCCCAGAACATCAAGCGCATCGCCCGGGTACACCTGGGACAGAATCTCGGTCCCCTTACCTATGACCCGGAAGAGTATTTCAAAGCTGCCTTCGTTTTTGTCCAAGCTGTGAATGCTGAATGCTCTCCGAAACAGCGGATTATAGCCGGAACTGACCCTTGCGTGAACGAAATGTCCTGGTTTTGAAATTCTGGAGATAAGGGGAGAGGAGAGGGTGAGTTTGAAAACCTTTTCTTGCAGCCTTTCATTAGACAACACGGGGGTCGAAAGCTGGTAGAGCACGTAACTGCTCCCACGGATTTTAAGGTGAGGTTGGATCGCTCTTCGGGTCCTCGTCGTCCGGCGGCTTCACCTCCACTGTATACAGGAACCATCCGCCCAATTGCATCATGTCGATTTTCTCCGGATCGAAGGTGGTTTTCAAAGCTGCTTCCCTGGCTGCATCGTCTATCCACGGGTTTTCCAGGGAATTCACCACCTCCGCATCGCTTACGGTCCCATCGAACTCGATCCTAATCTTCAGCACTACCCCTCCTCTTATGCCGGATCCGATCTCCGTCTCTGGATACACAAACTCTCCTTTTTGCAGCGGCTCCGGAGGTTTGGGAAATTGGGGTCCGGCGGTATCGACGTCGGCAACGACCGTGGTGTCTTCCTCCTCTTCTTCCGGCAGAGTAGCCTCCCTGGCCACCGGTACGCTCGGCCCTGCTCTTTGGGAAAGCCCTAATTTGATTTTGGCCTCCTTGGCGTATTCAGACTCTGGATATTCGTCGATCACGTTTTGATAAGCAAAAATCGCGGTGCTGTCTCCCGGATTGGCGTAATATTCAATAGTCCATGCCTTGGCAAAAGCCGATTTGCCCGCGTACAGGCTGTAAGGAAATTCCTCAATTATCAGGTCATACAGAGATAGGGCGGAGTCAACCTCGTGCTCCTCAAAAAGAAGCTCTTCCGCCCTATGGTAAATCTCCTCGGCGTTGTAGATGTCAGAAGAGTCGGGCGACTCGCCAAGGAATTCCAAAGCCGGTTTATAATAATCTGATTGGGGGTACTCGTCCAGAATTCTTTGATACATGCTCGCGGCTCTAACACTGTCTCCCTTTACTTGTTCCAGAATCCAGGCTGCGGCATAAAGCGATTTGGCGGCGTATTCGGATTCGGGAAACTGATCCACCAGGGTAAGATATTCCATCAGAGCGGAATCAGGTTCATTCATCTGGGTGAGATACAGTTCCCCCAGTAAAAACAACGATCTGCCCGTCTGTTCTGTCTCCTCGTCGGACAGCTGCTTTTGATACTCCTCGATTTTAGAGATATTCGCACTTTGAGTCAACGCTTCCCTGGCTATCTCCGACCCTCGACTCTCGGCGTTGGAGCTTTCGTACATTTCTTTGGCATTCTGAAAATCCCCAAAAACGTCTTTGTATATCTCCCCCAACTGAAAATAAGCTTTTGCCGACTCCTCTGTCTTGGGATAGCTTTCAGTTATTGCGTAGTATTCTTCCATGCTCAGAGACAGTTCGTCCAGAAAGTAATATCCTTCTGCAATCTTGAGCTTGGTTGAGGCGAGCTTGGAGGAAAACCTATCGTCATCTGCCAGCTTCTGGTAAATTTCCATCCCCTTCTGATGGTCACCCAACACGTAATAACACTCCCCCTCCCTGAACTTCGAGTCGAAGAAAAGGTCCGGGGATGGGTTGGTTTTCTCGACTTGGGCGAATGCTTCCTTGGCTTCCTCGTATTCTTTATTCAGCCAGTGAGCTTCCCCGATTCGTAATCGAGTCAACCCGGATAAGGTATCGGGATCAAATTCGTTTAAGGTCTTCTTATAATAAGTTATGGCATCCGCATATTCCTCCCTCTCAAAATAGATTTCGCCGATGAAGAAGGAGACCTCCGCTTTTCTTTTTTTCCTGACCTTCTTTGACTCCAACAGGTTTTTGAGTGAACTTACGGCTCCTATTTCCTGGTCAGAGAAGTAATGGCACATGCTGATATAGTAGTGGGAATCATTCACCAGTTTGCTTTTGGGGAAGCTGGTCAGAAGCTCTTCAAACTTCCTTCTGGCCTTTACATACTCTCCCATGTTGAAGTAAGCTCTTCCGATCATGAACAGCGCGTCATCTGCCCACTTGCTTTTGGGATGAAAGGTCAGTACTTTGGAGGCTTTCTTAATGGCATTTTCGTAGTGACTCCTTCCTGCTTGTTGCCGCCTGTCCTCGGGAACCCTTTTCTGCGCCTTTTCTCCTTCTTTGAAGCTCTTTTTGGCGTTGTAGAAGGTATTATAATACGTGCAGCCACTCAAGAGGAAGATCAGAAGGCAGAAAGCTAAGAATCTATTTTTCCGCGTTCTCGGTCTCATGCTTGGGTTCCTCTTGTGTCCATCCCCTGGTCAAACCAGACTCGAAAAAGCATTCTAAGACAGATTCATACTCCTTCGGGGTGATTTTCCTGTTTATAGATACGAACTCTTCCGCCCTAAAGGTGGGGAAATATTGGTTCATCAAGCTTACGCAGACTTCTCCGCGGAGCTCCTGTTTTATAAATCGGAAGGTCTCTTCAGTTCCTGCTAGGCCGTCGGGCAGAATCAGGTGACGTACAATCAATCCTTTTTTCGCAATTCCCCCCTCGTCCGTAACCAGGTTTCCCACCTGCCTAAACATCTCCCGGATCGCCTTCCGGTTCACCTCCACGTAATCTTCTACCGAAGATAATTTCCTGGCTATTTTATTGTCCGAATACCGCATGTCCGGAAGATATATATCGATTATACCGTCTAAGAGTCTTAAAGATTCCAAACTGTCATACCCGGAGGTGTTATAGACCAGAGGAAGGTCAAGTCCCCTGTCCCAGGCGAAAGAAAGCGCCTCGAGGATCTGGGGGACAAAATGTGTGGGCGTAACGAAATTTACATTATGACACCCTTTTGACTGAAGTTGAAGCATCATATCCGCCAACTGTTGCGAGGTTATCTCTTTTCCATTTCGCCGTTGACTGACGGGAAAGTTCTGACAGTAGATACATCTCAGATTACAACCGGAGAAGAAGATAGTTCCCGATCCCTTGGTTCCAGAGATAGGTGGCTCTTCGCCGTTGTGCACGTTACAACTGGCAACCTTGGGGTTCTTTCCCATGCCACACAGCCCCTTTTCGCCCTTTAATCGATTCGCCCCACACTTCTTGGGGCACACCTGGCAGCTCTCCAGAAGAGCAAATGCTTCTTCGACCCGTTTCTTAATATCTTTCACTCTCATGAGAATCTGTACCTACTTAGCGACCGGAAGAAGTCGTTGAAATCACTGAGCTAAGTAGGCCCGATCGCTCTGTCTCAAAGCGCTCCAGTTACATTCATTTAAGCAACTTGACCAGTGACGGCAGGATTTCGCCGGACTTGCCCAGAAGACTTTCGTCCACCAGGTGACTGATTTCCGTGGGCGATATGTTGACTTCCACAACGTAGGCCCCACCTCTTTTGGCCACCAGGGGCAGCGAAGCTGCAGGATGCACTACTGCGGAGGTCCCCACGGAGAAAAAAAGGTCACACTTTGAGGAAACTGTAAACGCGTAGTTTATGGCGTCCTGAGGCAGCATCTCGCCGAACCAGACCACGTCCGGACGGATGTTCCCGCCGCACGGACATTTGGGCGGCGTGCCTTCGACGGTTCCCTCCAAAATCTCATATTTTTCTCCACACCGGACGCACTTGTTCCTTCTGATGTTTCCATGCAACTCAGTTACATTCTTTGATCCAGCCGCGTGATGCAGCCCATCCACATTCTGGGTAATCAGATCGAATTTCTCAAAATGCTTTTGGAAATCGACCAGAGCAATATGTCCGGGATTGGGCCTTATCTCCTGAATTATTTTTCTCCTGTATTCATACCACTCCCAGACCAGTTGAGGATTAGCCATGAATGCGTCAAAGGTTGCCAGCTCCTCCGGGCGAAACTTCTTCCACAGTCCGTCCTCCCCCCGGAATGTCGGGACGCCACTTTCCGCTGATATACCCGACCCTGTTAAAACCGCCACCCTGGTCTTTTTGAAAAGAAGCCTGTTCAGTCTATCCGAGATCAAGATTCCCTGATTCATTCTCTTCTTCCATCTGGCAAATCCCCTCAAGACAAATGTCTCACTCATATATAGCCCATATCTTCAATTAGTCAAGAAGTTTTGTCCAGACCCCTGTCGAGGCCAGGCGACGAGCGGGTTTCGGGAGAGCCAAACTTCAGCTTGACCGGGAAGGGTCAAGGGATACGATATAGTGTTTGGCCTGCCTGAACGCGTACACTGCAGGTTACATTGGTAATGAACAAGATGGAGTGGTTAAGAAAATTGTTGTATTTCATCAGGTAGGTTTTTATCTTGGCGGTTGTATGTATAAACTGCGCTTATGATTTTCTAAAGATTCAAGACAAATGAACAAACATTTCATTTTTTTATCTTTAGCCCTTTGCCTGTTACCGTTCGTACTTAAGAGTGCAACCTCGGCGCAGACGCAGCAGGAATCGACCACCGCCAGGATCTCTCCTCCGGACACTTCGTTAGAAAGAAAATCTCCTATGGGCGCACTTTTAAGATCGGTGGCTTTTCCAGGCTGGGGGCAGTTTTATAACCGAAAGTATTTCAAAGCAGTGGCGGTGTTCGGAGCGGAAACAACTTTCATCACCTTGGCTGCCATCGAGTGGAACAGGATGAACAAACATAGGAGGAATTTCGAAAACCCGGATCATCCAGATCGAGAGTGGGAGTTTGAGCTGTTCCAGTTTTATGAGGATAGACGAAACCTATTCCTATGGATCACCGCCGGGATCGTCTTCCTGAGCATGTTCGATGCATACGTGGATGCTCATCTATATAATTTCGATAGAGAAAACGTAAGAGACTTGCCGATCAGCCTGATAACCGGGCCCGACAATGAGAGCGACATCAGGATAGTCTTATCAATCCCGCTTTAGGAAGGAAACACCCCCTCCCCAAATATCAAGAGTAAAGTCTTAATAGATATACCTGGCAATGTCCATATTGTATGTGCGAGGATTGACGCTCTTCAAGATGGTCCTTTTGTACTCCCCGGTCTTTTCGTCGATTGCGGCTAAGTCCACAATTTCCACTTTTTCCGTCTTCCCCTGTCTGTCCGCGACAATTGCCACTTCCGGGCGGGAAAGCTCACCGGGCTTGGCCTTCATCACCACCCCCACCTCTCCGGTATCTAAAACCACCACCGAGCCGACCGGATAAATGCCCAGCATGTTTATGAAAACCTTCAAAAGCACCGGATCGAAGCTCTTTCCTTGCTCCTCCAGCATCGTCCTCAGAGCCTCATCCGGAGTCATCGGCGTCTTGGCATAAACTCGACCCGAGGTCATAGAATCATATACATCCGCGATGGTAACTATACGGCCGAAGAGACTCAGATCTTTCTTGAGGCTGAGTTGAGGATAACCGGAAAGATCGAGCTTCAGATGATGCTCAAAAGATACTGCCATGGCTCGAGTGCAAAACCTGTCGATGCTGCGTCTGGCAAGAAGGGTTTTGACCCCAAAGACGGGGTGTTTCCTGACCTC
>CAYGCR010000038.1:0-30363 GCA_964348415.1 uncultured Ignavibacteria bacterium | reverse complement strand
GGAAGGAAGGGCTCTCGTGATCTAAACAAATTTACACACAAATTCAAACATTACCTGAAAGGGGGAGATCTCTTAGCTGTAACCTTCTGAGGGGAGGTGCTTGTGTGGGGGGCTTAACATAACCGGCTCATAGAAAAATCGGCAAAGTTGTTCTTGCCTGGAAGAGAGTGAGTTCGTATATTGATAGTTCGGCCATTTCAGGGAGGTAAACATCCGTTGGGTGAGAATTGTATCAGGATCAAGGGCGCCAGAGAGCATAATCTTAAGAACATTGATCTGAAGATTCCCCGGAACAAGCTGGTGGTGATAACCGGCCTGTCTGGATCAGGTAAATCATCTTTAGCTTTTGATACCATCTACGCCGAAGGACAGAGAAGATATGTGGAGTCGCTTTCGGCTTACGCCCGGCAGTTTTTAGGGATGATGGAAAAGCCTGATGTTGATTTCATCGAGGGCCTTTCTCCGGCGGTATCCATTGAACAGAGAAGCTCGGCCAAAAACCCCCGTTCCACGGTGGGGACGGTGACCGAGATCTATGATTATCTCAGGCTTCTTTATGCCCGGGTGGGCACGCCTTATTGCTACAACTGCGGCAGAAAAATCTCCCAGCAGACGGTGGAACAGATAGTCGATTCGATACTCTCCCTTCCGGCTGGCAAGAGACTCCAGATACTGGCTCCGTTGGTCAAGGGAAGAAAGGGCGAGTACAAGGAGGTTTTCGATCAAATCAAGAAAGAGGGCTTCATTCGCGCCCGGGTAGACGGAAAAATCATAGAGGTGGAGGGAGAGATCAAGCTGGAGAAGTATAAGAAGCACAACATCGAGGTGGTGGTGGATAGGTTGGTGGTGAAGAAGAAGATCGCCAAGAGACTGGCGGATTCTCTGGAAACCGCCCTTAAGCTCGGTTCTGGCATCGTCACGGTGGATTTGGTAGGCGGCGATGAGCTTTTATTCTCAGAACATTATGCTTGCGTGCACTGTGGAATCAGCTACGAGGAGCTGTCTCCCAGAATGTTCTCCTTTAACAGCCCTTACGGTGCCTGTCCCACCTGCGGCGGGTTGGGAACGAAGATGGAGATTGATCCTGAACTGGTGGTGCCGGATCAGAGCGTCTCCATTGCTCACGGCGCCATAGCCTCGTGGGGAGACCCCATCGGTAACTGGTATTATCACAAGCTGAAAAGCCTGGCCGCACATTATAACTTCAGCCTGTACGTCCCTTTCAACAAATTGAGTCCGCAGGTTAAACGCGTGGTTCTGCACGGGACGGGAGACCAGGAGCTACGCTTCCGCTGGGAAAGCGAGGAGGGAAGGGGAGAATATTACGGAAGCTTTGAGGGAGTAATTCCCAATCTGGAGAGACGGTATCGCCAGACCGGCTCAGGAGCGGTGCGGGAATGGATTGAGAAATTCATGCGAATCCTTCCCTGCCCGGACTGCAACGGAGCCAGACTGAAAAGGGAAAGCCTCTCGGTAAAGGTGGGGGGACTGAATATAGCCGAGTTAACCGCCCTATCGGTCAAGGAGGCCGGTAGGTTTTTCTCCAAATTGAAGCTGTCCTCACGCGAACAGCAGATAGCGAAGCAGGTTCTTAAGGAGATAAAGGAAAGGCTGGGGTTCTTAACCGACGTGGGATTGGACTATCTCACTTTGGAGCGCTCCGCAGCCTCGCTTTCCGGGGGAGAGGCGCAGCGGATAAGATTAGCCACCCAGATAGGTTCCAGATTGGTAGGGGTGCTGTATATACTGGATGAGCCTTCGGTGGGTCTGCACCAGAGAGACAACAAGAGGCTTTTGAATACGCTACTCGGCTTAAGCGATCTGGGCAATACCGTCTTGGTGGTGGAGCACGACCGGGAGACCATCGAGACTGCAGATCATGTTGTAGATCTGGGACCGGGAGCAGGAAAGGACGGGGGGTGGGTGGTGGCTCAGGGGACTCCTCAGGCCATAAAACGGAGCAAGAAATCGCTTACCGGAATGCATATGTCCGGAAGGTTAACCATACCCCTTCCGCCTACGAGAAGGTACGGAAACGGAGATTTCCTGAGCATAGTCGGGGCGCGGGGGAATAACCTCAAGAGGATTCGCGTGGATTTCCCCTTAGGCGTGTTCATTTGCATGACCGGCGTCTCCGGTTCAGGAAAATCAACCTTGGTCAACGAGACCGTCTACCGGATCTTGGCCCGGCATTTCTACGACTCCAAGATGGCACCTTTAGAATATGAGAGGATTTTAGGTTTGGACAACATTGACAAGGTGATCGACATAGATCAGTCTCCCATTGGCAGAACTCCGCGATCGAATCCCGCCACCTACACCGGCGTCTTCACACCCATCCGGGACCTTTTCGCCATGCTTCCCGAGGCCAAGGTAAGAGGATATAGGCCCGGCAGGTTCAGTTTTAACGTGCGTGGGGGCAGGTGTGAGGCGTGCGAGGGAGATGGTATCATCAAAATCGAGATGCATTTTCTTCCAGACGTATACGTCCCGTGTGAAGTGTGCAAAGGAAAAAGGTATAACAGGGAGACTCTGGAGATCAGGTACAAGGGAAAAAGCGTAGCAGATGTTTTGGACATGACCGTGGATGAGGCTTACGAGTTTTTTGCCAACATTCCTAAGATCAAAAGAAAACTGCAGACCTTAAAGGATGTGGGGCTGGGTTACATACATCTGGGGCAGCCCGCCACCACCCTTTCTGGAGGCGAAGCCCAGAGGGTGAAGCTGTCCACCGAGCTTTCTAAGGTTTCTACCGGCAGAACGTTTTATATCCTGGATGAGCCCACCACCGGTCTGCACTTCGAGGACGTCAAGATGCTTCTGAGAGTGTTGAATAAGTTAGTGGATATGGGTAACACGGTTCTGGTGATAGAGCACAATCTGGACGTGATCAAGACCGCTGACTACATCATCGACCTGGGACCTGAAGGGGGCGACGACGGCGGCAGAGTGGTTGCCGTCGGAACGCCGGAGGAAGTGGCTGAGGTTCCCAAATCCTATACCGGGAAATTCCTGAGCCGGATATTGAACGCCAAAGGGAATTGAACTGTTAGATCAGCCCGGATTCCGAATTATCGAAGATCGCTCTGCGTAGAAATGTTGGATTAGGTTTTGACACGGTCGAGGCGATGCTGACAAGATTGCAGTGAACGATCAGACCTCTGGTACACGGTATCACCCATGAGATTGAGACTGATTTCCATTTTGTCCATGGCATTTCTATTCTGCCTTTGTTTAACGGATGCTTCAAACGAAGTCTTGGCCGGGTGCGGTGGAGAGGCAGAAGATCAACATGGGCTAATCGGCATGGCAAATCCCGCAGCCGTGTACTGTATTGAAATGGGTTATAAATACAGAGTTGTCAACGAACCTTCCGGTCAGAGGGGTGTTTGCATATTCCCAGACGGAACCCAGTGTGATGCGTGGGCTTTCCTGCAAGGAAAATGCGGGCAGAGTTATTCTTACTGTGAAAAGTGCGGTCACTCTACACAAACCGTGAGCGATGGCAAAAATCCATTTTCAAAAGACTATGCGGTCTGCGTTTCCAAAGAAGGCAATCGAATAGGTTCTGTCACGGAGTTAATGGCTTTAAGTGAGAAGGCAACCAAGGCAACTATCCGCTCGGAAGATTCGGTAGGAGAGGAGGTCGGAAGGCAATCATCATCGAACTCTCAAATTCCACCCTCTTTCGATTGGAGAGATTATCAGGGACATGATTGGATGACACCAGTGAAAGATCAAGGTGGCTGCGGTTCCTGCTGGGCATTTGGGGCGGTCGGGCTGTTCGAGGCGATGCATAATATCTGGCGCAACGACCCCGATCTCAATCTTGATTTATCAGAGCAGTATCTTGTATCTGATTGCTATTTCCCCGGAAATTGCTGTGGCGGTTCCCACGAAACGGCCCTGAGGTTCATTTGTATTAACGGAGTTCCAGATGAGGATTGTCTTCCGTATGTCGATGGGACCGGTTGCACGTGCAGCGGACATACCTGCGACGAGAACTGTGAGAACAGAACCGATCGTAGTTGCAGTGACGCGGCTTGTTCTGACAGATGCCCGGACTGGCAGAGTAGACTGATGAAAATAGACTCGGCCAAGTATCTGTCCTCTGGTCAAGTTGACTTAAAAGAGTATGTCGCTGAGAAAGGGCCCCTGGTGTCAGCTATGGGAATGGGGGTTGGTGTTGGCTATTGGGACGGCGACATCTATAGGTGCACAGATGATGATCGTACCAACCACGTCGTGGTAATCGTCGGCTATGATGATGCGGGGGGTTGCTGGATTGTCAGGAACAGCTATGGAACCGGATTCGGAGACAATGGGTACTTCAAGCTGGGTTACGGAGAATGCGGCATAGAGTCTCACGTATTCGATCATTTCACTGACCAGCCGGACTGTAAATGCATTATAGCTCATAATACAGTTCTGGACCACGACATAGTCAATTGCACAGATGGTCTGGCCATCGAGGCAGACAATGTCGTGGTCGACTGCAAGGGTCATCTGATTGCCGGTACTGGAATCGGCATTCTCGCTCTAGATAGAGATGGTGTCATTATTAGGAACTGTAATGTAACAGGCTTTCGATTTGGAATCCTCTTAGCCCGGAGCTACAACAGCAACTTGATGGATAATACAGTGAGCGATAACAGTACGGGAATATGCTTATGGGGACCGGAGTCCCCTGACCCCGACTCGGGACATCACTTGGTCGGTAACATCGTAAGCAGGAGTTCGAAGTTTGGAGTTCACCTGATACGTAGCTTGCACAATTATTTGTCCGGTAATCAATTCGTCGAAAATGCCTGGGGAGTGGCTCTGCGAGATTCTTGTCAGTTCAACACCTTCTGGGCAAACCACTTCATAAATAATGGCGTGAGTGCTCTTGAGGATCCGTCCGCGAAGAACAATAGTTGGAATCTGGGAGATGTCGGGAATCACTGGTCCGACTTTGAAAGCAACCCCGGTTATCCGGATTGCTATGAGATTCGTGGAGAGGGTGGTGGAGTAGACTACTATCCAAACGCACCCCCTAGAGCATTTTCCGTTGCGCAGAACTATCCGAATCCCTTTAACCCTTTCACTACGATTGAGTACACTTTGCCAAAAGATACTTGGGTTCGCCTTACCATCTACGACATCTTGGGAAGGAAGGTGAGAACGCTGCTTGATAAGCATCAATTAGCCGGGCATAGGAGGGTCGTTTGGGACAGTAAAGATGATGTGGGTCGTGAAGTAGCCAGTGGGATTTATTTTTACCAGATCAGAGCGGCAGAATTCACCCAGTCCAAGAAAATGGTGATCCTGAAGTGAGACAGCGAACATTTAGAGACTCACTGAAGACCATTTTGGTTAATTACAAGAAGGCTTTCTGATGCTTTGGGATAGTGTTGCTCAACACCAGAGAAACCGGCAAATAGATTGTCGAGGTTCATTATGTCAAATGCTAAAAAGACTCCTTTTTATGACATTCATCTGAAGAACAAGGCGAATATCGTGGAATTCGCCGGGTTTTTGATGCCCATTCAATTCCGAGGCATCATGGAAGAGCACCGAAAGGTAAGATCGTCGGTGGGGCTCTTCGACATCACCCATATGGGGGAATTTGAGGTCTGGGGCAAGGATGCGGAGAGCTTTGTCCAGAAGATGACCACCAACGACGTGTCCAGACTGGACACCCACCAGGTTCAGTATTCCTGTATGTGCTATGATCACGGCGGTATTGTGGATGATCTTTTGGTGTATCGTCTACCGGATCATTTCCTGTTAGTGGTTAATGGCGCCTGCGCGGAAAAGGACTTCAAGTGGCTGTCCGATCATGTGTCCGGAGACATGGAATTAAAGGATGTCAGCGACCGGACTGCGCTTTTGGCACTCCAGGGCCCCAAGGCCGAAGATGTCTTGAGGAAGTTGACGGACAAGGATCTGTCTGAACTCCGATTCTACCGGGCTACCTGGGGGAAAGTGAACGGGATCGAGATGCTCTTCTCCAGAACGGGTTATACCGGTGAAGATGGATTTGAGCTTTATTTTTCTCCGGAGCACGCCGAAAGCATGTGGGACGCCTTAATGGAGGCGGGGAGGGAATTCGACATCGAACCCATAGGCCTGGGCGCCAGGGATTCGCTCAGATTGGAGATGAAGTTGATGCTTTATGGCAATGACATCGATCAGACCACCAATCCGCTGGAGGCTGGATTGGGTTGGATCGTGAAACTGGACAAGGGCGATTTTGTAGGAAAGGATCCAATCCAAAAAATGAAACAGGAAAAACCTAAACGAAAGCTGGTCGCTTTTGAGCTTCTGGATACAGGCTTTCCGCGCCAGCATTACGAAATACAAAAAGATGGCAAGAAGATAGGTGAGGTGACCAGCGGAACTTTTTCCCCGTCTCTGAACAAAGGAATTGGGTTGGGTTATGTTCCGGTGGAACATTCCAAAGTCGAAACCGAGTTGCATATTCTCATCAGGAACAGACCGCACAGAGCAGTTGTGGTCAAGCCCCCATTTTACAAGGACTTTACGCATAAATAAGAAAACGGAATGTGCTGCGTCGGGATATCGATATCCCGACGCAACAAGAGAATCGGCTGAATTATCTGAGGTTGAGTGCCTGTTCGATTTGGAGTGTAAGTTTTCTTGGAAATGAACAAAAAGAACATATACCGAATCCTCGACGCCAATTTGAATCGTGCCCGAGAGGGCATAAGGGTGACAGAAGAGGTGGCGAGGCTCTATTTCGATGATGCCGAGCTGTCTGCCAGGTTCAAGAAGCTTCGGCACGAGTTGACCAGGGTTGCCAAAAGCAATTTTGACCAGAAGAAGCTCCTATCCTTTCGGGATAGCGAAAAAGACGTGGGGGCAGAGACCATGGGAGGTTTGGAGAAAAAGCGAACTGACCTGGACTCGGTCGTTCAAGCTAACTTGAGGAGATCGCAGGAAGCCACCCGGGTGCTGGAGGAATTCGGCAAGTTGATCAGTCCCGATTCCGCCAAATCCTTCAAAAAGATTCGATTCAAGCTCTACACCTTAGAACAGAAGATGCTGGGTTTGCTAAAGAGATAGACCAACTGCGCCCGTTTCAGCGGAGAGATCAACAACGGGTTGTGGCGGGATATCCATATCCCGACGCATCAACCTCCTTGTTTGCTACCGATTCCGCTTTAGGCAAGTGTGGCTGCAGGGTCAAGGGAAGACGGATAGCGAACGTTGTCCCTTTGCCTGGCTCGCTTTGCAGCTCTATACTTCCGTTATGCAGGCTGACGATCTTCTTGACCAAGCTTAATCCCAAACCGGTTCCCTTTTCCCTGGAGGTGAAGAAGGGATTGAAGACCCTCTCCTGATCTTCCTTTGCTATCCCGCATCCGGTGTCGGAGACTTCAACCAATATCCATTTCTCACCACAGGAGGGCTGCTCCTCTGTGGTTCGCACACAGAGCTTTCCTCCATTCGGCATCGCCTGGATGGAGTTTTGAATCAGGTTCTGGAAACATTGCTTCAGGAGAAGCCTATCACCCCGGATGAGAGGGAAATTCGGTTGGCAGTCAAATTCAAATGCTATCTTATTCTCTTTCAAAGCCTCCTTTACGCATCCATGACAATCGTCGATTATTTCCTTCAGATCCGTTTCCTGGATCTTTAATTGAAAAGGCCTGGCAAAAGCCAAAAATCTCTGGAGCATGGATTCCATGCTCATAGCTTCGTTGACCAGACCATCAATCGCCTGGCTTTGAGCAACCGCCTCATCTTTTCTTTTCTTAATCATTTTGCCGAATCCCAGTATCGCTCCCATGGAGTTCCTGAGCTCATGCGCCAGACCGGATGACATCTCACCTAAAGTCGCCATCTTATCCTTGAAAGCGACCTCTTGTTCCAGCTTCTTCAGCTCCGTTAGGTCAGTCAAGAAGACTACCACCCCCAGCATGTTACCTTGCTCGTCCTTTACCACAGATGAACTTAAGTTCAAGGATATGCTTTCGCCGCTTGCTCTTTTCAAGCTGGTCTCGGGAATGGAGTGAGGCCTTTGCTCTGTGAAAGCTGCATGGATTACCGAGCGAAGCGGGCTGAGTTCTCCGAACACACCCTTGTAGTGTTTCCCCAGCACCGAGCTTTCCGATTTGTCCAAAATAGTCTCTGCTGGATGGTTGATCCGGGTGATTTTTCCACGTTCGTCGCAGATGATCATCCCGTTGGTCATGCTCTTCAGGATGTACTCATTATAGCTTTCCAGGTTTTTAGCCTTGCGGTCGGTTTTCTGATAAAGCTCCCGCAGAGCCTTTTCCTTCTGTTTTAGCTCCCTAATCACCTGCTCAAAAATCCCTACTGCAGCGTTCAGCTCCCCATCCGCTTTGCCTTCTTCGAAAGAGGGGATGATCTTTTCCTTGGCAGCTTTTTTCACCATGAGTCGATAAGGCCGGAGCAGGCTTTTAACTAACAGCGCGGTAACAAAGGCAGCGATAAGAAGCCCCCCGGTTCGAGCCCAAGCGTTCAATCTGGACATTTTTTCAATGGTGGCAAAACCAGAGACCTGCTTTTCCACCATTACCCAAACTGACCTTTGGGTCTTCTGGCTTTCCAGAGGGAAGTAATAAGAAAGATAATAGGTGCCGGAGCGGCCCATATATAGGTCCGAGAAGAATTCGCCCAACTTGTCGTTCTTCTGCTTCCCCTTCAGAAGGTGTACCAGTTCTGGTTGAACTCCCTTAAAGATATGAAGATCGTCCGCCGAATGCATCTGCTTTGAAGAGACTAATGGCTCTCCGTCTGAAGAGAGGAAGGATATTCTGTTAACACCCGATCTTAAAGATAGCTCCACCAGATTCCTTTTCAGATCCCGGTGTGGGCTCATTTCCCAGATGAGGTTGGCTGCCAGTGCGGTGGCAGAAAGTTCTTGTTGGATTTGATGTTTCAGAGCTCGTTTGGTCTGGTGAAAGAGATATTCCGTCCCGAAATTCAGCAAGACCAGGAATAGTATAAGAAACATCAAAGAAATGCGAATCTGCGATTCATGGCTGAGATATAGAAAATCCTTGAGTTTCAATTTCTCTCCCACCTTATTATTGCTTGAAAGGCTTGATCTTAAGCCTCCTTTGGATTATCGGCACAAAACAAATCGCTGTTAGTTTTGGGCTGATGGAACGAAAGGCGCGGCAAACAATCCTTCACGGGTCAAAAGGAAGATCTGGAAGCTGGATCTATTCTTCACCTCACCCGTTTGTCCCGGTATCTGCAGACTGGAAGGTAATAAAGGCGGAGAGGTTTCTACAGCAGGCAAGATGATTCGGGATGCCCTTATCCGGTAAGAGTGAGAGGATAATAAAGTGAAAGGATTGCTTCCGGCTGTCACGCAGAGAGTCTGATTCTAAAAGAAGGTTCTTAGATAGGCTGCTATCATAGCGTCGCCGATAAACATGGCGATGACTGCTGCCACGGCCAAAAAAGGCCCGAAGGGAATTGTCCGGCTCTCTTTGACGTCCTTTGAAAAAAACAAAGCTATCACCCCGATCAGGCTTCCTAAGAAGGCGGAGAGGAAAAACACCAAAAGAATGTTCTTCCACCCCAAAAACGCGCCAAGCATCATGGCCAGCTTTATGTCCCCGCCCCCCATGCTTTCCTTCTTAAAAAGGAGATCTCCTAAAATGGCGGCCAAATAGAACATTGCCCCTCCCACAAAGATTCCTAAAAGCGAATTTGAAACTGATGGAGATCTTACCGCAAATGATAGGATGAAGCCGACGACGATGCCGGGAAAGGTGAGTACATCGGGTATGATTCTGTGCTTCAAGTCGATGAAGAAGGTCACGATCATAAATAGAATCAGTATGCCTCTGGCCGCGAAGTCCCAGGTCAGACCGAATCGGAGGTATGCCAACACCAGCAGGGCAGAGGTTAGGAACTCTATCAAGGGGTATTGCAGAGAGATCCCTGCTTTACAGTCTCTACACCTTCCCCTGAGGATCACGTAGCTCAGCAAAGGAATATTGTCGTAAAAGCGAATCTTGGCTCCGCATTTAGGGCAGGAAGAGCTTGGGAGGAATATGGATTCCTTTTTGGGGATTCTGTAAATACAGACGTTTAGGAAACTCCCCAGCACCAATCCTGTTAATATGGTCAGAACCAGAGCGGCGGTATTCATTTCGTTAGCCTAATGTGGGCCCTCCGAAAAGGTCAAACGGCCAAAAGCCTCCATCCAGGTGTCAAGCTCTCGCGCAGCCCAAAAGTCTCTTGAA
This sequence comes from uncultured Ignavibacteria bacterium, assembly GCA_964348415.1. Lineage (GTDB taxonomy): Bacteria > Zixibacteria > MSB-5A5 > MSB-5A5 > SM1-73 > SM23-73-3. Next base: position 20,131 of record CAYGCR010000038.1, on the reverse strand, counting down.
AACCTGCCGGATCTTGCTTGGTCCCTCTCAAGGTGAACACGGCGAATTAATCCGCTTTATGGTTTTTCTAACCCTCTTGTGCGAAAGGTTACCTGCTGCTCGCGACCAAGCTGCCAAAGCCTGGCTACTTGATTGACCTAAACGTCATATGATCAGAGCCAACCACCCAATCTTCGCCAAGGTTTGCGCACATCCAAGCTCAAGCGAGTCAAATGACAGGAGGCTGCCTCCCTTTCTAATTCCTTAGCGGATTTAAAATAGCGGTTTTGGCCCACCCGGATAGACTACCAAAGGTTTTCTCCCAAACACATTTCAAATCCTGCTATCGCCTGAGCGCCCCATTCGGGATTAGAGCCCGGTATAGTGCAAAGGCAGCAAGAAATCTCCTCCTTTCATACAGTAATCGGCAACTTTTGCGTGACTATTCTGTTCAAAGTCGCGGAAACATGCAGGTAAATTCCTCTCCCCCCATCCGAAAGGCGCTGATAAACGGAGTCTTCTCTTCCGTTCGGGTTACGTGCATCGATAACGCTTGCAAGTTTGCCTTTCTGTTTTGACTTTTTTCAGGTTTTAACGTTGGTCTGTGAAGCCCTGTAGTTGCTTTGCTTTCATTTCTTGTTTATTCAGAAAGCCGACGGGCTTTCTTAGAGTTTCGCCCCTGTGCGCGACCCTACGGAGGTTCTGCGGCGTGGTGTCCTCTTTTTCAGCAACAGCGGAAGGCAAGTCGACATCCGTTTTCCTGATCTTCAGGGCCACCACAAAGCAAAGTAACTCCCCTGAAGTCATACTTACCCGCAGGACCAGGGGAATCAATATGGCGGTGGAGATGGGGAGGAACAAGCTCAGAAGATAACTCTGCACCGCCTCTCTTACTCCCAGGCCGGCCGGTGCGACAAAAGTCACCATTCCCAGGAAGAGCGCAACCGAGAAAATGCCCGAAAGCTTGATCGCGGCCACCAGATCCAGAGTCAAGAATGAGTTTATGAGAAGGTAGGCGAACATTGAGAATATCACCCGATCCAGGATCAATAAACCTAAAAGGAAGAGTATGTCTTCATAACCGACATTGAGCCTTGACTCTTTGCTTTTGAAGAATTCCAGGAAAAAGCCAACCCCTTTACTCAAAATCTTTGGACGCAAAAGGAATAGAAGCAGCATGGAAAAAAGTGAGATCAACATGACGACCAGGCCGGTTGGGACATCTTCCCAGAGAAGAAGAGTCCAGGTGAAAAACAGCAGGGCCACCCCGTTGTAGGTGATGAACATCAAGGCCATGCTCACTAATGTCGATCTCTTGAGCAGGCCCGCCTTGTCCGCCAGATAAACCTGACTCACATACGTCCAGATCCTGCCGGGGATGTATTTCCCGGCGGCAGAGAGATAAGTTATCCTGAAACTCTGGGAGAAACTAACGCTTCGTCCCAGCATTTTCAGAATCAAGGTCCAGACGTAGGCGGCAATCAGGTAATTTAAGGCCAAAAGCAGAAAAGATCCAAACAGAAGGTGATACTTAAAGTGCCATTCGTATCGGAGAAGAGTTTCGACATTTAAATAAAGGATTCTTCCCAGTACGAAGAAGACCGTTAATACTATCAATATGCTAAGCGTCTTTTTGACCGCGTTAACTCTTGACATAGCTTGTCTCTTCTCTTAGAAAAGCGATTTTCTTTTTCACCCGAGCCGGCACTCCACAAGCTAAAGAACCGGAAGGGATATTCTTGGTAACCACGCTTCCCGCTGCTATCACGGTGTTGTCCCCGATTCTGACCCCAGCTTGTATTAGGCTGCCAGCGCCGACCCAAACTGACCTGCCAATTATCACGTCTTCTACTTTTCGAGGATAAATTTTGCATATTTCACTTTTGTGGTCCTCTCCTGCATCGCTGTGAGTCAAGATCAGAATCCGTGGGGAAACCGTACTGCCTTGTTTTATGATTACTTTGCCGGTCAAATCCAGGGTCGTCCCGGGGCCGATGTGAACGTTATCCTCAACTGTTAGATTTTTGAAACCATTTATCAAATTGATGACTCTGATCTCGTATATCCGCACATTTTTCCCTATTGTTGCCCCCAAGTATCTCAAGAGAGCTGAGCGCAAGTGAGGACTGATACACCATCTCAGCAGCTTCTCAACGAGCATGAATATCCCAACTCGTACATTTCTGGAAACCCGATTCATTTCCTGCCCCTGAAGAAATTAACTATCGGCAGCAGCAGCCGGTAGATAGCGCTTCTGCCCCTGTTTGCGTCCTGATAATAACTGTATGAGATTCTCTTTTCTGTGCCCCACTTGTCCTTGAATTGCATCAGGGAAAGCATGTTCCTGCTTGATCCCATAAAATCGAAGCAAGATTTCCCCTTTTCTTTTGCGATTTTTATGGCGTTGTGGAACAACAGATCGTTGGGTTTTAAATGCAGATATTCGGTGGCCGATCCGCCGTGGAAATAGTGAGCCGTCTCCTCAGAATATGTTATCACGATGCCGGCTATAGGCCGGCCATGGTATTTCATAAAGAATATGTCCGAGAATTCGGGGACCAGGAAGTCATATATCTTTTGGAAAAGCTGGATAGGATATCTGATCAGTGCCCTATTCCTCCTCATTGAGTCCAGATAGAGATGATAGAATTGGTCCACCTGTTCCCTTGACCGCATTTCCTCAAAAACAAGATCAGACCTAAGCGCAGCCTTTATGTTCCTTCTCAGACTGTCCTTGTAGCCTTTCCATATCTGATCTGCGGATTTGCCTTCTAATTCCAGCACATGCCGATAGGATTCTACACAATTAAAGTCGGGCAATTCCTGCTTATTCTTAATGCGAAGATCCACGATTTGAATCCGCTGAATCTTTTCCCCTCTGGCCCAATTGCGCAGCAGACTCGTAAACTGTGGAATGTGTTTTCTTTCTCCAATAAACCCCCCGTAGGGGACCAGCGAATAGAAAATCCTGAAAAGACGATTCCCCATGATCATTCCGGGCAGGGCGCAGAGCCAGCGATCCAGATCCTGCAATACGACGTAGCGCATCTGGCATCCGTAGCCTTCTTTTACGACCCTGTGCCAGAGTGAGGTGTGAAAAAGCAGATTCGAATGAGCGGAGACGAACTGGTCCCACTTTTCGTCCAGTTCTTCTAATACTATCAGATTCATTTCAAGAGGCGAGGGAGAATCCGTATTATTTTGTCACAAACAAGGCAGACCTCTTGGCTCTTTAAAAGAGGGTACAATGGTAAGGTCACCTCGTGCGCCCCGACATATTCGGTAATGGGTAGCCGGCTGCGCCTGGCCTGGAGATTACTTCGATAATATGAAAACCTGTGAATGGGCGGGTAGTGGATACTGGACTGGATTCCTTCCCTCTTCAGAAGCTCCATGAACTTTCTCCTATCAGCCTTTTTGGACAGAAGGATGGGGAAAAGGTGATAAGAGGAGTCACGGGGGTAGCCTTGAAAGGGAAGAAGGATACCATCCACCCCCGTCAGATTTTTCCTGTAAAGCCGGGTCAAAGTCTTTCTTTTCCGGTTGGCTTGAGGCAGCTTTTTCAATTGCAGGATTCCCAGGGCTGCGGATATCTCGGTCATTCGATAATTGTAGCCCAATTCCACCACGTCGTACGAATGGGCATGACCCTTGTGCCTGTCAATGGTCATGCTGGTCATTCCATGCGATCTGAGAAGTCTGAGTCGTCCAGCTATCCGGTCGTTATCCGTTGTAACCATCCCCCCCTCGCCGGTTGCCAGATTTTTGTTAGAAAAAAACGAGAAACAGCCGATGTCCCCGAGCGTGCCCGCCATCTTCGAATTCAAGCTTGCTCCTATGGCATGGGCAGCATCCTCGATTACGAAAAGCCCGTGCTTTCTGGCGATCTTTTTAATATTTGCCATATCCGCCAGGTACCCACCATAGTGAACAACCATAATTGCCTTTGTCTTGGCGGTGATTTTCTTTTCAATGTCGGCGCATGAAAGATTGAAGTCGTTCAGTCCGCTGACGTCCGCGAAGACGGGCTTTGCCCCCTCGTACAGGATGGCATTAGAAGAGGCAACAAAGCTCAAAGAGGGTGCGATCACCTCGTCACGCGACTTAATCCCTAGGGCCTTGACTGCCAGGTGCAGAGCCGCAGTCCCGCTGGAGACGGCAATGGCGTGTTTGGCCCCCATAAACCGGGCGAAATCCTTCTCCAGTCTCTCTACTGTCTCGCCCATGGTGAGCCACCTGCTCTTTATCACCCGGTCGACCACCTGGCGCTCACGCTCGTCGAAATTCAGTTCGGATAAGGCAATTCTCCATTTCATTTCTTGTGTTGCCTTCTTTAGAAAACCGGCCGGTGCCTGATTTTATGGACGGGATGAATCGAGCCACTACACTTCACACGAGCCTGGGTTTCATCGTCTGGCCGGAGAAACTCCGGTTTCTTATCTGGCTATACCGGGGCATTGCCGGTCCCGTTCGCTTTCACTCCTCGTTCAGAAATCTCTTCCTGTTTTTTTCGAACTCCTCTACCGCTCTCTGATAATCGTCCGGCCTTCCGATGTCAAGCCAAAAGTCATCAGAATTATAGATGGCTACCTTTTTGTCCTTTTCCAGAAGGACTTGCATCAGGTCAGGAAAATCGAATTTCCCGTCCCTGGGTATGTGATTGATTACCTCCGGCTCGAATACGTATACTCCCATGCTTACCAGATAGGACAGCCTGGGCTTCTCTATATACTTGATCATTCCGTCGTCATCTTTCCTTTTCTGGATCACCCCAAAGTCGATATCCACCCATCTTTTCTGGCCAGCCACCGTCGCTACAGCATTGCGCTTGGCGTGATATTCAGATAATCGAAGGTAGTCTAAGGTCGTTAGAAGGTCGCCGTTCATCACCATAAAGGTCTTGTCCAGATTAGCCAAACGAGTCAGTGGGCCAACCGTTCCCAGCGGTTTCTCCTCGAAACTGTATTCAATGTTCATACCCCATTTTCTTCCGTCTCCGAAGTAAGCCTGAATCAGATTACCCAGGTGTCCTACTGCCAGAGTGATATCAGTAAGATTGCATTTCCTAAGCTGCCTTAAGATCACCTCAAGGACAGGCAGATCTCCCACGGGCATAAGGGGCTTGGGCAACACCACGGTGTAGGGCAAAAGCCTTCTTCCTTTGCCACCTGCTAAGATTATGACTTTCATATCTCAGCTTCCTTCTGTAACCTTGAATGCAAAACCCAGAGAGCTTGCCGACAACTACTCATCTTTATTTTCAACCGATCCTGAGAAGTCAAAACAAGTCTGCGCCAACCGTGCATGAGATAGCCGCGGCCAGCCTTCGCATCCTGACAATCCTCTCAGACGGCCGCCTCAGAAGCACCCTCCCTGCCCTGCTTATATATTGTAAATATCGCCTTTGTACCTTTCCAGATTCTTCTCAAACCAGCTTATGGTCTTTTCCATTCCCTGCTTGAGGTTTGTCTTTGGCTGCCATCCAAACAGTCTTTTGGCTTTGCTTGAATCTGAAAAAAGCCTTTCCACTTCGCTTTTCTCCGGTCGCATCCTGGACCTTTCCCTGCGCACCTGGATTTTCTTTCCTATAGAATCCGCAATAAGGCTCACCACTCGGTCTATCGACACTTCGTAACCCGATCCCAAGTTCACCACTTCGCCTCCTGTTTTTTCACACTCGGCGAAGTCGATAAAGCCGTCTACCGTATCTTTGACGAAGGTTAAGTCTCTGGTGGGATAGACAGAGCCGAGACGTATTTTCTTTCTGAGCAGGGCCTGCGTGATTATGGAAGGGATCACCGCTCGGGCCGACTGCCTGGGCCCGAAGATGTTGAAGGGTCTGATTATTCCCACCGGCAGATTAAAGGATCGACAGAAACTGAGTGCCAGGTGGTCCGCTCCCAGCTTGCTTGCGGCATAGGGCGACTGGGGATTTACCGGATGTTTCTCATCCATGGGAACGTATTGCGCGGTGCCGTATATCTCACTGGTGGAGGTGTGGACCACCTTCTGGACTTGTAAATCCAGGGCCGCAGTCAAGACGTTGAGCGTGCCATTTATGTTGGTATCCACGACGTCTCGGGGGTTGACGTAGGAATAGGGAATCCCGATTAAAGCTCCAAGGTGGAATACGACCTCCTGATCACGGACAGTTTCTCTCACACAGTCTGCATCTTTCAAATCCCCGGCCACCACCTCGATTTCATCCAACACGCCTTTGGTCACATCCTCCAGCATTCCCCAATCATTTCGGGAATTGTAATGGACGAAGGCTGTCACCTTGGCGCCTTTCCTGACCAGTGCCTCCACCAGATGGCTTCCCACAAATCCACCCGCTCCGGTGACCAGAACCTTTCTACCCTTCATCCTCAAGCCTGACTTCTCCCAAGTTTGAATTCCAGATAATAGATAATCAAATCCTCTTATCAAGGCAAGTCAATTGATAGCGCCCTGTCGCGTTTCTGCAAATATCATGACCGTAAGTTGGGTTTCAGCGATTTTGCGCAGGAACAGCTAAGGCGGGATGGTGATCCCTGTGGACGGCTTTTTTGAGATAATCATCTACGGCTTTCTCGATGCTGAGTAGTCTCAGGATCTCCGGCACATTCTCCGTGTAATCTCTTTTCTCCTGAGCAAAGTCGATCATAGCGCGGGCTAAACTTCGTATGTCTCCTGGCTGAACCACCTTGCCCAGTCCGAATTTTCTAACCAGATAGCCCATATCTCCCACGTCCGTGACAATGAGGGGAGTTCCCATCTGAAGCGCCTCTGAGAAGACCAGGGGGATGCTGTCACTTTTTGAAGGGATGGTCACGCAGTCAGCCCCTTTGATATAGCTGGCTACCAGGTTCGCGGAGACTTTTCCAACAAGGTTGACTTCGCTTTCTAATCTGAGTTCTTTGATCAGGTTTTTCATCCTCTTCTCGAAACTGCCCCATCCCAATATAAAGAGATTGGCAGAAGCTATTTCGCTTTTGACCTGTGCGAATGCTCTGATTAGATCGTCCAGACCCTTGTTCTTATCCCACCTTCCCACATACAGAAAATTGAATTTCGCTGGATCAGTCTGCGCATTCTCCTCGGATGCTGGCGGGAGCTTCCGCACGCTGGGAAGAAAGAGGCAGGCTCTGCCGGATAGCTTCTCAGTCCTTTCCTTCAGATCGAACCCGTCGGCAAAAAGATGCTCCGCCTCCCGTAAGACTTTTCTTGTGACTGCTCGCAGCATGGGCTTTCTTGCCCAAACGTATATATCTGAGCCCAGACACCACAGGGAGTAGGGTATGCCCAGCTTCTTTTTGGCCTGATAGGCGAACCATCCCGAAGGAAGTGCCCACAGAGCCAGACAGTGGTCTGGACCGAATTGTTTCAGGTGCTTCAGAAGCTGAGCTCTGCCGCTTTTCAAGAAAGAGAAGAGTTGAAAGAGCTCTTTGGGATTTAGAAAATTCAGAGAGCCAACTACCTTTTCTCCGCCGCGCCACCGAAATCGAACCACCTCCTCGAGGTATTCTATCCTTTCTGCTTGATAAAGTGGTGTGAACACAGAAATCTTCAGGCCCCTTTGTTTCAATCCCAGATGAAAATCTCGCACAAAGGGCGAAGCCACATCATCCGGGTGTACCGGGTAACGATTAGTTATCAGGCAGATTTTTCCGTTCCTGGCCATTTTCCGGGCTACTTCTGTTTGGGTATGGGATACGCGAGGGTGTATAGGCATGCCTCAATCCGAATAGGGGGTGGTCGGGGCGGCAAAGACATCTGTTCCTCGGGACCGCCCGGGGTGTGCAACCTGAGGTTCTTTCCGCAAGGTTCTTGGCTGCAGCTCTCCAATCTTCTTCTCAAGGTTCTTGTTTTCTCTCTGCACCTTGTAGATCTCCTTTCGCAGATGGACCAGCTGGGTGCCCAGAAACCCGAAAAGGAGCACCTGAATTCCCGCTATGATCAAAAGCACCATCAAGGTCATTAGCGGACGGTTCGGGTTTAAAGTTCCTTTCTGCCAGAGGTAGATGATGTAAGCCCCACCGAGGAACCCCAAAAAGAGCATGAAAAGGCCGACGGCGCCGAATAGGATTATCGGTCTTTCGAAAAACGAGAAGATTAGATGTGATACTGCCGTGGCTTTGAATTTGAATTTCGATTTGCCTTTGGCTCTGGCCTTCAGGGCGGTGGGCAGTTCCTTGAGCTTATAGCCCATGGCTATAGCCTTGGACAGGATTTCCAGATGTATCTCCTTCCCATCCGATTCCAGCTCCAGTGAATCTATGCATTCCTTGCGGTATGCTCTCAAAACCCCGGTCACAGTGGAAATGCCACCCTTCATGGCGAATCCCAGAATCCTATTTCCCCATTTGCTTAAGAGCAGTCTCGAGAGAGGAACCCCTTCAGTCCTGCCTCCCCGGGCGTAAGGTGAACCCACCACCAGGTCAACGTCCGGATTTTGATCCAACCACCGGACCATCTCCAAAATATACTTCTCCTCATAGCTTAGATCAGCGTCGGTGGTGCAAATTATCTTGCCCTGGGCATGCGTAAATCCCACCCTCAGTGCTTTCCCCCTTCCCTGGTTGACGGGATAAGAGACGAGTTTGACCCGGCTATTGAGACGGGAATAGTCCTCTACCAGCTTCCAGGTCTGATCCGTGGACCCGTCGTCTACCACGACTATCTCCCATCCTTTCGAAGTGGAGTCAAGCGCCCGGGTGAGCCGGTCCAGGGTGCGCTTTACGTTCTCCTGCTCGTTGAACATAGGCACAATCACAGAGACGTCTATGTCTTTGTTCCTGCTCATTTTCTCGCTTTAAGCTTAAGTCTTTTCCAAAAGCTTTCTTGCTTCCTGGTTGTATGGATCCAGCTCCAGGCCGGCCTGAAAGAAATCCAGGGCCCTGGCCTTTTCTCCGTTTCTCAGAAAAGCCTTCCCTAGCTGGAAGTAAATCCTGGCATTGGAGGGATCCACATCCAGCGCCCACAGAAAATATTCCACAGACAACGGTGACTCACGCGCCTGATCGTAAAATACGCCCAGGTTGAAAAGGAAATTCCCGAAATGCTCCCTGGCGATAATATCAGGGTTTCTGCCGTTCAATTCCCTCTTTAGGAAGTCTCTTTGCCCCTCAGTATCTTTATCGGTCAAAATCACCCCTTTTGGACAAAATTCAAACAGGTATCCGGCTGGGCGCAGATGCCGAACCAGTGGAGGATACCTGAAGACGCAAGCCGAATAGACGGATAGATTAAGAGCGTTCAGCTTGGAAACCTGATATGCGATTTCCCCAAGGCTTCCGGATGCCGGTTCCGGAATCTGGACCTTTGGGTACTGCTGTTTTATCTGCTCTCTATAGACCTTATGCTCCAGAGCAGACAGACTCAGAACCTTCACGTCAGGACGTACGCCGCAGGAAAGATTCACGTACCACAACGAAGTCAAGGTATTGTCGTCATTCACCAGGACCAGGGCATCCTTCTTGACCGAGTTCAGAATATTGTGGGCATAATTGTAAGCCCAGGTTTGCTTCTTCTTATTGCATTGGCTGAAGTTCTTTGAAACCTGAAGAATGGGGAGCAAGAGCAACAACCCAAAAAGTGCGTATAGGAGCGCATAACTCGGAGCTTTGTAGGTATCCCTGATGGGACTGGCCTGGATAACTCTGACCTGTTTGATCACCCAGCTCAAAACCGCCTGTAGTCCTGAAGCCAGCCAAACGGTGAATACAGAAAGCGAGGGCAGAAGGTAGCCTAAAAGATCGTAATTTCTCAAAGAGAAATCAGCGGCCCAGGTGGCGGTTAATATGTTCAGGATGAAAACCAGACAGGTGAAAAGAAAAATCCGTCGGCAGGACTTGAACAAAGAAATCGCCCCCACCACGCCCAGCCAGAAAAGATGTAAGCTAAATTGGTTCACCGGAAAGGAGAGATTAAACCATAATCGATTCAAATAGGGAAAAGCCGAACCAGCCGGGGAGGTGCTTGCTTGGGAGGTTCGAAAGAGATAAGAGACAAAGTTTGACCAGGTGTCAGGTTTCCCCCAGTTGATGGGGGGCAAAAGGCTCGACCTGATCGGCACGTAAAGATAAAGGGAAACTCCCAGCAGAAGAAACACGACCAGCAGGAAGAGTTTCTTAGGGCTACAGACCAGCCTGGAATCGGAGGAGCAGGCAAATACCAGAAAAGCAGGCAGCAGCGTGATGATCAGAAGAGGGTGGTTGGTCAGAGATAGTCCCAGGATAAAGGAAAATAGCAGTAGAATCTTCAAACCGGAGGCAGATCCTTTGAGATTCGACCATTTCATCAAAAGAAAGATCAAAAGCAAGGTGAAGAGGATATTAAGGGTATAGACCTCCGCCCGGATGTTCTGAAGCCAGAAGGAGGTTGAGAATGCAAAAAGGAAAATGCTGGTGACCGACGTGAAGCAAAAAAGAGATTGGCCGGATTTTGCCCGGCTGAATATCTCCACGGCCAACAGATACAAAAGTGCCAGAGCCAGACTGCCCCAGAAGGCGGACATCAGATTGGAGCCTAAGGCAGAGCCGGGAACCGGTAGCAGGGCAAAAAGCCGCCCCAGTACCACGTACACCGGAAAACCCGGGGAATGGGGGATTCCCAACAGGGAATGCACCGCACAGAAGGCGGCCGAGTCCTCCCAGTAAACGGTGGGACACAGGGTGAAAGTGTATATGCCAAAAGCGATTCCGAAGATTGCTCCGCCGAACACTGTGTCTCGCTTGACGTTTTGCTTGATGAGTCCCTGCATACTATTATGGTCGGAAAAAGGGGACCAAGATTTAATCCGCCCCATTAGCCTCAGCATGAGCGCTGGCAAGCTGGCAGCACCACATATGAAAAAGGGGACTCAAGGCTTTGAGTCCCCTTTTCCAATCCAAGAAGCCTAAGCCCTTAGTTGACAGCGTCATCACTGGTGCACACCAGAAGACCGTTGTGGTCGATGGTCCAGGTATCTACCGTACCATCGTCATCCAGTATGCCGGAGTTAGCCTGTACCAGAAGAAGCAGGGCGTCCGCAGTCTGAATGGTGTAAGTATACCTCGCCGTGGCCATGACATCCACGCCTATACGAGCAAAGGCAGCCGGAGCGGCTGCGGAAGCCACTACTCCCTGGCCCCAGTAGGTGTTATACTCCTGCCGGTAGGCTCTCTCCATGGCATAGATCTGTTTCAGAATGTTCTTCGCCTCTGACTGCTTCGACTTGGTGGTTGCCCGCATGAATCTCGGGATGGCCAGAGCCGCCAGGATTCCGATGATGACCACCACGATCATCAGCTCGATCAAGGTGAAACCCTTCTGGCTTCGATGAAATTTGCTCAACATCCTCTCTCACCCCCTTCATTGCTTTGGGTTTTGCTGTTTACTTGCTTAACACTTTTCATATTTCAACACGGAGCAGCGCAAAAGCCATGCCATCGACTCCCCTTGTCTTTATCCTCCTCCTAACCTTTTGAGCCAAACCAGGATGTTCCGTCTGTTCAAAATTCGATCTTCCTTTAGCCAGCAGCCGTTTCAACGTATTCTGCTCGTCTTCTTGCAAAACGCCCTATGGTGCCCCATACCGGACTGGCTACAATTGGGAGTCGTCGGAAATACAGGTCAGGTTGCCGGTGTGGTCAATAGTCCAGATGTCTGAAGCTGGGTCGTCATCCAGCCCGGTAGGGCTTCTGGACCCGGCGGTTGCCAAAAACGCAGTCGCCCCTCCGGTCACGGTGTAGCTGTAGTAAACCGCGGGCATTATCTCCACGTGCAGAGGAGCGATGACGTCCCCAGGTTGAGCCACAATGGTGCTTCCGTCGCTTGGAAAGTACCCATCCTTTTCCTGCCGATAAGCCCTCTGCATTGTGTAAATTTGCTTCAGGATCAATCTGGCCTCGGTTTGCTTGGCCCTCACCGAAGCACGCATGAAGCGCGGAATAGCCATAGCCGCCAGGATGGCGATGATGACCACCACGATCATCAACTCAATTAAAGTGAATCCCTTGTGCTGGAGATGCTTTCTTAGTTTCATGTGTACCTCGTCTGTTCATTGCTTGATAACGATGCAAGAATCGTGCCGTGCCGAGCCTATGTAGTTAACATGTGTACGGACAACAAGGAAGGGGCTGGTCGGTTTTTGAACTTCTATCGAGACACTTGGCTTTTCACCTGACTCCTTGCAAAACGCAAGCATCAACTCCCCCTTTCTTTTCGCTTTATTGTGTAACTGTCAGGTAAGCTTCATCCTGATGGTCGGCTGGGAACACAAGAAGAGTCCGGATGAGAAGCCCCCGATAATCTCTCCAGAGCCCTTAACCGCTCCATCTTCAGGATGAGCTCTTCATTTTCCGGATCGACTTCTCTGACCCGGGCGAATTTATCCAAGGCGCACGATGTCATGCCCTTCCATTCGTAGAACAGACCCAGACGGTAAAAAGAAAGGGCAAACACTCTCTGAGCATCCCAATCCCTTCGAAAGGCCTCATTCTGCGGATCCAACGACCCTGCATCATCCCATCTTTTCTGAATCAGCAAATCCTTTTCCGATAGGTGTTCAACTGGATTTTGAGACACTTGGAAAATATATCCTTTTGGCACCAGGTAGTTGACCAAGTCCGAGTCACGTTCAGTAAACTCCATATAAGTGGGTATGCCCAGATCTTGGCTTTTCTTCAAAAGTGCATCAAAGAGAAGCTCTCCCTTCAGATCCCTCCGAACAGCCGAGAAGAGAGCCTCTCTTTGTTTCCTCGCTTGGGCTGCGTACCAATCAAAGCTCAAAAGACCACGGTCTATTACGGTCACGTCCTTTCGTATCCCCTCCGCATACTGAAGTTCTCTTGAAATGAAATTCAAATTGACGTTGTCTAAGAATAATACCGAGTTTGAATCCAGACCGGAGATTATGCTCAAGCCGTATTCGTGCGCAATCCTGTTTTTGGAAAGATCCGCCTCTGGATAGTGTTCAAAAATGGGAAAAAGGGAGATCGCCGCAAGAATAACGTATGAAGACCGGAGGACGAAAGAGGAAGAATTACGAATGTGCTTCAACAAGAGCAGAACGCCCATACCGAAAGAGAAAGCCAACGCGAAGATGGAGAAAGTTAAATAACCGTGCAGATCGGGATTGGTCGGTATAAACTCTGTGGTCATCAACGTCACCACGGCACAGTTTCCAGCAACCAGCAGAAGCAGAAAAGCCAGCAGCCTCCGATTGTATCTGAAAAGGAGAAAAAAGCCTATCAAGCTGATCACAAAGCAGATGAAAGTGAGCTGGTCGGAGAAAAGCACTAGGAGCTGCCAAATCCTGGCAGGAATGTCTGACACAAAGTCTAGATTCATTCTCCTGATGGTATCCAGAGCGAAGACCGAGCCGGCCGAGGATGAGAGGGACTTGACCTTCCCCCAAGCCAAAAGAGGATCAGATAGAGACCGAATGGGAAGATAAAAGTAGATGCTCAGTCCCAACAGGGAAAATAGAGCGCAGGAAGTAACCCTTCTAAGATTGAGGAGAGATCTGGGGTGCGAAATAGACAGCAGGAAGACCAGTGCAGGGACGCCCGAAAGAAGACTCAAATGGTGATTCCCCAGACCCAGCCCCAAAAGAAAGAAAAAAAGATACATATTTTTCAGGTTCTCATCTCTTAGATACTGGACCACCAAAAGGAGAAGCAGAGAGAAGAAAAGCATGTTCAAAGAGTAAACCTCTGCCCGCACCGCTTGTACCCAGAAGGAATAAGTGAAACCGAAGACCAGAAGGAAACAGAAGCCGGAAATCAGAGCTGCCTGCTTTTGCTTAGCCATTTGGGGGAAAAACAGGCTGACGCTATTTTGAAAAATCCGGTAAAAAATCACCAACGAAAAGGAAGCGAATAGACAGGAGAGAAGATTCACTCTCAGGGCAAAACTCCAGAGGGGAAGAAACGAGAAGAGCTTGCCCAAAACCACATAAATTGGAAAACCGGGACGGTGAGGTATTCCCAATACTGCGATGTTGGCAATCAGTTCCCCGGAATCCCACCAGAAAACAGTCTTACAAAGAGTCATGCCGTAGATTACAGTGAAGAAGACGAATACCGAAGCAGAGATAAGATTTTCAGGCCTAAGCATTCTCCCGTTCCGACAGGAATGCTCGTTGATGTTTAGAATCCTTTTCATCGGACCTTAACCGACTGCAGGAAGAACTTGTGATTGCTCCACTCATCGAGCTTTTCAAAGCCCGCCGGATCGGGCGTCCGCAAAGTTAAGTCCTTTTTGGTAACTTCTACGGCATCAGAGATCCCCCAGCGGGGACGAGGAGGGAGTTAGTCTATATTTTTCTATCTTTCTGTACAAGGTGGAGGAGTCTATCCCCAGAATTGAAGCAGCCTTACTCTTCTGCCAGCCGGTCTGGTTCAGCACCCAAAGGATATAGGCTTTTTCTATGATCTCCATGGTCGGAGCGGTTGGGTGCGCTTCTGTGACCAGGTCAATCTCCTTACCCTCTTTTATCTTCCGGGGAAGGTCTTCTGTAGTTATCTGGTTGCCCTTGGAAAGCAAAACCGCGTGCTCGATGGCGTTCTCCAGCTCTCTTACGTTGCCAGGCCATTTGCAGGAGAGCAGCTTGTCCATGGCTTCATCTGCGATGCTTTTCTCCTCTATCTGCATCTTCTGACAATATCTTCTGACGAAATATGCCGAAAGCAGCTTGACGTCGTCCTTTCTTTCGCGCAGAGGAGGAATTCTGATGGGTATCACGTGTAGCCGGTAGTAAAGGTCCGCTCTGAAGTTTCCCAGTTTCACCTCCTGCTCCAAATCCGCGTTTGTTGCGGCGATCAGTCGGACATCCACTTTGATGGGAGCGGTGCCCCCTACTGGTGTAATCTCTTTTTCCTCCAGAACTCTTAGAAGCTTTGCTTGAATTGCCGGCGAGGTCATGGCGACCTCATCCAAAAAGAACGTTCCGCCATCCGCTGCTTTAATCAACCCCTCCTTGTCCCTGATGGCACCGGTAAACGATCCTCTCACGTGTCCGAACAACTCGCTTTCTAAGAGGCTTTCCGGCAGGGCGGCACAGTTTATGGTGACGAACGGTTTGTCCGATCGGGGACCGTGATAGTGTATGGAGCTGGCAATCAACTCCTTGCCCGTGCCGGACTCACCTTCGATCAAAACAGTGGAATCGGATTTGGCAATCCTCTTTGCCATCTTCTTCATCTTGACTATTTGGGGGCTGTTGCCTATGAAGCGGTCAAAATCTGATTCGGTTTGGAGCTCTTTTTTGAGCCGAACATTCTCCCGGGTGATCTTTTTCTGCTCCAGAGACTTCCTCACTGCTATCTTTATCTCATCCACTTTGAACGGCTTGGTCACATAGTCCAAAGCTCCGTTCTTGAGAGCTTCTATGGCGGAGTCCACGGAGGCAAAGGCTGTCATCATGATGAAATCAAGATCGGGTTGGACCGACTTGGCCCGGGAGAGCAGCTCCAGGCCACTCATCTCCGGCATCATCAGATCCGCAATCACCAGGTCGTAGTCTTCACTTTTGACCCGCTCCAGTGCGGTGGGTCCGTCCTGACTGGTGGAGACCTGGTAGCCCTCCTTTTTCAGCATGATCTCCATGAACTTACACATCGACTCCTCGTCGTCGACCACCAGGATCTTTGCCTTATCCATACTCCCCCTGCATCTTCAAAAAGGGTTACCAGGGTTGCATTTCGACGTGTATTGTATCGGCAGGAAAGAAGCTATCTATAAGTTGAACGGCAATTTGGCTCAGTTTTTGCGCTGGCGGAAGCGGTGATGATTCCACCAGCTTGGCCCAGGACAAAAAAGTCAGTCCGGGTCACGCTAAGCGATACGGGATAGTCTCAGTTTCGAGATGCAAATCATCACCAGAAAGATCCCAATGGTGATGAGGGAAAGATACAAGGACAGATCGTTTACTCTTCGCCCCACAGTCTCGAAGTTGATCAGATCTACCAGAACGAAGGATAGAACGGTCAGGATGAAGACAAACCGATCCTTCAATCCGGTCTTCAGAACATAGCAAAGCAGGAGCATGTAAGCCAGAATGGATGAGGTATAGTTTTGAAACCACCCCAGAGGAGAGAAAAGAGCCATGAAGATCAGCAGAAACGAGTATTCTACACATTCCCGGAATTTCACCAAATCCTGTTGCACCAATTTCGACCTGTGGTTTAGGAAAAGAAGAAAAACAAACAAACCCACTGCGGCAGCATATATCAAGACGTCTACCACGGTACGATTTAGATTCAAGACGTTGACCTTATACGGTGTGCTGGTCAGCAAACGATGGAAGAAGGCAAAAAGGGACTGATTCATGTCCACGGTCAGAAGCGGGGGCGAGGAGGCTGACATGATGGTCTTCCAACCGGAGAGAAGGCCGAAGTTGCCTGAAACTCCGTAAACCAACGAAGGAAGAAGCACAAGAACAATGCAGGCTACTACCAGATAACCGATGGTTTTGAATCTTTTTTTGTATAAAAGATATGGCACGAAGATCAGCGGTGTCGGTTTGATCACGACCGAAAGCCCCAGAAGTACCCCCGCCGCTAATTCTTTCCCCTTATCCTGGTAAAGGATGAACAAGAAGATAAAGACAAGCATCAAAAGGTCTGTCTGCCCCAGCCAAATCTCCCGCACCCAGAATTTCGAGGTGAAGAGGAGCGTTAGAAGGAGCAGGTAGGGGGGAGGTGACTTATCCCCCACGATCATTCTTTGGCTCCACCGCATGATAAGGAAAAGACAGAGGCACATGCCAGCAAGCCAGATCACACTTGCTGTGGGAAATGAGAAAAGACCGATGGGGGAAACGATAAAGGCAAAACAAGGAGAGTATTTGTAAAGGTAATGGGCATCATTGAAGTTATATAGGTTTTCCTGGTGAAGAACCCGTGTGGCGGCACGGTGAACCACCCGGAAGTCGTTCATCTCCTCTCGTAACGTGTTCCGGAAAAAGCCCAGCAGGACCACTACCAGAACCACGAATAAGGCTATCCTGAAATAGTCTTTTTGGTTGAGTTCGGATATGCGCATCAATAAAGAATCCGGTACGCGCCCGCCATCGGCTTGACGTTGCTCTCCAGGAGTGATACAGTGCAAAGCCTGAGCCTTGAGCCAAGTGAAGACAGACCAGAATTATGGCCTGCGGCTTTCCAAAATGTAGGGGAAACCTTCAGGTTTCCATTTTAGGATATGGGGCAGCTTCGCGCTGACCGGATCCGGCTCAGGGGTGCGCCTCTGGACGCAGCCCGACCTCCGATTGCTCGAGGCAGGTCTAAATGCCCTGTCCTGCGAATAATACTGTGCGTTGCCCATAGAGGCGGGAATTCATCTCACCTTGAGACATTACTAATTCTGACGAGCACGTTCGCCATGAGCCACGCCAACAGCTCCTGCTGATAATTCCTTTCTATGCTTGAAGGTCCAGCGGTCGTTGAGAAAGAAGTTTAACGCTGCGCCGCACAAGATCCCAAAGATGTTGGAAGCCAGGTAGTATATGTGAAAGATCTCGGTCAGAGTCCATAAGACACACAGGTTGGTCAACATGGCCGCGCTGGCCGTGACGTGGTATTGCAACATTCTTTTGAGGTACTCTTTTCTCCCTTCTTTTCCCCGGTCGTGCCACGTCCAGAGGTCATTCAGCACATAGTTGTTTAGAAGAGATATCTCGATGGCCGCGATACCGGAGACAAGATAATAGACTCCTGCCTTTTCGGTCAGAAACCACAAGAAGAACATGTTGACCACAAAACCCCAGGTTCCGACCAGTCCGAATTTTAGAAGACGCTGAGCCTGCCTCGCCTGAACGAATGAATTAGCCTTGGAATTCAATATATGATCTGGAGCAAAATCTTGAGCTTCAACAACGCTTTTTTTCTAACACGTACTTTCCGCTGTTCTCTTCTATCTTGGTAGGGTATTTGCCGGAGAAGCAAGCTACACAGAAGTCTCGTCCGTTGAGGGAGTGCATGGAAAGCATTCCCGGCAAGGAAAGATAGCCCAAACTGTCTACATCCAGATACTGTCTGATCTGTTCAACTGATTTGGAGGAGCCGATAAGCTCCTCCCTGGTGGGCATGTCTACACCGTAAAAACAGGGGGAGACTATAGGCGGGGAGCTTACCCGGAAATGCACTTCCCTTGCCCCCGCGTATCTGAGCATCTTGATGAGCTTTCTGCTGGTGGTGCCTCGGACGATAGAATCATCCACTACCACAACCCTCTGGTCTTTCAGAACCCCTCTCACCGGATTAAATTTAATCAGCGCATCCAGGTCCCTTATGGTCTGTTCCGGCTCAATGAATGTTCTTCCGATATAGTGATTGCGGATCAGGCCCACCTCGTATTTTATCCCGGACTCCTCGCAATAGCCCAAGGTTGCGGTATTGGAGGAATCGGGAACCGAAATCACGATATCGGCCTGTGCGGGCTTTTCTTTGGCCAGTTGTCTGCCCAGCCTTCTGCGGATTTTGTCCACATTCTCATTGAAGATGATGCTGTCCGGACGGGCGAAGTAGATGAATTCGAAAATGCAGAATGCGCGTTTGACCGGCTTGAAGGGAAAATAGGATTTGATGCCCTTTTCGTCTATTACCGCCACCTCCCCCGGCTCGATGTCTCTTTCGTATTTTGCCCCGATGATATCGAAGGCACAGGTCTCGGATGCCACCACCCAGGCTCTCTTGAGCCTACCCAGAGCCAGAGGACGCCATCCACGAGGGTCTCGTGCGGCCACCAGGGAATCGCCGGTATTGAAAACGACAGAAAAAGCCCCCTTTAGCTTCAAAAGAGCGTCCTGAATCATCTCCACCACGGTTGGCTTTTTGGAGCGAGCCACCAGATGCAGAATTATCTCACTGTCACTGGAGGTCTGGAAAATCGAACCATCCCTCTCCATGGAGGTGCGTAGACTGCAGGAGTTGGTCAGGTTTCCGTTGTGCGCCACGGCTAAGTGCCCCTTCTTGTAGGTGATCAGGAGGGGTTGGATGTTTTCCGAGGAAGATGCACCGGTGGTGGAGTAGCGGTTATGCCCGATAGCCAAGTGTCCTTTCAATTCGTTGAGAATGTCCTTTCGGGAGAAGACCTCATTTACCTCTCCCGGACCTCTGTGCTGGTAGATCTTACCATCATTGGCAGAAACGATCCCGGCGCCCTCCTGCCCTCTGTGCTGTAAAGCATAAAGCCCCAGATAGGTTAGCTCTGCCGCCTTTCTCGCACCAAAGATGCCAAAAACGCCACATTCTTCATGCATTGGATTTTCCAGCATGTCACCTTCCTTTTGAACATAAGTATACGAAAGAAATGAAAATTTACTAAACCCCCTTTTTCCTGTCAACACAATTCAGCTTGAACCCGGACGAACCCCCTCCGCCGATGGGAACAGACCCAAACGCAGCAGCGCATGAAAAACCTCCGGTGTTGTCTGCTAAGAGGCACATTTACCCGTCACCGTGCCGTAATGTCTTGACTTCACGAATCCTGAGCTTAACTTGCAAGTCGAGAGGATCCACAAGATGCGAAGATCACCCCAAAAAGACGCGTATTTTGCCATAGGCATTTTCATCTTCGCTTTCGCCATAAGATTTGTGTATCTGACCCAGATGACCAGCTCCCCGCTTTTTGACACCCCCACCATGGATGCCGAATATCACGACCAGTGGGCCCAGACCTTGCTTAAAGGAGAAGATTTCACCGAAGGTGTCTTCTTCCGGGCGCCGCTTTATCCTTACTTTCTGGCTGTCAGTTACCGTATCCTGGGCCACAACTATTTTTTGGTTCGACTGCTTCAGTTTTTGATCGGGTCTTTCTGCTGTGTTTTGATTTATATGTTGGGAAAGAAGTTGTTTAACCAGAGAGCAGCCGCGATCGCCGCTATTTTGGCCTCTCTAAACGGAGTTGCGATCTACTTTGAGGGGGAACTTCTGATCCCAGTTCTGCTTGTATTTCTGGACATGCTTTTACTGCTGGTTTTGTTTTGGGCAAGCGAGAAACCATCCTACCGAAGGTGGGTTTTATGCGGTGCACTTTTGGGTCTGTCTGCCCTGGCTCGCCCTAATATTCTCCTAGTGGGGGTGGCCTTCTTGTTGTGGATCATCTTACACTTCAGGGGCAAAGCCGAGGCCAAATCGAGATCCTTAGTCTACGCAGGTTACTTCGCGTTAGGAGCAATTCTGGT
>CAYGCR010000037.1:23307-31284 GCA_964348415.1 uncultured Ignavibacteria bacterium | reverse complement strand
GATTTCTCCAAGATGGACGTACAAGTTATTCGCTATCCCTCCAAGGATGGCACCATGATCCCGTCGCTTCTGTACGTGCCCAAGGACGCAAAGAAGGATGGAAACAACCCGGCTGTGGTGAGCTATCACGGAGGGCCTCCGCAGCAGAGCCGCCCGTGGTTCCAGCGCAATATAGCTTTCGCTCTGAGTCGTGGCTTAAT
This sequence comes from uncultured Ignavibacteria bacterium, assembly GCA_964348415.1. Classification (GTDB taxonomy): domain Bacteria; phylum Zixibacteria; class MSB-5A5; order MSB-5A5; family SM1-73; genus SM23-73-3. Next base: position 31,084 of record CAYGCR010000037.1, on the reverse strand, counting down.
CATGATGTTCCCGAATGTCCGGGGTTCGTCCGGATACGGGCCCGCCTGGGAAGAGGCGGATAATCTGGAGGGACGCTTCGCCGCCTTGGAGGATGCTGCATCCGCCATCGACTATCTGATGAACGAGGGCTGGTCCAATCCTGACAGGATTGCCATCTGGGGCGGTTCCTACGGAGGATACACGGTCAACTATCTGGCCACCAATTTCCCCAACAAGTTCGCCTGCGTCGTATCCGAGGTGGGCGTGGCGGACGTGGACTATTCAACCACTCATGGTGATGTCACTTTCAGCGCCGGTTGGGAGAAGGAGATGGGTGAGGTGGGGAGTGAGCTGACTCAGAAGCTCTCCCCCATCTTTTACGCGCAGAATGTCTCCCGACCTATTCTGGTAACCGCCGGGTTTCATGACCCGCGTGTCTTCCCCGGTGATCCTCGCCGGTTCAGCTATGTCCTCAAAGAGCTGGGCAAGGATGTGCTCTACTTCGAGCAGACCGAATCCGGGCACGGTGGAAGCCAGAAAAAATTCCTGATAGAAGATTTCGCTCGCTCCTACGTCTTCATCCTTGATCGTCTGTTGAAATAGCTGGCGGGAAGAAAACGATCGGTTCTGGTTGAGGTTCTGAGCCGAGTGAGAACGATGGCGCAGGTCGTCCCCGAGACCTGCGCCATTCTTCTATTGGCTGGGAGCCCGACTCATCCACCGATCGATACCACCCTGCCCTGCCGGAAGTTAACCCGGGCAGGATGAATCCTGCCCCTACACAAATGCAAACCCAGCTTTTTCTTGACACCCAAAAAACTGGGGATTATATTGCGCTGTGTTGAATTCGGCGCCCCGCCCAAGCAAGGGCGGCTACGGGTCCTTGCATTGGCGAATCCTGGCCGCAGCCCTCGGGCTGCGTAACTCTAAGGGAGAGGGGTAAATGGAACAGGAAAGCGATCTCATCCGGCACAGGAAAGAGAAGCTACAGAAACTAAAAGAAAAGAACATCAACCCGTATCCTTATGCCTTCAAGAGGACGCACCTGTCGTCTGAGATAATCGAGAGTTTCGAGGAGCTGGAGGGAGAAGGAGGCGAGGTCAGGATTGCCGGAAGGATCATCGCACTGCGGCCTCACGGTAAGACTTTGTTCGCCCACCTCAAGGATGGTGAAGGCAGGATACAAATCTATCTCAAGCAGGATGAGGTGGGAAAGGACAAATTCAGGCTATTCGACCTTTTCGACCTGGGAGACTTCCTGGGAGTGACAGGAAAGGTCTTCAAGACCAAAACCGGCGAGATCACTGTCAGAGTGACCGACTTCCAGATTCTCAGCAAATCCTTAAGGCCACTTCCAGAGAAATGGCATGGGCTTCAAGATAAGGAGCTACGATACAGGCAGAGATATGTCGACCTGATTGTGAATGACGATGTCAAGAAAATTTTCCTGCTTCGGACCGAGCTGATCAAAGCCTTAAGAGAGTTTTTGGATGATCTCGGATTTGTAGAGGTGGAAACTCCCACTCTCCAACCGCTTTACGGTGGTGCTTTTGCAAGACCATTCGTGACCCACCACAATACCTTGGACATCAATCTTTATCTGCGTATCGCGGATGAGCTATATCTGAAAAGGCTGATTGTGGGCGGATTTGAAAAAGTCTACGAGATATGCAAGGTCTTCAGGAACGAGGGGATGGACCGAAATCACAATCCCGAGTTCACCATGCTGGAGCTATATCAAGCGTATGCTGATTACAACGACATAATGCAACTCTACGAAAGCCTGTTGAATTATGCCGTGACAAAGGTCCTGGGCACAAACCAGTTCGAGTTCGAAGGTAACCGCATAGATCTGACTCCTCCTTGGGAAAGAATTCCCATGCTGGAGGCAATCAAAGAACATGCCGGCGTGGATTTGGCGGGTAAGAGCGAAGAACAGGTCAGAACGGCGGCAGAAGGTCTAAACGTGAAGGAAGACCTCAACCGACCCAAGGGCAAACTCATTGAAGCTATCTTTGAGACTCAGGTTCAACCGAAACTGATTCAACCCACGTTCATAACCGAATACCCCGTAGAGATGTCACCTTTGGCCAAATATCACAGAGAAAAGCAGGGCTTGACCGAAAGATTCGAGCTATTCGTAGGCGGATGTGAGATGGGCAATGCCTTCTCCGAGCTGAATGATCCTGGCGATCAGAGGGAAAGGTTCCGCCAGCAGGCAGAGCTTGCCAAGAGAGGCGAAGAGGACGCACAGCTGCTGGATGAGGATTTCATCCGGGCACTGGAATACGGCATGCCCCCTACCGGCGGGCTCGGTTTTGGCATAGACAGGCTGGTCATGGTGTTGACAAATACCCACTCGATCAGAGAGGTGATTTTCTTTCCGCAAATGAGGCCGGAAGAGTGAAATTCAAAATGTAAAGAGCAAAATGCAGAGTTGCAGTTCAAAATTCAAAGCCGACTGAATTGGCGAACATCCTCCCCTCAAGCATCTTGACCCTCAAAGGAAAACGGAAGGCATAATTTTGCATTTTGAATTGTACCTTTGAATTTTTCATTTTTATTTTTGAATTTGTATCGTGTCTTACGAGTTCTTCATAGCCAAACGCTACCTCCGCTCCAAGCGGAAGACTAAGTTCGTCTCCGTGATCACCTTGATCTCTGTGGGTGGTATCCTGATTGGGGTAACCGCTCTGGATTTCATTCTCTCCATGATGAACGGATTCGAAAAGGAAGTTCGTTCGCGCATTATCGGCACAACAGCGCACGTCAGCGTGTTTTCCACCTACGAGGAAGGCATCGAGAACCACGAAGAGTTGATTCCCCAGGTCAAGGAAGTAAAGCACGTGGTAAATGTGGCGCCATACATCTACTACAAAGCCGCGATCGCTTCCAAAACCAGCAGCGACGGGATAGTGGTAAGAGGCATCGACCCCGAAAAAGAGAGACTCGTAACCGACTTAGAGCGCAATCTAAGTCAAGGAAATTTAGAATTGGAGGGAGACGAGCTTTCCGGAATCTTACTGGGCGCCACGCTCGCCGATCGACTGGATGTGGAGCTGGGCGATAATGTGGTTCTGTTCAGCCTGAAGGAGGGCTCTTTGACTACCGGGTGGAGTCAGCCCAGAGCCTCCAAGCTCGAGCTAAAAGGGATATTTGAGACTGGAATGTATGAATATGACGCTTCTTTGGCCTACATCTCCATTTCTACCGCGCAGAAGCTTTTTAACATGGGAGAACGGGTGACCGGACTTCACGTCAAGTTAGACAATCTTTACCAAGCGGAGAAAGTGGCAAAGCGGTTGGAAGAGAAACTGGGCTATCACTATTATGCCTTAGACTGGATGCACATGCACAAAAACCTGTTCTCCTGGATGCAGTTAGAGAAATACGCCATGTTCATAGTGCTTAGCTTGATCGTGGCTGTCGCCGCCTTCAACATCATAAGCACGCTTATCATGGTGGTCATAGAAAAGAGAAAGGATATCGGCATTCTGAAGTCGATGGGCAGCACCAATCCGAGCATCATGCGGATCTTTATGTTTGAGGGCGTGGTGGTGGGTGCGGTGGGCGTGGCATTGGGAAGCCTTTTCGGTTACCTTCTATGCTGGATTCAGAGAACTTTCGACATAATCTCTCTCCCTCCGGAAATATACTTCATCTCCTCTCTTCCCGTGGACATGCGTCCACTCGATTTCATATTGGTGGCTTTTGCCGCCATGGCCCTCACCTTTTTGGCTACGGTCTATCCTGCCCGCAGAGCCGCCCATCTTTCGCCCGTCGAGGCCATTCGCTACGAGTAGAGTTTGGATGTTGGAAGCGGAGTACAAGCTGTTCAACAGACCATTGCTATACCTGGTCGCATGCCTGGTGAGGGCACACGTCTTTGCCCGGTGCGTTCTTGAGCCCTTGCCCGGAAGATACAACGGAGGTCACTCTTATTGGAAGGGGATTAGCGGGTCACTATGTGTCGCTTTGGGGATCAATGGTTCACCTGGATTGGGGAACCACCAGCTTCTGTGCTTGTCTTGCTCCGGCGGGTTGTGTTGGTTTCTCTCTTTGCGTTGGCGGCTTCCCGCCAACCGGAAGGGTGACGGTAATGGTGGTGCCCTCTTCCGGCCGACTTTCCACCGACATGTGCCCATTGTGTCGGGAGATGATGCCATGCGCGACGCTTAAACCTATACCGTGTCCCGCTTCCGTCTTGGTAGTGAAGAACGGCTCGAATACTCTCCTCTTTACCTCGTCGCTCATCCCTATCCCGTTGTCTGTCACTTGAATCTCGACTCTATCATCATGCATTCTGGTGGTGATTGCTATGTTCCCCCCGTCAGGCAAAGCATCAATGGAGTTATATATTATACTGGTCAGCACATCCTTTATCTCCGTGGGATTGCCCACGACTTTTGATAGCTTTCTTAAATCTGCCTGCAGCTCTATTCGAATTCCTCTGACCCCGGCCTCCTCCTCCCATTTGGGCCTGGTCAGCTCCACCACCTCCCGTACGATCTCGTTTATATCCAGCTCCTGTGAGTCCTTCTCCGGCCCTACCTGAAACGTGCTGGCGAAGGCCTGAACGTTTTTCGCCGTCTCCATGCCGGTGGCTGCCAGCTGTTCTATCGCTTTTAAGCAGTCCACCGGGTTCTGCCCTTTACCATTCGTCGGAATCGACATTCCCCTCAACTCTTCTAGGACGAATTGAGTCTTTTCCAGAATGGTACTCAAGGTGCCATTGAAATCGTCCGCCATCCCGCTGGCTAAGTTGCTCAAAGCTCTGAGCGTGCCCGGCTCTACGAATTGACCTTGCGTGGCTTTCATCTCCTTGATAATGTTTTTGAGGGTCATGGTCTGTTTCTTCAGCTTTTCGTAAAGCCCAGCCTTGTCAATCGCGACCACTGCTTGCTCAGCAAATCTCAAGGCAAGCCTCAGATCAGCTTCGCTGAATCTTCTGCGGTCTTCAAATATGCTCACATTCAGAACGCCCTTGGTCTCCTCTCTGAGCTTGAGGGGGAGACACAGGCTGGATGTGATCTTCTTGTCTTTTTTTACGAATTCACGAAATTGACTGTCCTTGGGTTCTCCATTCAGGAACAAAGGCTGACCGTGTTCCAGCACCCATCCGGCTACGCTTTTCCCCGCCTCTATTATGGCCTCCTTAACCCGGTCGCTTCTGGGCCCCCTCACCGAGACACAACGCAGTTTGCCTATTTCCGGATCATAGAGAAAAAGTGAACACTGATCCGCATCCAGTGTATGAATTGCTTTCTCGGTTATGGTGTCGAACACCTCCGACAGCATCATCTCCGAGTTGACCACGCTCGTCAGCTCCTGCACCGCCTGCAGTCCGGTCATACGTCTCTGGAGTGCTTGAGAATCTAACTGCTGGACCATCAGATCTCTTTGAAGCTTCTTTATGGCCATCTCCTTTAGCACCACGTAGCCAATAAAAAGCAAGGACAGGGCCACAAATCCCAAGAGCAGAAAATTGAACATGCGCACATCAATCTGTTCTTCGTAAAGGTGCTGCAGGTCAGAGTAAAAGATCACCAGGACGATGAAGGCAGCAAAGATAAGGAACACCGTGAGCATGAGGATCCACATTTGCCAGTCTCGTCTCTGAATCTTGGCCAGCTCTTTTTCAAACGTATCCATTTTGACCCCATGAAGACAGAATGGTTCTCTAATACTAATCGGCAGGCGGAGCCGTCGGATTAATTGAAATCAGACCGACAGTTCTGAGAATGAATCCCGAAAGATGCGGCGTGTGAACTGGAGCTTTTTCTCCCGGTAGGAACGAATTGAGCGGTTGCTGTGCAGTATTTGAGCAACCTTTTCAAGTTTTGGTGAATTCACATGGCTGCCGGGGTGACGGCCTGGGTTTCGCTTCTCACTTCAGCCTTCTTACCGCCCCGGGCCGGAAGGGTGATGATGAAAGTGGAGCCCGCATCGGGCTGGCTTTCCACCTCTATTCTGCCGTTGTGCCGCGAAATGATGTCCTGGGCCACACTCAAGCCTATGCCCCGTCCCTCTTCCTCCCTGTACTTGGTGCTGAAGAAGGGCTCGAAGATTCTAGCCTTGACCTGTTCGCTCATACCCGTGCCCTCATCGATTATCTTGATCTCCACTTCATCGTCACGCATGCGGGTGACGATCCTTATCTCTCCCCCGTTAGGCAGGGCTTCGATGGAGTTGTATATCATGCTGGTCAGTACGTCTTTCATCTCCGACCGATTTCCCAGCGGATTGGAGACTTCTTTTAAATCGGTGCGCACTTCTATCCCAATGCCTGCAAGTTGTGCCCCATCTTTCCACTTGGGCCTGGTCTCCTCCACTGCTTCGCACACGATGGCGTTTATGTCCAACTCTTCAAACGGCTTCGCCGAGCCTTCCTGAAACGTACCGGCAAATGTCCTGATGTGTTTGGCTGTTTCTGATCCGCTGGCCGCTAGTTGCTCTGTCATTCTTAACAGTCTCAGCACATTCCGCTTAGCATTCTCAGGAATGGATGCTCCCTCTATCTCTTTTAGCACAAATTGAATCTTCTCTAAAATCGCCACTAGAGTGGTACTGAAATGATGTGCCATGCCGGTGGCCAAATTGCTCAGCGCCCTTAAGGTTTCCCGGTCGACAGAGCGATCCTGAGTAGCTTTGAGCTCGTTAATGACGTTTTTCATGGTCTTTGTCTGCTTCTTCAGCTTTTCGTAAAGACCTGTCTTGTCTATGGCAATGGCGGCGTTTTCAGCATAAATGGAGGCCAGCTTGACATCAGATTGGGTGAATTTCCTATTGTTGTCAAAAAGAGTGAGGTTCAAGACTCCTCTGGTTTCGTTTTTCACCATCAACGGGAGACACAGACTTGAAGAGATCTTTTTGTCCTCGTTGACCAATCCATTGAACCTGCCTTCGTCGATATCCCGGTCCAAATATAGTGGCTTACCGTGTTTGATTACCCATCCGGCAATGCTTTTGCCAACCTCCACCACTGCGTTCTTCACAAGATCGTTTTGTGGACCGGACAGCGAGAGGCACCGGAGTTTGCCTATTTCAGGATCATAGAGAAAAAGGGAGGACTGATCTGCGCCCAGGGTTCTCAAGGCTTTGCTGCATATATTATCCAGAATCTCAGAAAGCGCCATCTCCGAGTTAACCAGACTGGTCAACTCGCGTACCGCCTCCAGTTCTGTCACCCGCCTCTCCAACAACTGAGAGGTGATCTTCTGTCGTTGCAGGTCCGTTCTAAGCTTCTTGGAACCTAACTCTTTTAGGGTCAGGTACGCCACTAAGACCAAGGCAAGGATCACAAATCCCAAAAGCAGAAAGTTGAAGAGGTAGACCTCTGCGTGTTCCTCGTAAAGCTGTTGAAGATCAGAGTAGAAGAAAACCACCACCACCACCGAGGCTGTGACCACACCGACCACCCCTAGCGTCAGCATGGGCAGCAGCCAGCGGGGCTTTCGACTCTGCATTGAGTCTTTTTCAGATACATTCATTTCGTCGTAGATCATAAAGCGGTTCCTCTGTTAAGATCGGCACAAAATAGAAAAACTCAACTTGAATTGTGTAAGTGTCCAGAGGCAGGTTACTGTCAATGGGCAAGAATCCCCTTATAAGGCGGGAAGCAAGAGGCAAAAGGGCTATTTCTTAGCCAACTGCATCGCCTCCAGCAGGAGAGGTATCAGGATAAGCTGGAGGGCAATTCCTGGGAGTCCGGTGACCACCGAAACCTTTACGAACTCTTCCGGACCATAAGGCAGGGACAGAAACATCCCGAAGACGAAAAGCCCAAGGCCAAAGGCT
>CAYGCR010000037.1:0-23297 GCA_964348415.1 uncultured Ignavibacteria bacterium | reverse complement strand
GAGGCGGTGATGACCATGGCCAGGGCCTGGCAGGCCAGAGTAAGGCTGGCCGCCAGCAACGAGGTGCCCAGGTGGAGGGTGAAGACGAAAAGCCCCAGGCCAAAGGCTAGGCGGCCAAGAACCATGGCCAACAGAAGCGAGAGAATCGGGAACTTGACCATCCTTATCAGGATTCCGATGGAAATACCGTAGACCGGCAATTCCAAACTCATCAGCGGAACTGCATAGGGAGGGGGCATGCCAGTAAGCAAGAAACTCATGGCCGGGCAAACCAGTCCCACGATTAATCCGCTGAGGGGACCGACAAATATCCCTGCCAGGAAAACCGGAATGTGCATGGGCGAAAATATCCTCCCGGCCAGAGCCATCTGATGGAAAACGATGGGAAGGGCTACCCCGAGAGTGACGAAAAGGGCGGTCAGGGTTATTTCCCTGCTGGTCAGCTTGATCATTTCTATTATCCAAAGACAGCTACCAGCCGACGGGCAACTGCAATCTGCCAATCGGCAACCGAAGACCCAACATTACTATCTTCTCCAATTCACTTTCTCGCGCTGGCTAAGTAGAGATCATGCTGGTCAATGATTTCAACATCCTTCAATCCCGACTCCTTCATCATCTCTATCATCTCTGAGTCGGGGGGTAACGTATCGTTCCGGACCGGCTCCCCGACCTGTCTATGGTGTTCTGCTAACTCCTCCTTCCCCATCGGATGCGTTATGTAAAGCCTGCCGTTCTTCTTAAGAACTCGTGCCGCCTCACTTATGGCTTCTCTCTTCCCACTTACATGTGCAAACGTGGCCAAACACGTCACACAATCGATGGTTTGATCCTTGATCGGCAGGTTCTCCACGGAAGCATTGACAAAAAGGACCTTCTCGGTTTTTCCAATCTCGGCAGCTTCACAGATCATATTCCAGGAAAAATCCAATGCAACGATTTTTCCTGTATCTCCGGCTCTCCTCAAGAGATGAGGAAGCAAAAACCCGTTACCTGTCCCCACGTCCAGAATCCGGTCTCCAGGTCTTAGGTCAAATCTTTCCACCAGCTTTCGAATCTCTGACTCATCATCCTGGTGATATCGACCATCCCACCCGCGGGCCTCCTTGTCAAAGAACTCTCTTCTGGATAAATCACTCATATGGTAACCGTTTCTCTTGCCTGAGTTAACACCTTGACGATCTCCGGCATACTGGTCACCCTGCCCGCTTCCATCCGGTCAGCCAAGCCATAATAATTGACACAGGTACCGCAGCAGATTATCTCCACTCCAAGATTCTCCAGGGAGTGCAGGCTTTCCAGAACCGGCGAGCCTTTGGAGGCTAACCTCACGCCGGAATTGTAAAGTACCACCGTCTTGGGCTTGAGTTCGGTCTCGATCAGTCTATTCAGAAAATTCTTCATCAGACGGGCGCCCAATTGTGCGCCTCCCTGTCCCATTTTCTCGCTGTTTATCACAAGCACCTTCTCCATACAAAATCTCCTCTGTGAGCTTTTGTGACAATATACGCTGTAAGAGTAGTTCTGTAAAGGTATTAAAAAAATCCCTCCCACCGAGCGGTGGGAGGGAAGAGGACAGATCAAACTCAGCACGAAGACGGAGGTGGGTTGCCGCCTCTGAAAAGGTAGTCTATGAGAAAGACAACGTCTTCTGCGTTAACCTGACCATCACAGGTGACGTCGCCGGTCTCCAGAGGATCAGGAGCAGGGCCTGACCGGAAGAGATAGCTAAGCAAAAATACCACGTCTCCGGCATCTATGCTTCCGTTCCACGTGGGATCGCCTACAATGTAGCCAATGGATCGGGCCTCGGTGTAAAGGGTGGCAAGACACATCTTGACCACCTCCTTCATGTAAGAGAAGTCCAAGCTGTCCACCACGTCATAATTCTCATGCCAGCCGTTGTAGAAGAAATCGCCCTCTGCCGCAAAAACCGCGTCATATCCCCACTGGTAAAAGGAATAATGATCGCTGCCCGAGGATTGGCCACCGTAAGAGGGATGAAGATAAGTATAGGTATTTGCCATGTCCATCATGGTACTTATGAAATCCATGGCACTCGAGGCGCCGTAGATTATCACATCCTGATAAGAGTCGACGCTGTGTGCGATCATGTCGGAGTTGATCATCAGATGGACATCAGCGTAATGATAATAGAGCCAATGAGCGAAGTACCAACTCCCGATAAGCCCTTGTTCCTCCTGAGCAAACGGGACGAACATGACCGTGACCGGCAGGGGATTCCGGGCGATTATCCTTGCCATTTCGAGGGTCGCAACGGTGCCCGTTCCGTTGTCATCTGCCCCGGGAGCCCAAATATACGGATTAGTTCCCGCTCCGTAAACCACCGAATCATAGTGCCCGCCGACGACTATCACCTTGTCCGGCCTGGCCGTCCCCACCACAGTGGCAACCACGTTCCACTGGGGTGAGTCGTCATAGTAGTAATGAAGCCACAGACTGTCGATGTCGAAGCTCAGAAACTGGTTGAATATCCAATTTCGGGCTCTGATTATCGAGTCTGAGTAGGAGTATCTTGTCTGGAAATTTTGAAGTCTCAGAGTCCAGGCATACAGCGAATCCTGGGAAATCAATGAAAGGAGACTGTCAATCTCGGGGTAATAGGAATGCCCCTTGGGCGAACTTTCGGTCGTCGGTTTGTACTTCAAAGGAAGTGGACGGCGAAAAACCTTGACAATATAATAACCCTTAGCTGCAAGAGATCTGGCACTCTCGTCGGAGATCTTCATGAAGTACGACTTCCCCGTACTAACCAGAATCTCGCCGTACTCAGATAAACTTACGCTTTCGGTCCTCTGGCTCTCCGAAATTAGATAATAACTCTCGCTCCATGGATCCTCGTCTACGACTTGGTAGGGCAAGCCGGCATTGTCCAAAGCGGCCAGATTTGATTTCTCGAATTCGGCTATGACCAGATGAGGCTGTCCAGTTTCCGTGGGGAACTTGTGGTAAACTGCCACGTTAAGCTGGTTTGCCTTCTGATAGTCGAGTTCATTGGCCAGCTCCAGCTTCACCAAGACCGGCGAACCACATGCCACGTTGGAACCCCAGATTATCAAACCGACGACGGTTAAAGCGAGAGCAATCAGTTTGCTGAATCGCATGGGAACTCCTCGGTAAGGTTTTGAGTCATGCGCAAGGTTTTCTTCAAGTAAAACTAACCCAGGTCGATCGAAAGACTTAGAAAGAACTCAACGTTACTGTTAGGGATCAACCCTGTCAATCATAATATACGCCATCATTCCTATTTGTAAAGGTCAAATTTCACCCAAAATAGATGGAGTTGACCTTCTTTCGTCACGTTCGGCAACTTATACTTTACCTCCCTTGCCCGGGAAGACAAATGTCTAGATAGGGCAAAGGCTCGCGGCTTCTGCGGATTACCTCCCCGCAAAAGCGTTTAAGGCTGCCTCCAGGCTTATGCTGAGCTAGAGCCCGTACATGCCCACGATTTCCTTTTTCTTCTTCCCCAGTATGTCATACTTCTTGCCGATCTTGGTGAAGGACTGGATGGCTTTATCCAGATGCTCCATCTCATGATCGGCAGAGATCTGCACGCGAATACGTGCCTGTCCACGGGCGACGACAGGATAGAAAAACCCAATCACGTATACGCCCTCGTAATAGAGATCCCTGGCAAAGTCCTGAGCTAATTTGGCGTTGTAGAGCATGATGGGGACGATGGGATGAATTCCCTCTTTGATGTCAAAGCCCGCTTCGGTCAACTTCTTTCGGAAGTAGAGGGTGTTTTTCTCCAGCTTGTCTCGCCTCTCCGTGGTTTCGGATATCAGATCGAGCACCTTTATGGAGGCGGAGACGATCACCGGCGCCACCGTGTTGGAGAACAGATATGGTCTGCCGCGTTGTCTGAGCATCTCTACGATTTCTCTGCGGCCACTTACACATCCGCCGGATGCTCCGCCCAGAGCCTTGCCCAGGGTGGTAGTGAGAGCGTCGATTCTTCCCAGAACGCCGCAATGCTCATGGGTGCCCCTGCCGGTTTTTCCCACGAAACCTGTGGCGTGGGAATCGTCCGCGCAGACCATAGCGTCGTATTTGTCTGCCAGGTCACAAATCTGGTCCAGTTTGGCAATATCCCCATCCATGGAGAAGACCCCGTCGGTGACGATCATGCGGAACCGGGCCTCTTTGGCTTCCTGCAGCTTCTCCTCCAGATGCGCCATATCGGAGTGTTTGTAATTGAATTGCTGAGCGTCGCAGAGTTTCATACCATCCACTATAGAGGCATGAACCAGCCGGTCGGCGATAATGGCATCATCCTTCCCTAAAAGCACTTCGAAAATGGCTGCATTGGCATCCATGCAGGAGGCAAAGAGTATGGTGTCTTCGGTGCCCAAGAACCTGGTGAGCTTGTGCTCCAGCTCCCGGTGTATATCCTGGGTGCCGCAAATGAATCTAACCGAGGACATGCCGTAGCCGCGGTCATCCAGTCCCTTTCGGGCAGCTTCCATCACATGAGGATGGCTGGAGAGCCCCAGATAGTTGTTGGCACAGAAGTTGATGACTTTTTTGACCGGCGCTCCGTCCGGGTATTCCACTTCCACATCCGCACCTTGAGCAGTGTGGATGTAGCGCTCCTCTTTGAAAAGCCCGCCATCCTTGATGCTTTTTAACTCCGTCTGATAGAATTCCTTCGCCTTTGTGTAAGCCATGATTACCTCCTAGTGCAAAGTCTCTTCACCCCGGGAAGTCAATCGTGCTGAATCCCGCTTTGCCGTGACAAAGACCTAACCTCATGCACGAAACCGCCGCAGGGAACAAAGCAGCCTTACTTCTTGAACTCGCTTATTATGTCAATGATTTTCGTTACCGTCTCGAAATTCTCCACCGTTCCCTTCTCGTCCGGGATTTTCACCCCAAATTTCTTATCTATGAACGCTACCAAAGACACGATGGAGAGAGAATCGATCAATCCTGAGGATATGAGAGGAGTACTCTCGTCGATCTCCTCGTCCGGATCTTCCACAAACTCCTTCATGATGTAATCGATCAGTTCCTCTTTCATTGAAATCCTCCTTATCAGATTCTCAAGGCTGCATCAATAAAACCACTTTCTGATTAATCCAAATCCGGTCACATTCAATTAAGGTTGAAGTTGCCACCGTTAGGCGGTATACCTCTCAGAAGGTATGCTAAGTTTTCCGCCATTGCGGACAGCGAAGCGACGAAGCAATCGCTTTGCTTTCCAACTAATTCAGGAGATTGCTTCGTCCCGCCGGAGGCGGGACTCGCAATGACAGATTATGGCAACGTCCCTCTGGTAAGCATCCTTCTGTTGACGATGCTCGTAACGAAACTCGAGACTCGAAAGCCGAGCCTCGATACGAGCTTCGACACCGATAAACCGGCTTCCAGGTCTTAGTCATTCTCCAAAGTCGAAAGGTCGCCCACCGGCTCCCCCCTTTCCTGGGCACGCAGAACCCTTCGCATGATCTTGCCACTTCGGGTCTTAGGCAGAGAGTCGACGAACTCGATCTCCTGGGGCATGGCTATGGACGATAGTTTCTTCCGGATGAAGTTCATTATCTGAAGCTCAAGATCACCGCTTGCCTCAAAGCCGGGTTTCAGAGCTACGAAAGCCTTGACCACCTCCATGTTTATGGGATCCGGCTTCCCCACAGCAGCGGATTCAGCCACCGCTTCGTGCTCCAGCAGTGCGGATTCTATCTCGAAGGGACCGACCAGATGGCCGGCGGTGTTGATGACGTCGTCGTCCCGCCCCATGAACCAGAAATAGCCATCTTCGTCAATGCTTGACCTGTCTCCGGTTATGTACCAGCCATTCTTGAATTTGCTCTCATAGACGCCCGGATTATTCCAGTAAGTTCGGAACATAGAAGGCCAGGGCGGTCTGAGGGCCAAAAGCCCCGGCTTGTTCTTCTCGGTTATGGGCTGGAATTCGTGATCCAGAACGGTGGCGGCAACGCCAGGAAAAGGCTTGCCCATAGATCCCGGTTTGATCTCCATACCGGGATAGTTTGAGACCAAGATGCATCCGGTCTCTGTCTGCCACCAAGTGTCGTGGAAGGGCAGGCCGTAGACCTCCTCTGACCAGATTACAGCTTCAGGATTCAAGGGCTCGCCAACCGAGCATAGATGTCTGAGAGAGGAAAGATCATATTTCCTGACAATTTCCTTGCCCGCCTTCATCAACATTCGAATGGCAGTTGGAGCAGAGTACCAGACCGTTATCCTATGCTTCTGGATGAGTTCATACCATTTCTCCGGCACAAAACCTGCATCCAACACGACCTGGGTTATGCCCAAACTCCAGGGACCGACGATGCCGTAAGACGTGCCAGTGACCCAACCCGGATCGGCAGTGCACCAGTAGATATCATCCGGGCTCAAATCCAGAACCCATTTGGTGGTCAGATACTGAGAGAAGATGGAGTTATGAACATGAAGTGCCCCTTTGGGTTGCCCGGTGGTCCCGGAAGTATAGTGAAGCACTGACGGTGTCTCCGGAGTCGAGGGAAAGCATTCAAATGATTCGATACGGGGAGCTTTGCTGTAGGAAAATGCCATCTCCCGTTCCTTGACCGGAATGCTTTCGTCCTCAGTCATGATCACCACGTGCTTCAAGGCCGGCAACTTCTCTTTGATCTTTCTTATCCTGGGCAAAAGCTTCCTGGTGGTCAAGACGGCGGAAGCTCCGCTGCTCTGGAGCCTGGTAAGGAGTGATTCCTCTCCAAAGGCCGAAAACAAGGGAACCACGATTCCCCCCGTCTTCAAGATTCCCAAGAATGCGAAATAAAGCTCGGGGATTTTGTCCATGAAGATCACGATGCGGTCGCCGGCTTTTAGCCCCAGTCGCTTGCTGACCAGATGGGCAAATGAGTTGGAATGTACTTTCAGATCTTCAAAGGTGAACTTCTTGACCTCGCCTGAGAAGCCTTCCCAGATCATGGCCAGCTTCTTGCCCAGGCCCAGCTCGCAATTTCTGTCAGAACAATGGTACCCCACATTGATTGGATCTCCTTCTTTGTATTCAAGCTCCCTCTCGGCAACGGACCAGTCAAAATCCTTGACCCGTTTCTCGTAAGAACCGATGTTGCTCATTAGCAGCTACTCCTTGATATTACGTGACTCCAATCAACGGACAATGTGTGTTGGGCAGCCTCACATAACCGGGCCAACGACAATGTAGTTGCTCCATTCATCGAGCCCAAAACCGCCCAATGAATTGGGCAACTGCAAACTCACCCGATCTTGCTCATCCTGCAAAACTCCTTTGTTGTTCAACCCTTCACCGCATTATCCTTGAATCGAAATCTCCGACGTCGTTTGACAGCTCTAAAAAAAGTCAAACCGGTCAACGCATTAAACTGATGCAACCCATCACATCCATCCGCAGTCCGCAGCAAATGCAGCCGCCTCTCCCCTCCGGCGACGTATCCGTTTGATCCGTTGCATCCGTTGACAGCTCCTCCATTGGCATCGGTCTCCCTCGTCCGATACCGTTACAACCTGCATCACGGACGAGGCGCCCATGCCTGGCAAGCACGCCCCTTGACCATAACTCAATCTAAAATAACAACTATGCTCCGTTTTGGCAGATGCTTCTGTGCGGCCGTTCCTAATATTTGGACACGCCGACCTCTTCCATGGTACCTGTAACCAGAAAAACGGTGCGCTCACAGATGTTGGTCACCCGATCGGCAATCCTTTCTAGGTTGTGAGCTGCCCACATCAGATAAGTGGCCCGGGTAATGGTCCTGGGATCTTCGATCATAGAGGTCAGAAGCTCGCGATACACTTGATCGTAGAGCTTGTCTACCTCATCATCCTGCTCACAGATCGTCCTTGCGGTTTTTGCGTCCCGTTCTGCAAACGCCTCCAGGCTCCTTTTGATCATATCAGCTGTTTTCTCAGCCATTCGAGGAATCTCAACCAAGGGCTTCACCAGCGGCTCGTCTCCCAGCATGATGACTATCTTGGCAATCCCCTCTGCATGATCGCCTATCCTCTCTAAGTCGGTAATGATGTTAAGAAGGACGATGATTTCCCGCAGGTCGGTAGCCACGGGCTGTTGGGTGGCGATCAGGTTAATACACTTTTCCTCAATGTCCCATCGCTTCTTATTGATCAGCAGGTCATCAGAGACGATTCTGGCGGCCTCATCCTTATCACGGGACTTCAGCGCCTCAACCGCGCGATTTACAGCTCTTATGACCATCTCGCCCATGCCGGCAAGTTCTTGCTCCAACTCTTTCATATTCTCTTCGAAAGTCTCTCTCGCCATATTTGTTCACCCCTTCCCGATCTTATCCAAAACGACCGCTTATGTAATTTTCGGTTAGTTTCTCTTGTGGTCTGGTAAATATCTGGTTTGTATCGCCAAACTCGATAAGCTGTCCTAGGTAAAGGAATCCGGTGAAGGCCGACACCCGGGCGGCCTGCTGCATATTATGAGTGACTATGATGATGGTATACCGTTCTTTCAATTCCATCATTAGTTCTTCTATCTTGAACGTCCCTGCAGGGTCTAAGGCCGAACACGGTTCGTCCATCAAGATGACTTGCGGCTGGACAGCCAGGGCTCTGGCAATACACAATCTTTGCTGCTGCCCGCCGGAGAGCTCCATGGCAGAGGTGTCAAGCCGATCTTCCACCTCTTCCCAGAGGCCGCTGTCCTTTAAGCTTTTCCTCACTATCTCGGAGATCTTCCCTCGGTCTCTAAGGCCGCCTATTCGCAAGCCATACGCTATGTTGTCGTAGATTGACTTGGGAAATGGGTTGGGCTTTTGGAAGACCATTCCTATGTTGCGCCTGAGCTCCACCACATCGGTGTGGGCTGAATAAATGTCTGTTCCATCAAACAGTATTTGTCCCTCAGTCTTTGACTCAGGAATCAGATCATTCAGTCTGTTGATACACCTCAGTAAGCTTGACTTTCCACATCCTGAGGGACCAATGACCGCGGTGATATTGTTTTGAGGTATTTTCAAATCTATCTTTTTCAATATTTGTTTCTCGCCGTAGAACAAGCTCAGCTCTTTTGTCACAATCTTATTCATACCACCGACTCGATTATGGTCACCAATTAAGCTTCTTTCTCAGCCTGTATCGCAGAATGATCGCTGATAAATTCAGCATAAGGATCAAGGCAATCAACACTAAGGCAGTGCCATAGGCTAAAGGCCGGACCTGTTCTATGGCGTGATGTTGTGTGGACAAGACATATAGATGGTAAGGGAGAGCCATAAACTGATCGAAAATCGAACCAGGCAGCTTGGGCAGGTAGAAGGCGACCCCGGTAAAGAGGATGGGTGCAGTCTCTCCTGCAGCCCGGGAAAGCCCTAGAATAGTCCCGGTGAGGATTCCTGGAAAAGCAGGGGGAAGCACGTTGGAGCGAATGCTCTGCCACCTGGTTGCTCCCAAGGCCAGGGCCCCTTCCCTGTAAGATTGGGGTACGGTTCTTAAAGCCTCCTCCGAGGTGGCAATCACCCAAGGCAGGGTTAAAAGTCCCAGGGTAAGCCCTGCTGAAAGCACCGAGGTGCCGAAGCGCAAGCCCCCCACGAAGATGGCCACACCAAACAGACCGTAGACAATGGAAGGAACCCCGGCAAGGTTTCTGATAGCGGAGCGAATGAGTCGAGTGAGCCTCCCCTCTTTTGCATATTCGCTTAAGTAGATGGCCGCGGATACACCCACAGGGATTGAAAAAAGTGCTGTTATCATGGTCACCAGAAAAGTCCCCACGATGGCTGGAAATATCCCTCCCCGGGTCATCCCCTCCTTTGGGAAATCCACCAAGAACCGCAGGCTGATAGCTGTTGCTCCCTTGGTGATGATATCAAGAATAATGATACACAGAATCAGGATAACCATAAAGGCAGACAGGCCCAGGATGCCGAAACCCATCACCTCATCTAATCTTCTCCGTTTCATACCCTCGCCCTTCGACGTTTGGCGGTCACTAACTCCGCAACCAGATTCACTCCAAAGCTGATGAGAAAGAGAACTGTGGCCACGGCGAATAGGGCATAGTAGTGAGTCGTACCATAAGGAGCCTCTCCCAGTTCTATGGCTATGGTGGCGGTCATGGTTCTTACGGAATCGAAAATGCTGCGGGGCATGGCCAAGGAATTCCCCGTAACCATCAACACCGTCATCGTCTCCCCGATGGCCCTGCCAATTCCCAGCATGACTGAGGCAACAATGCCGGAAAAGGCAGCCGGAAGGGTCACGCGGATGAGCGTGGTCCATCGGTTTGCTCCAAGGGCATAAGATGCCTCTTTATAGTCTTTGGGAACCCCTCTTATTGCATCCTCCGAAATACTTATGATGGTGGGCAGGGACATAACTGCGAGAAGGACGGAACCGCTTAGCGCATTCAATCCGCTGGTAAGGCCAAATGTTTTGGCGATAAGGGGTGCAACCAATACGATCCCGATAAAACCTATGACCACGGAGGGAATCCCTGCCAGGATTTCTACGATTGGCTTGAGACTTTCTCTGAGTTTAGGAGTGGCCACGTCGGCAATGTAAGCCGCGGCCCCAATACCCAAGGGCACGGCGATCACTATAGCACCCAAAGTCACCATAAAGGTGCTAACTACCATGGATAGGATTCCGTATGAAGGTTCTCCGTAAGCGGAAGGGTTCCATTCGGCGGATAGCAGGAAGTCGAAGAAGGCGACATCCTTGAATGTCTGCGCACCCCTCAGGACGAGCATCAAGAAGATTCCTAAAAGAATAACAATTGCCGAAACGCCCGTTACAAAGAAAAAGAGGTGTATTGCTTTCTCTTTGAGTCTCGTCAAACTCATTCTTAGGGTTTCACCTCGAGCTTAACGCCGATCACATTGAAGTCTATCCAATCCTCCTTTTTCTTGCTGGTCTGCCAGAGATAGAAAACGTCAACTTTCAGATGTTTCATCAACCCGGCTCCGAAGCCGGCGTACAGGCGGTTGCGGCTGAACTTCCCTTCGTCCAAATCTATGAAAACCTCATCTGCCAGATAGGGTTGGATGTCAAACCCAGTCATCTTTAGCGGCAAGGTTCCACTCAATTTATTCCTGTATCTCCATACGTTTTTCTTCCCATCCCGGATACGGTATTCAAACCTGCTCCTATCTTTGAAACTCAAATCTTCCCATCTCCATTTGATGGTTGCGTTAACGTGCGGTCGATTTTCCTCTTCGAATTCCCCACTTCTCTTTTCGAAGATTTGGCGGTAATTAAAACCCAGAAGAAATAAACCTGTCAGTTTGTAGGTTAGGCCACCATCGGCATGATGATAATACAGTTCCTGCACATCATCGCCAATGCGAAACTCCTCCTCCAATTTCACCTGCCAGTCTTCAGCCAAGGCTCCTTCGATGCTTTCTGTGTTCCACAGCTGCCAGTCACCGTTCTCATTGGCAAAAACGCCCGTTGTCAGCCGACCGAAAAAGATAATCAATCCGATTATGAGCCAATTCCTCAATTTGCCTCCTCTTACGCTACTTGATTATTCCCGATCTTCGATTGCTCTCCATATACTCAGGCGTCACGGGATAATAGCCTTCCTTTGTGACCAACAATTGGCCCTCCTGGCTCAATTCGAATTGTATGAAGTCCAAAAGCTTTCCCTTGGGATTGCCGTCGGTATATTGGTAGAGCGGTCGGGTAAGGGGATAGAGACCCGACTTCACGTTTTCCGGCTTCAACGGCGTCACGGCGGATGAATCTGGATCTTTTACCATATCTAACACTTTTATCCCCGAGATAACCTCGCCTTTGTCATCCACCACATAGCCGATACCCACATATCCAATCGCCGCCTTGTCGGTTCTAACGGCTTCCAGGATTTGAGCATTTCCGTTCATCCTGCGAGCCTGAGGAGCATAATCTCCTTTCAGCACCTTATCTCTGAGATAGATATATGTTCCCGAATTGGCCTGTCTGCCATACAGTGAGATTGCCAGATCCGGCCCATCCAGCTCTTTCCAGTTGGTAATCTCTCCCTTAAAGATTTTGGCAACTTCATCAAGAGTCAAATGGTCAATGCCAAGACTTTGGTGAGTGATCAGAGCCAGTCCGTCCAAGGCAAAAACGATGGCTACAGGGTTTACATCTTTGTCTTGTGCCTGCCTCATCTCCTCATCCTTCATAGCTCGAGATGAATTTGCTATGTCTGTCCGCTTATCGACAAGGGCGGCGATTCCGACACCGGAGCCCCCTCCTGTGACTGCCATGGATATCTCCGGGTTCTTCTCCATGAAAGTCTCTGCCAGCCTCTGGACCAAATTAACCTCGGTGTCCGAACCCTTGATTTGGATAGAGACTTTGTCAGCTTCTTTTCTCCCACACCCTGCAACGACCACAAGCACCAAAGCGCAAGCTACTAGTCCAGTAGCGAAACACTTCATTGCGTTCTCCTTTTTGGGGAAGTTCTCCAAACGTAGACTGAACCAATCATACATCGTGTTGGATGTATACGTTGTGCATGAAAACCGGTTTGAAAGTGAGTCTGTTCAGAAAAAAGCTTTAACGAAAATGGGGAAATATTCAAAATCTTTCAAAGGCTCCGCTGGGTGGACTCTCCGCCTTGTTCTTAGAAGCTTGTGCACCCCGAATCATATTCACTTCGCCTTGGGAAAGGACACCACCTTCCCCATTTCCTTCTTCATCGGTATCACGGTCTCCATGCCTCCGTGAAAAACCTTCAAAGGCAGCATGTGGGTTATCACCGGCGAGATGTTCACCTTTTTGCATTTGAGGAGATTGCTTAATTGGAGACACGTGTCGAACATCAGCCTCTTGCTGGTATGGGACGTCATCGTCGGATACCGTTATCATTCTCGTCACGGACGAGGCGTCCGGGACGAACACGAGCTGTAGTTGCTCGATTTATCGAGCTTATCAGAACCGCCCAATAAATCGGGCAACTACAAACTCTTGTTAAAACCCAAGAGCAACTGCCTTGTAACAGTTGTCAGCGCGCTTCGGGGAAGAATACGACCTTTCCCACCTCTTTTTTTGAAGAGACCACCGCCTCCATGCCCTTGTGAAACTCCTTCAACGGCAACTTGTGGGTTATCACCGGAGAGATATCCACCTTCTTGTACTTTAGCAGATTGCTCAACTGAAACCAGGTGTCAAACATCAGCCTGCCGTTTATTCCGATGATATTTGCGCCCTTAAATATAATGCCATTGGCGAGATCAAGCTCTATCCTGGAGGAAGGAATGCCAAAGGCAGCGAATGTCCCTCCTTTTTTCAGAATCTTAAACCCATTATCAATAGCAGACTGTACTCCTGTCATCTCCAGAACCACATCTACTCCCTCGCCCGATGTGGCATCCACGATCTCCTTGACCGTATCATGAGTGAGAATGCTCAGAGCAACGTCGGCGCCCATTTTCTTCAGTAGGTTCACGCGGTAGGGAAATTCTCCGACCCCATATATCCTTGCGGCACCCACTGCTTTTGCGATACCCGCTGCAAAACAGGCGATGGGTCCGTCACCCAGAATGGCTATGATCTTTGCAGAGACTCCGCTCTCCATCACGGTATAGGTGGCATTGCCGAAGGGCTCCTGAACTGAAGCTATCTCCCAGGAAATGCTCTTGTCGTTCTTCCACGCACAGATTTCCGGAATTGCTACGTACTCGGCAAAACATCCGTTGGTATCCACACCCAGGATCTTCAGATTCTGACAGATATGCTGCTTTCCGGTCAGGCACTGGAAGCAATGCCCACAAGGGATATGGGTTTCCGCGGAGACGTAGTCTCCGACTTGAATTCTCTTAACCCGGTCTCCCACCTGCACCACTTCTCCTGCGAACTCGTGCCCGAAGATCATGGGCGGCTTTATCCGGCTGGCGGCCCACTCGTCCCAGTTGTAGATATGGACATCGGTTCCGCAGATGGACGTGGCTTTCACCTTGACCAGGACCTCGTCCGGTTTAATGTTTGGGATATCCACGGTTACCAGCTCAGCCCCCGGTGCCCTTTCGTTTTTCATCACTGCAAGCATCTTGTCAGCCATGGCATCTTTCCTTCCTTTATGCAAAACAAAAAAGCAGAGCCGATCTGATACAGCTCTGCTTTGTCAGTTCTATCGACTGGACGTAGTCTGAGCGCATGTTCGAGTAGTCAAGACCAATCTTATCATTTTCAGTATATTGTACATGTGTTCCTATGCGACTAAAAAATCCTCGAATCTCCTTGTCCGAAAATATTAGATTCTGGTGGTTTTGTCAAGAAAAACGGAGTATGGGTAGGTACCTAGCAAGCCGCTCCCGGCTCATCCTGTCTGCCCTTGACAGGAAGGCTGCAGCTAGCCTGATATACTAGAGTGACACTTTGAAGGAGGTGGACAAAACATGTCTTCTTGCCTCTATTTCCAAGCCTTTATACCATGGCTCGAATTCCTTGAAAGCATACTGATACGAAAACTCAAGAATCAAGCTCGATCTATAAAGCTGGTATCCAGAACCGAGAGTTAAGGCATCCCACAAACATTTGTATCTGTCGCCCCAATCTGTCACTGGATTAACGTTAGTACCGGTCATGATGTATCCTCCTCGGAGAGACCAAGACTCTGTAACTTGTAGGTCTAAACCAAGGTTCAAAGACACATGCAAAAATGCATGCTCTGGATCGTGTGG
This sequence comes from uncultured Ignavibacteria bacterium, assembly GCA_964348415.1. Lineage (GTDB taxonomy): Bacteria > Zixibacteria > MSB-5A5 > MSB-5A5 > SM1-73 > SM23-73-3. The sequence continues at coordinate 8,652 of CAYGCR010000037.1, read as the reverse complement.
ATGAGGTTGAGAGAAATCTCTAAAATGATACTCTATGCCTGCTATTAGCTCATCGGTGAACTCATACGAGCACCCAACTCCCCAATGCGCTACAGCAAACACATCAGGTGAGAAGTCATTGAATGAATCGAGAGGATAGAAAAAATCTGCAAACACTTCGTTGTGGAAATAGAAAAGGCCTAGGCTGAGTTTGTCGGTGAAGTCATAGATGCCCCTGAGCTTCAAAGAGGTAAAATAATAGCTCTCATACCCAGAGCGATCATACTGAAATTCCCCCCTTCTCAGGTTGAAATTGGTCTTCAATCCCAACCTGAGCTTTCTCTCAAGCTCGACCGTACTCTGCACTGACAGCCAATAAGTATGGAAGTCTGCATAAACCAAATACGGCTCTGGATCGCTGATATCATACCCAAAAAGTGCGGCCAGTGTCGTCTGTGGCGAGAACTTTCTTGCCACTCCAATCTGTGTCCGGAAGTATTTGGTCTTAAAGCGTTCCTCGGACTGCCTGACTTCGTAGCTCCATTCTGAACTACGCTCCTTGTATACAACATCTGCACCAACAAACGTCAGAGAATTAAGGTCTTTGGAAAAAACGAGTGATATCTCCGGATGTTTTAGCCGATCTTTTCTGTCCTTTGTTTCAGTCTCCCGAAAGAAGTAGTTACCTTCCACACCCACCGCGAAGCTGCCGTTTCTTCGAAAATTCGCGGACGCTAAACTTCTAAGGACATTACCTTCCAAGTGGCTATGCCCCAATGAGGGAAACTGATCAGGATCTATAATCTCACCTCCTTCATACGCCTCTCTTACCATATCGCTCCTTATTACCGATACGTTCTCGTCTTCAAGAAATCCAGCCGGGTTGCGAGCAAAGTCCCAGAGGTTGATCATGTTGGACTCGTCCTCGATGACGATGGACAAATCCCCCATGCCCGAAAGTCTGCTTCTGGTCGCATGGGCGAAGGAGAAGAGCCACAGGACGGAGAGAGTGATGGAGACGGTGAGGAATGCGGTTCTTATTCTAAGCATGCTGCTCTCCTTGAATACAGACTTCATGGAAGCCGTAAGTTTCGGTTTACGCGATCCTAAAACACGCTCTTGAAGCTCAGAGAAAGTAGATGTCCATTCGATTCACCATCCGCAACCTGCCAGCCCTGTTTGAACTTCTTCAGAGCGTAACTGTAGGAGGACTCTACAATCAGGTTCGACCGTCGAGGCTCATAACCCAATCCCGTTGTGACTTTATTCTCCCAGTTGTTTCTCTGCTCATCGAAGTTCGGATTCTCGTTGGTCTCCCCCCGTATGAACCCACCTCTCAGGGAGAACGACCCCCGAATTCGTGCTTCAATCCCCAGATTCAGCGACTCATATTTCGGAAACCAGGCATACGAGTATGCGGGCGAGGGCTTGGCCGAATCTCTGAGATGATATTCGGCCGCCACCAGCAAGCGTCTGCCGAGTTTGTAGGAGAAGCTTGCACCCCAGTGTCTGACGAAATCCTGGTAGAGCTCGCGGTAGAACGCGGTGGATTCGACCGGGTCATAGAAGCCGTCGAACAGCTCCCGGTCGGAGTAGAATAGTCCCAGTCGGAGCGCTGAGTTAACGTCATAGAGGCATCTGAATCTCAAGGACGAGAAGTAGTAGTGCTCCTTTCCCTGGTATGGATCATCTGACGGATAGTAGAGCTGCGTTACGAAATTGGATCTCTTGAACGCCAGGGTAGCCTCAACCCCCAGGCTGAGCTTGCCACCTACCTCCGCGACAGTCTGTCCGGAGAACTTCCAAGAGTAAGACTCAGAAAGATAGGGGATTCTGTCTGGATCAATTGAGTTGTATTCCAGCTGCGCCGCCACAAAGGCCTTGGACGTGACCTCTCTTGACACTCCCACGCTGACCCGGAAGTCCCTTAGCTTCCGCTTCGCGGTCGAGTAGAGTGGTTCCTCTATCAATCCCAAATGCAGGCCGGGATAGAAGTAGATCGGATACCTGTATTCGAAGTCTTCCTCCAGATAACTCAGATCGGCACCGAAGGCAACGCTCGGGTTCAAGCTCTTGCTGAAAATCATATGCAGCTTCGGAGACTTGAGTTCGTTCGGGTAGAACTCGAAGTCGTTGTCAGCTGAAAGATAGTTCCCCTCAAGTCCGAAAGCTACGTCACCATCTTTTCTATAGGCCAGGTGAAGGCGACTGTCGAATTCGTCACCGTCTGCCTTGTACCTTATCCCCTGAGAATACTCGTAGGAGCTGTAATACAGGTCCTTTGCCTGGTAAGTGTCCCAGGAAATATCAGTCCTCACCACCGGCCCTCTGTCGTCTTGGAGGAACCCGGCGGGGTTATGACCGAAATCCCAGAGATTGAGCATGTTGGACTCGTCCTCGATGACGATGGACAAATCACCCATGCCCAAAAGCCTGCTTTTGGTGGCGTTAGCAGGAGGAGCCAAGCACAGGCTGAAAAACAGCGGGAGCAAAAGCTGAATTGGCAAGCGTAGTCCTCGCATTGATCCTCCCATCTCTTGTACTGCACTTTCGGACTGGTTTAAATTCTCTTCGCTCGGGCAAAATCAGAATCGGCGAGTACCTTCTGTCGTTCTAGAGTTTTCTTTCGAAGGAGAAAGTCAGAAGGCTCGCTCTGGATTTCACATCTTCACCCTCCAGATACCAGTCTCTATAGCTCTTGAAAGTGTAGCGATACGAAAACTCAAGCACCACATTCCAGTTTGAAGGCTCAAGCCCGCATCCCAAGGTCACGGTATTCTCGCGGGAATCCTTTCGATAGACCCAGGTCACTGCGGATGGTTCAAAGTCGTACGCCCAATAAGTATAGGTACGCCCCGGATCACCCAGGGAGGTGATGAAGCCCCCTCTGATCGACAGACCTGTTGTGAGCTGCCCCTCCACTCCCAGGTGAAGAGAGTTGATCTTCATCTGCCCGGGAAGAATCCAGGGAAAGCTGTTGCTCACCGGTTCGGGGTACTCGCCCACACGGTATTCCGCGCCAGCCAATAGCCTCTGGTGACATCTCCAGGCGACCCCCATACCCCACTCCCGGAGATACCGCTCTTGGCGGATGGAGGAGAAGTAGGAAAGCAGCGGTTCATGCGTTTCGGTGAACGAGTCGCCGTCACAGTAGAAACCTCCTATCCGGAGCGTGGACGACGGACTCCACACGCCCCTCAACCTGTAGTAGTAGCGATAATGTCTTCCTTTCCCCAGGGCAGCGTCGTTGAGGAAGCGCACCCTCACCTCCGTTCCTAGCCACAGGAGCCGCTCGAGTTGCACCAGAATTTGCTCTGATACCCATGGCAAATGCGAATGATAAGTAGTCTCCCATGATGCGCCACCTAACCAATTGGAATAACTTCTCGTTATGCGGAGCCGCTCGTAGCCTATGTGGAGGCCATATCTGACGGTCAATCTTGATCCGAACTTGCCTTTGAGTCCGATCTGCACTCGATTACCGCTGAATGTCTCGTCAGTTGCGAGAAGCACGTGGCCGGCGGAATCACTTCCCCCCCGACTGAATGCGAATTTATGCTCTACGTGGCTGAAGCTCGCCCCCAGAGACAATGTTCGGCTGACGCTCCTGCTGAATACCACCAGAAAGTCGGGGTTGTCCAGATCGTGCCCGTCGTACTCCGTGTCTGCATTTCGGGCGAGGTAGCTCCCTCCTATACCCAGCGCGAAATCGCCCTTCCTGCACTGTGAGAGCGAAATCGAATTGTCCAGCATATCTCCCCTGGACTCTACTCTGAGAAGGGAGGTATAGGGATCCAGCACAGGATGCGGATGATAGAGCAGATTATCCAATCGGCGCCTGCTCCAGAGAAAATCCCACCGCAGGGTCGATTCCCGCCCGTCATCCAGGAATCCAGCGGGATTCTGCCCCCAGCTCCAGAGGTCCATGGGATCAGATTGGTCCGCAATCACGATGGACAAATCCCCCATGCCCATAAGTCTGCTTTTGGTGGCGAGAGTGGACGAACAGAAAAGTGGAACGAAAGCGATGACCAAAGCGGAGGCGAGAATAAGATCCTTTTCCCGCATACCCACCTCCGATTATTCAGGTTTCAGGTCCTGCGACCCAGTACTATTCTCTCTATTCCCCCCAGATCTTTTTTTATCTCGGCTCGCCTGAAGCCCTTCCGGCCTCGAATCAGATCAGTCACCTTCGCCGCCTGACCCAAGCCGACCTCCACAGCCAATATACCGCTTTCGTTCAGAAAATCAAGACAATTCTCTATCATCTTCCTATGAAATGAGGTTCCTTCCTCATCCGTTTTCAAAGCCACGATGGGCTCGTAGTCGCTGACTTCTCGGGGTAGGTTGTTGAATTCTTCTTCGCTCACATAAGGTGGGTTGGAAACCACACAGTCGACTGTCCCTTCCAGGTTCTTGTCCTTTAGCGGCTCAAAAAGATCACCCTGACCAAACTCAATCTGCTCGTCCACACCGTGTCTTCGAGCGTTCTTCTCTGCTACCTTCAAAGCCTGGGCAGAGATGTCGGTGGCAAAGACAAACGAGTTTTTTAGACTCTTGGCCAGACTGATGCCTATCGCCCCGGAACCGGTGCCCAGGTCAACGATTCTCGGCTGAAGAACACCTCTTATATTCTCGATAATCGTTTCCACCAGAATCTCGGTCTCTGGACGAGGAATCAGGACCCTCTCGTTCACTTCAAACTCCAAGCCGAAGAACTCCGTGCTTCCGAGAATATACTGTAGCGGCCGTCCGGAGATTCTTTCCCGGAGGAACTGATTGAACTTCTCGATCTGCCGGGAAGTCAGGATTCGATCGCGATTCAGATAAAGATCAATCTTCTTGACATTAAGAACCGCTGCCAGCAGAAGCTCGGCGTTGGTTCGAGGGCGGTCGACCCCTTCCGATCGAAGCTTCTGTACCGCTTGATTGAGTATATCAAGACAGGTATCGCTCATGTGGGATTCGAGAGACGGAGTCAGCGGGTACGTGGATAGCAACGAAGTCGTTCAATCCCTTCGCATCCTTCGACTGATATCCAAAAGATAAATCAGGTGTGGAGCAGCCTCTGCGCGGAGAGCCATAAAGCCAGCTTCTCACCCTGACCTCTGTCTCTGAGTTCTCAAGAGGTTCTGAAAAGGACTTTCTTGCAAAGATCGAGGGTAGATACGAAAATGCCAAGGTGGCAAATCCGAATATCTTCAAGAATCTTCTGCGGCTTAGCATTTCAAATCTCCGTCGTAGTGCCCCCATTCATCGGGCCCGATTACGGCTCATATTATTGCGGGCGGGATAAATTCCGGCCCTACAGATCCAGGTGCCCGATGAATCGGGCAACTACGGTCGCTTATCCCCCAATGAACGTGAAATCTCTCATCTTCATCGCCGGCACATACATGACCACACCGAACTGCGGGCACAATTTTCGAGCTCTGGTCATCATCTCCACGTTGGAGAAAGCCTCCAAGATGCTCTGCCCGATTCGCATGTTGGAGACTGCGGATTTGAGTTTCCCGTCCTCAATGAGAAAAGTCCCATCTCTGGTTGTTCCGGTCACCTGCGTCAGCATGGGATTCATATAGTTGATGTACCAGAAGCGGGTGATAAGAATTCCCTTGTCTGTCGATGCTACCATATCCTCCAGAGAGGAATCTCCAGGGGAGATGACCATGTTCTTGGGATATGGACCGAAGGTGTTGTTGGGCGGCAGCGCGTGACCCGTGGACTCTACCCCGGCTTTGTTCGCATAATAGGAGTTGTACACCACGCCCCTGGCTATCCCGTTCTCGATCAGAGAAACCCTCTTTTTGGGCACTCCCTCATAATCGAAAGGCATGGCGTTCATGGCGGGATGAAACGGGTCCTCCACGATGGTGATTTCGTCGCCGGTGATCTTCTGGCCCATATTTCTCACCATGAAGCTCCGCCCTTGGAGAAAAGTCTTTGCTCCGAAGCCCAAAAATCCCAGGAACAACAAAAGCGAAGCCACCGCAGCCTCCTCCAGAATAACGGTATACTTGCCCGGAGGGAGGTCGACAGGGTTCTTAGAAAGGATAGCTTTAAGATTTGCCCTTCGAGCTATGTCCTCTACGTCGATTTTACTGACGTCCCGGTTGTATCCCTGCGCCCATCCGGAGACTGCATCGCCGGCACTAGATGTCAGCGTGAAATGTGCTTTCGTTTCCTCAAAAAACTGTTTTGTGCCCAGGGAATTCATCACCGCGGTCACGTTGGCTTCCGTCTGGAACGCTGCGGTGCCTCTTAGCTTCTGAGGTTTGCATCTGTTTACGATGAGCTCCGCAGCTCTCGCTCTATCCAACGGGGAGTAATCGGACGTTCTCTGGTAGAAGCCCTTGACTTCCGCGGCCGGGGGCGAAGAGGGTAAGGAAACAAAATCGGGATCTTCTCTTTGATAGCTGGCGATCTCTATGGCGTTTTTGATGAGCTCTGTAATTGACTCTTCGTCGATGCGGTTGGTCACCGCCACCCCTATCTTTTTGCCCAGAACGGTTCTGGCCATGACGGTGTGATCCGACCGGGAGATGTTCTGGGTGATGACGTTCTCCGCCAGTTGCGTGAAGTCGAACTTCTCCCCCAGAAGCACCAACTCGGTCTGATCGGCTGGAGAAGCCTTCAACCCTTTTTCCAGAATCTCAAATGCCCTGTCCTTGTCAATCATCTTCTCTCCATACTCTTATCCTGAATCAGCTGCCCACCTTGATATTTCTGAATCTGGCTGGGGATGCGCCCTGGCTGGTGGGCATGCTCTGTGCCGGCTGGCCCTTTCCACAGTTGGGAGTACCCCAAATCTGCCAGTATTTCTCGTTGGCGATGGCGTCGCAGGAGTTCCAGAACTCTACCGTATTGCCGGAATAGGAGGGATTCTTGATCATCTCGCCCAATTTCCCGTTTTTGATCTCCCATCCGATTTCGCAGCCCATGTTGAAGCTCTCCCGGGTGTCGTCAATGGACCAGGTGCGAACCGTCTGCATATAAATGCCTTCGTCGACCCCAGAGATCATCTCCTCCAGAGTCTTGTCTCCAGGCAAAAGATTGACGTTGATTTGCCGCACAATGGGAACATTGGACCAGCTATTCGCTCGCATGCAGCCGTTGCTGGTGGCATCTATCAGGGATGCAGTTTCCCGTGAGCCAAGATATCCCACCAGGATTCCGCCCTTGATCAGGAAACTTCTCGAGGCTCTGACCCCTTCGTCATCGTAACCGAACGTTCCCAGACCAAAAGGGTGGGTGGAGTCGTTTACCACGTTGACTATGTCTGAACCGTACCTGAGCTTGTTCAGCTTATCGGGTGTGGCAAAGCTGGTCCCAGAAAAATTCCTTTCGGCTCCAAACACTCTGTCTAACTCCAGGGGATGTCCGATAGACTCGTGTATCTGCAAAGACATCTGAGGCCCATCCAGAATTATGGTGGTGACCTTAGAGGGGCACTCTTTGGCAGAAAGCAAAGCTGCCGCCTCCTGGGCGATCCTTTCGGCGTTCCCTTCGAAATCCAGCTCGCGAATAAGCTCGTATCCTTTGCTCTGGTGTTGCCCGCTTGAGTTGGGATGCGACCTTGTTCCCATCTCACGGTGGCTCCTCATGGCAGTGGCGGAGATTCCGCCGCCGCTCTGGGTCAACACCTGCTGGATAACCGATCCCTCCGAGCTGGCAAAAAATTTCCTTCTCCGGATGAAATTCATATAGGCTTCAGATTGATTTATCCCGGCGACTTCCGCCATCAAGCCATCCACATGAAGGAGGTAATCCAGCTTTTCTTTTAAGGAAACGGAAAACGGGTCGGTGACGATGGGAGTCTCGTAAGTGTCAATAACCTTCTCCACGGGAGAAAGAACTATGTCCCTCTCCTTTATCCGAGAACTGGCGCGAGCCACTTCTGTTGCCTGCTGACTTACCTGCTGAACGCTTTCCTGATTTACATCGGCGCTGGCAGCAAATCCCCACGCGCCGTTGACGATTACCCGAATCCCGAAGCCGAAATCATTAGACCTCTCAATTAACTGCGCCGTCCCGTTTCCGACGGTGATATTCTCCTGCTCGATTTCCTCGATTCTTATATCTGCGTAACTTGCCCCCCTATCTCTGGCCACGGATAAAGCCAGCTCAGCCAACTTGTCGTAATCTTCCATATCGTTTTCCCCTCTCCTCTGCCCTCATAAGCTGTGGGGAATAGCAAGTATGATCATAGTAGCAACGAAGGAAACGATCACTAAGGTGGAATAGCCCCGAGCAGATACCAGATTCCTATCATCGCTCTTGCCGCCGACCGTCCCCTTAACCAAGAACAGGGTAACAAGCCAGAAAAGAAGCATTATCTGCGATTTATTATCCGTCACATCCTGACCGAAGGGAAAGGCCTCCCACAATACCCCGAAGGCGAAGTAATTCATGGCAATTCCAAAGGGGACGAACCCCAGAAACAGAAGCGCAATGGTCAAAATCGGAAATCTGACCGATTGTCTCAAACTTCTTTTCCCTCTCTTTATATCAATAGCTGAGAACAAAGCCAGAACCGCGAAGAAAATGGCACCGAAGATAGACAGAACATGCGCTATGACGATATATGCCGGGACTTCTCCCTCGAACTTGAGTCGAATGGGTTTGGCTTGGCCTGTCTCCGGCAGGGTAACCTTTATCTCTCCTCCTGCGCGC
>CAYGCR010000036.1:0-31816 GCA_964348415.1 uncultured Ignavibacteria bacterium | reverse complement strand
GGGAAACCCGAGGCACAATTTTTGCTTTTTGGTTTAAGCAAAGGACGAGGAGAACCATGGAGAAGATTTCAGTTCAGCCCAGAATGAAGTGTTTCATCTCCGCGAAGACGCTTCACCCGAACAGAGAGAAAAAGCAAAACGGCTTGGTCAGTTTCGCCATTCCGGATCTGGGGATTCTTTTTAAAACGCGGTATTTTGGCTCTCACTACGAACTGGAGTACGTTAGCCTTCTGGCTCTTCTTCGTTTTGTCGAGTTGAACTCCAAAGCCTTCAAGAATTTGAAACTCCACGTGTTATGCAGCAGCCCAATGCTGGTGTACCAGATGAGCGAGAAAACACTCTGCCAAAGGGAGGTGGAGCGACACCGAAATGTAGCATTAGCCTTCAAAAAAAAATACGGCTTCTCCTTAAGCTGGGTGCCTGAAAGTGAAAATCGCGCTCAAAATGGGGTGATCGACCTTCCCCCCTTGAAGAACTCTTTCAATTTCGATTTCGAAGACCTCCAGAAGAAACCGTTCTAGTCGAGCACCTCCTTTTTCCGCATCGTGCAGGGATCTGCGTATGGCAGACAGCCTGCGAGGAACGCATTGCAAGAAGTGCTTGGATTTGTACTTGACTTTGTTGCGTGAGGGATTAGATTTGTATGTAACATCGCAACTCCAGCTAGAACTGAATAAGCAATCACTACCTGGCAAAGAGCCAAAACAACGTGCTTGGTTCCCTTCGAAATTTGTTCTTTCCGACACTCGTAATCCTCATTCTACTGTATTGTCCATATCTTTCGGTAGCCCAGACCACTGACTTGACAAAGCATCGCCAAGAGGCATTCGGGTTTTTCGTTTTGCCCAAAGAATCTCCCGTGATCGCCACTCTCCTGCACCGGCTTCTATCTGAACGTTCTGCAGAGGATAGCGTGAAAGTGTGGGTATTCTTTACTGACAAGGGCATTTTCTCAGAGCAGCAATATCAACAGGCAAAAGACGTTTTCAGAAATTCGCTCACCAGTGCGGCTCTGAAAAGAAGGCTGAAGAACAAGGTGGAGGTTGACTTTTTGGATCTTCCGGTGAATCAGGATTACATAGAAGAGGTCGGAAGGCTGGGAGGCAGGCTTGGTCAAAGATCCAGATGGCTGAATGCCGTCTCCATTCAGGTTCAGGTTAATAGAATCGAGAAAATCTCGCAGCTGGCTTTTGTAAGGCAGATCACAAAAGTAGCCAGCTTCAAGAGGACGCCACCAATGATTGAGCCGGCTCTGGGAAAGCTTGACCGGCAGAAAGATCTGACCGGCTATGGCAGAAACTACGGTTACTCGCTCCAGCAGATGGACCAGATAAACGTTCCCATTGTCCACGACATGGGTTTTGCGGGGGAGAATGTGATCGTAGGAATGCTCGACACCGGTTACCGCAAAGATCACCAGGTGTTTGCCACTGCCTTTTCAGAATCCAGAGTTCTGGCGGAATACGATTTCATCTTTGGCGACACCAACACTCAAAACGAACCGGCAGATACTCTTATTCAGCACAATCACGGGACATACACCTGGTCGGCTTTGGGCGGGGAATATGAGGGAGAGCTTTACGGACCTGCCTACAAGAGCATGTTCGTTCTGGCTAAAACTGAGGACACACGTGTTGAGGAGCAAATTGAGGAGGATAACTGGGTGGCAGGTTTGGAATGGGCTGACTCCATCGGGGCAGAAGTGATTTCTAGTTCCTTAGGGTACACTGACTGGTACACTTACGAGAGCCTGGATGGCAATACCGCCTTATGCACTCGGGCGGCTGACGCTGCAGCCTCGAGGGGTATCGTGGTGGTCAACGCTGCGGGAAACGAGAGGCTCGCCCCCTGGCACTACGTCGTAACTCCCGCAGATGGAGACAGCGTCATCGCAGTCGGAGCCGTGGATTGGACCGGGCAGATCGCCAGTTTCAGCTCCGTGGGACCTACCTATGACGGGCGCACAAAACCGGAGGTGGTGGCCAGAGGAGTAGCAACCCATTGTGCCTTGGCTTGGGCGATAGATGACTACGGCGGAGTCAGTGGAACCTCCCTTTCCACTCCACTGGTGGGAGGGTGCGCCGCGGTCCTTTTGTCTGCACATGCGGACTGGACCGCCGTGCAGGTCAGAGAAGCTTTGATGATGACCGCAAACAACGCCTTTTCACCGGACACTGTATACGGATGGGGATTGGTCAATCTTTTTGCAGCTTTAAACTACAATCCCTCCGGCGCGCTGACCATCCAACATGATCCGCCTCTGTTCACAGCCGACGCCTCCGGTCCATTCGTTGTCACAGCGACCATAACCCCGGGAAATGGATTGCTTGAGGACTCCTTGTTCCTTTTTTGGCGACCAGATACACTCTCTCCTTTTGTCAAACAAAGCGTGCAATCGGTCGGTTCTGATCAATACGAAGCGGAGGTTCCTCAACAGAATTCCGGGACAATACTGTACTACTATTTCTCTGCGCAGGACGGTTTGTACAACGTGGTCAACCTTCCCCTGGGGGCACCCCGGTTCAAATTCAAGCTGCACGTTGCCACCGATGTAATAACCTTTGATTTCGAAGATGGTCTGCATGATTGGGAAACCGGAGGAACCAATAACACCTGGAACATGACCTCGGTGGACGCTCACGGAGGGGCTTTCAGCTTGAACGACAGCCCGCAAGGAGGCTACAAGAATAATACCGACAGTTGGGCCGCTATCAAAGAAGCTTTCGATCTGTCAATCGCGGTGAACCCTCAACTGTCCTTCTGGCACAAATACCAGTTCTTGTTGGGAGATAGCGGTTTTGTGGAGATCAATACAGACGGCGGGAAGGGTTGGGAGAGAATCTCTTCTCCCTTTACTGATACTCTGCATGAATGGACGCAGGTTATCCTGCCTCTAGATTCCTACTCAGGACAAGCCGGTGTGAAATTCAGATTCCATTTCGTCTCCGATGACTTAAGCGAAGGGGGAGCCGGTTGGTACATCGACGATGTGCAGATTAATTTCAGACCCACATCCGTCGAGGAAGAGCCTGCTTCGGTGCCCTTGCGGTTCAGTCTGGATCAGAATTATCCCAACCCCTTTAACGCTTCCACCACCATGCGCTTCGCCGTTGTTGGTTCACGGTTCACAGTTCATAGTCCCATCCACACCACCCTGAGGATATTCAACGTTCGGGGCCAACTGGTGAAGACCCTGGCGGATGAAGAAAAGCAGCAGGGAGAGTATTGGCTAGTCTGGGATGGGATGGATAAGAACGGAAAAGAAGTCGGCAGCGGAATATATTTCTATCAGTTAGTTGCCGGAGACAGGAAGATCACGAAGAAGATGTTGCTTCTGAAATAGAAAGCCAGATTCGGACTTACGTTAGGTTCTGGTTTGACAGATGTACCGGAGGCCTTCTGGTCTCCAATAATGCACGCGTGGTGGAAAGCTAAAGCTTTCCGCTACATTTTTTTGGCAATCCTGGCGCTACCAAGATAGTCTTCTCTCTTTCTACCAGCGCCAAGCCGGGCCTGCCTTTCCTCGGCTTGCGCACATACTTAGCTTGAGTGTAAATCACTGCCGCCTTCTTTTCGTTTCGGGCTTTACTGAAATATGCCGCTACTTTCGCTGCTTCCCGTATTTGCTGTGGCGAAGGTTCGGTTTTCCTGTCCTTTCTTCTAAACAACACATGTGAACCCGGGATATCCTGAGCGTGAAACCATAAATCATCGGGGCGGGCGAATTTGAACGTTAGGTAATCGTTTTCTTTGTTGTTGCGACCCACCAGAATCTCCGCGCCGTTTTCCGTCAGAAACGTTCTGAATCGAGTCTTTTTTGCTCTGATCGGAGATTTTGGTTTTCCTACTGGAAGCCGACCTGCCAGGAATCCTAACCTAGTTAGACTACGCCTAATTTCTTCTAAGTCAACCTGCTCGCCATGTTTTTTCAACTGGCCGGAGATGTCCTCCAGACGTGACATGTTGTTTTCGGTTTCCGATCTCCTCCTCTTAATTATCTTTAATGCATCTTTTGCCTTTCTGTATCTCTTGAAATACCTTTGGGCATTACCTATGGCGGAGAGCTTCGGGTCTAACGGGATTTCTATCGCAGGTGGTTCAGGAGCAAATACGTCGGTGAGTTCAACGGAAGTCTGACCCTTTCTTACGGCCTCCTTGTTCATCATTAAAAGATCGCCGAACCTTTTGTATTGCTCGAACTTCTCGGCATGATGCAGGTCGTCTTCAATCTTCTTTGCCCTCTCTTTGAGCTTTTTCCAGGATCGCTTGACAATCAGAGATAGCCTCTGCAATTCCTTCTTCTGTTTTTCCCATTTTACCTTAATGAAGAAGAAGCGCCCCAAGGCGGAGTTCAGACTGTCACAACCAATCTTCTGATCGGCAGGGATGAAGGGAAGATCCATGCAACTGACGGCCTTTGGATCTCCCTGCTGGTCAATCACGATCTGAAAAGAGAGGTCAAACTTAGAAATTCTCTCGAATGTCTGTGAAAATATCCGCCACAAAAGCTCCATTTCATTTCGGGGTAATTCGAAGACTTTCCTTGTTGTATCGATTCCTGACTGCATGAGGATTTTCTGGGACAAAAACTCATCCACGCCCATAAAATGCGATCTAAGGCAACCGAGCGCGGGTTTATTGCAGCTCTCCAGCAGCTCGCTGAACTCCCCCTTTTTGATGGAGAAAGGATTTTTCTTCCTGGGAGGGGGAGGGGGCAGGTATTTCTGCCCGGGGAGAATTTGCCTGAACCTGCTGCGCGTAGCGTCCACCTTTCTCAAACAGTCCATGATCCGCCCGTCCCCCTTCACCAAGACCGCATTGCTGTTTCTTCCGGTCAGCTCAAAGATAAGATAGAAGTCCTCGCCTGAGCCGAATTGGGTCTTCTTCTGACAGGAAACCTTAATCACCCGGTCGAAGCCCACCTGCTCGATTTCTCCAACGTATCCGCCCAGGGCAAACCAGAAGAGGTTGGTCTTTTGATAGTCTTCTGTGTGCTCTGATTCGTCGCGCTCCCGGATTTCGACACGGCAGTTCAAGGCATGGGTGGAGAAAAGGAGGTCTCTCTGTTGTTGTCTGCCTCGCAGAGAGAAGAGAAGGTCTTTCCCATCCGGGGTGATGGAGACTTGTGCGATCCTCAAACCGGTGAGTGCATCTCGTAGTTCACGAACCAGACAGAATATGAGAGTGGAATTTATGATCATGCTACTGCTGATCAGTTACGCAATCTGCTTGCGTCTTTCCTTTCAGCGATGGCGTCTCTTCCAACCACTGTAAATCAGGGCGGACATGCTGTCCGCCCATGCGTATCGTTGAGCGCAATTGAGATAGTCTCTATCCGTGACGACTCTTCTTACTTGGAATAAGCTTTCTTCAAGTAACTTTCGAATTCCTCCAGCGATTCGAATATCCTTTTGGAGAGGAATTTTACCGACCAGTTCTCTTTCATGGGACTTATGGTCCAGACCGGGACTCCCCTCTTGTAGCACTCCCACATCTCCACCGCAGTCCCCATGGAGGCCTCGGGAAGATAGGCGATCATGCAATCGCACTGAGTTGCCAGTTTGATGTAGCCCAAGAAGACCGATTCGCCGGCCCTGTAATCGTAGTGCACCGAATCCGGGTGCTTTTCAAAAGGGTCGAAGATCTTGGCCTGGGGAAAGTATTTTCGAAGGATGGCCTTGATTTTGTCGCGGTAGTCCTGATTGTGCAGGGACTTTCCCGCGTTTGATCCCTGGATGATGCCTGCCAGAAAGAAAGAGTTGATGGGTTTCATGGGCTTATCCTTACCTCTCGCCCTGTCTCCCCCTCCCGCCAACGTGGGCAGGAGGACTCAAGAGGGCGAGGTCTCTTAAGCCATGGTCATGGCAATTGCTACGACGTTGACGATGTCATCCACACTGCATCCCCGGGAAAGATCGTTGGCCGGCTTTGCCAGCCCCTGGATTATGGGCCCGATGGCTTCCGCCTTGGCCAATCTCTGAACCAGCTTATAAACGATGTTGCCAGAATTCAGATCCGGGAAGATCAGAACGTTCGCATATCCACCGATTGGACTGTCAGGGCATTTCTTCTGAGCGACTCCAGGGAGGATGGCGGAATCAGCCTGAAGCTCTCCGTCGATCTTGAGGTCGGGCTTCAGCTCTTTTGCGATCTTAGTCGCCTCCCTAACCTTGTCCACCAGCTCATGCTCGGCACTTCCCTTGGTGGAGAAGGATAACATGGCCACCTTGGGCTCCTGTCCAATCAGATCCTGCATGGTCTTTGCAGAAGATATGGCAATGGAAGCCAACTGAGAAGGATCAGGATCAGGGATTACCGCACAGTCGGCAAAGACGAAGATCTTGTCTTTGACCCCCTGAAACTCGGGTACCACCATGACAAAGGAGCTGGATACCGAACTTATGCCCGGTGCCATCTGGATGATTTGAATGCCCGCTCTCAACACTTCCCCGGTGGTGTTCACCGAGCCGGCCACAAATCCGTCTACCTCGCCTTTTCTGACCATCATGGCTCCGTGGAACAGGGGGTTGGTCAACACGTTCCTGGCTTGATCCGGAGTGATGCCTTTGTGCTTTCGCAGCTGATGGTACTCCCCGGCGTATTCGTCGAACTTAGAAGACTTAGCGGGCGCAACCACCCTGACTCCGGTCAAATCCAGCCTGTTTGACCGGGCCAGCTTTTTGATCCGATCTTCATCTCCCAATAGAGTGACTTCGGCTAACCCCTCAGCCACAATCTTCTTGGTCGCCAGAATCATTCTCTCTTCCGTTCCCTCCGGGAGCACCACCCTCTTCTTTTTAGCTTTTGCCTTTTTCTTAATCTCTTGGATGACGTTCATCTGAAACCCCTTTTTCCAAGACCATCGGTGCAGTCCGGTTTGTTTGTTGTGTGGTTTAATGCTTCAATCCGCTCTCTTTGGCAAATTCCTCCATAAGCTTCTTTTGCCGTTCGTTCATGGTCTTGGGGATTTCAACAAGGACTTCCACATACTGATCACCTCTGGATCCGTTTACTTCCACGCCCTTTCCTCTCAGTCTGAATTTCGTTCCGCTTTGAGTTCCCGGCGGAATCTTGATATCCACCTTCCCATCCAGGGTTCTCACCCTGATTTTGCTTCCTAATGTCGCCTGAGCCACATTTATGGGGACTTTGCAGTGGACGTCAGTGCCCCTTCGCTCGAAGAATCGGTGTCGGCCTACATTGACTCTGACAATCAGATCTCCGGGGGGACCTCCGGCAATGCCCGGCTGTCCCTGTCCTCTCAGTCTCAACTGGACTCCGTGGCTTATGCCCGCAGGTATATTGATCAGGATTTTCCTTTCGGCGAAAGTCTGTCCTCTCCCTCCGCATTGAGGGCAGGGTGCGGTTATGGTCTTGCCTCTGCCCAGACATCGAGGGCAGGGACGGCTTACCGCAAAACCACCCTGACTGAATGAAACCATGCCAGACCCGCCGCATTCAGGGCAGGTGGAAAGAGCCGTGCCCGGCTTGGCGCCTGTTCCTCCGCAGACGGGACAGGCTTCCTCTTTCTTCAGCTGGATGGGGGTCTTGCCGCCGGAGATGGCAAGGTCAAAAGGTATCTCTACCTCGGCGTAAAGGTCCGTTCCCTTCTGTGGTCCCCATCTTTGCCGTCTGGTGGTCTCTCCCATATCAAAGATGTTGCTGAACAGATCGCCCAAATCGCCAAAACCGCCCAGATCTTGGAAGGTGAAAGTCCTGCCTTGACCGCCTCTTCTGGAGAAGACATCTTCGAAACCCCTGAAGCCTTCAAACCCGGTGAATCTTCCCTGTCCCATCTGCCTGAGCTGGTCATATTGCTTTCGTTTCTGGGGGTTGCTCAAAATCTCGTGCGCCTCGGAGATCTCCTTGAACTTCCCCTCTGCCATCTTGTTGTTGGGATTGGCGTCGGGATGATACTTTTTGGCCAGGCGACGGTAAGCTTTCTTTATCTCCTCGTCGCTGGCTTTTTCGGATACCCCCAGAATCTCATAATAATCCTTTTGAGCCATTTAATCTCTATTCCTCCTTGACCAACCCACAGAAATGCGCAAAAACAAAATAACCGCAGCCGTCCACTTTGTCAACATGCGTTACAAAGTCCATCTAAAAAGAACCCGGAGAAGAATCCGGAGTGTTCACCTTCAGGTCAACCGCATCCAGGACAATTATCCCTTGTACAGTTTTCAGGTCAAGCTAAAGCTTGACACTCCAGAGAGCCCCTGGTTTTTAGAGCCAGAAAATTCAAATGTCAAAATGCAAAAAGGCGAGAGAGGTCTCCCGCCTTGCTTGGAACAAATAGTTTTTGTGTCAGCTACTCAGCTTTTTTCGTCGCAGGTTCCTTTTTCTCTTTTTTGTCGTGCGCTTTAGCAGGAAGTCCGTTCTCCTCCCTTTCTCTTTTCTTGTATGACTCACTGCGATAGTCGGTAATGTAAAAGCCGTTGCCCTTGAATAGCAAGCCTCCGCCGCCGGAGATCAGTTTTTTGACCCTGCCCCCGCAAACCGGGCAGGTTTTGACCGGCTCATCGGTCATCCTCTGAAATTTCTCAAACTGATGGTGACACTCCTCACATTCATATTCATAAGTAGGCATCTCTTTGCTCCTTCGTCTTGGGCGAAATATAAGTTGTCGCACCCTGCGGTCAACGATTATCTTCCTTATTTCTCCGGCTCCTCGTATTCGATCTTTCCATCCACAAGAGCCTTCAGAGCCTGCGTAGCCAAGGTTGCGGCAGGCAGAGCTTCCTTTTTTTCCTCGCTTTCTTGGGGCTGCTCTTCAAGCCTTCGGTCTTCCATCCGCTGATTCAGAAATCGAGCGTATTTAGATGCTATTATTACCTGTTTGTACCTGCTCATT
The DNA here is from genome assembly GCA_964348415.1 of uncultured Ignavibacteria bacterium. Classification (GTDB taxonomy): domain Bacteria; phylum Zixibacteria; class MSB-5A5; order MSB-5A5; family SM1-73; genus SM23-73-3. Next base: position 22,962 of record CAYGCR010000036.1, on the reverse strand, counting down.
CCCGTCTTTTCCAGTTCCTCCACAGAGTCTTGCACGGAATCTTCCCTCAACTGTGGGAATCTTAGCACGCGCTTGGATATACCAAGATTCTAATTGTACGTGTCTTTTTCTGCAAGAATTTGCCAGCTCTGGAGTTTGGAAAATCGCGCGTCAGTCTTCTTTGGCCAGATTGCCAAACGGATGAATGCACCTCCCCAGGCGGGGGAGGTGCACCTTTCCGCGTGATCTGAGACTCAGATGCCGGTCGACTTAAGCTTCTTTAGCCTACCACTTCGTAATCTGCATCCACGGCCTCGCCCTCGCCGCCTTTCTTTCCTTCGGTGTGCCCTGATTTGTCCGTAGTTCCTGCTCTTTGCTGCGCCCCCGCGCCTGCTTGCGTCTGCTGATACATCTTGCCGGCTGCCTGCTGCCACAAGGTGGTAAGAGCTTCTGTAGCTGATTTTATCTCATCCACGTTACTGGTCTTCAGCGCCTCTTTGGCTCTTGCTACCGCGGCTTCCACCTTGGCCTTGGTGTCGGAATCCAGCCTGTCTCCGTATTCTCCTAATCCCTTTTCGGTCTCGAAAACCAACTGATCAGCCCGGTTCTTTACGTCCGCCTGTTCGCGCCTCTGTTTGTCTTCTTCGGCATGAGCTTCCGCATCCTTGACCATCCTCTGAATCTCCTGCTCGTTCAGTCCACTGGATGCCTCAATTCGGATGCTCTGCTGCTTGTTGGTGGCTTTATCTTTAGCGGACACGTTCAAGATCCCGTTGGCGTCGATGTCGAAGCTGACCTCAATCTGCGGCACTCCTCTGGGTGCGGGGGGGATCCCGTCCAGATGAAATCTACCGATGGTCTTATTATCCACAGCCATGGGACGCTCACCCTGAAGCACGTGAATCTCCACCGAGGTCTGGTTGTTCTCCGCCGTGGTGAAGATCTCGCTTTTGCGCGTGGGTATGGTGGTGTTCCTTTCGATCAGTCTGGTGAACACGTTACCTAAGGTCTCGATACCCAGAGACAGCGGGGTAACGTCCAACAGCAGCACGTCTTTGACGTCGCCAGCCAAAACTCCTCCCTGGATGGCAGCTCCAACAGCCACGACCTCATCCGGGTTTACCCCTTTGTGCGAGTCCTTGCCAAAAAGTTGCCGTACCGTCTCCTGGACTTTGGGCATGCGGGTCATTCCTCCCACGAGTATGACCTCATTGATATCGGAGAGGGATAATCCTGCATCAGCCAGAGCCTTCTTGCACGGCTCCACGGTTCTCTGAATCAAATCGTCTACCAGTTGTTCCAATTTCGCTCTGGTCAAAGTCAGATTCAGGTGCTTGGGACCGGAAGCGTCTGCAGTTATGAACGGGAGGTTAATGCTGGTCTCCATGGTGCTGGAGAGCTCGCATTTTGCTTTCTCCGCAGACTCCTTGAGTCTTTGTAAAGCCGTGGGGTCTCGCGAAAGGTCTATCCCTTCCTGTTTTTTGAACTCTGCCACGATCCAGTCGATCACTCGTTTGTCAAAATCGTCTCCTCCCAGATGCGTGTCTCCGTTGGTGGACTTCACCTCGAAGACCCCATCACCGAGCTCCAGTATGGAGATGTCGAAAGTCCCACCGCCCAGGTCGTAAACCGCAATTTTCTGGTCTTTCTTCTTGTCCAACCCGTAAGCTAAAGCTGCAGCGGTGGGCTCGTTTATTATCCTTTTCACGTCCAGCCCGGCCACCCTGCCCGCGTCCTTGGTAGCCTGTCTCTGGCTGTCGTTGAAATATGCGGGAACGGTGATGACCGCCTCGGTCACCTTCTGACCCAGATAGTCTTCCGCGGTCTGCTTCATCTTCTGCAGAACCATGGCTGAGATCTCGGGAGGGGAATATTCCTTGTTCCCGATCTTCACCCTGGCATGGCCGTTAGGCCCTTCCACTACTTTGAAGGGGACGGTCTTGATCTCGGAGCCTACCTCTTTAAACTTGCGCCCTACGAATCTCTTGATGGAGAAGACCGTGTTGTCCGGATTGGTGATGGCTTGTCTTTTAGCCACCTGACCGACCAGCCTTTCTCCGGTCTTGGTGAAAGCCACCACCGAAGGCGTGGTTCTGGATCCTTCCGCATTTTGGATAACCACCGGGTTTCCGCCCTCCATCACTGCCACACACGAGTTGGTGGTTCCCAGGTCGATTCCTATAAGCTTACTCATTCTTACCACTTCCTTCCTTTTTGTTTTCGTTTTGGCTAACTACTTCTATCTATCCGGAGGCCTGTCCTGAAACCAATTACAGGGACAGGCGTCTTTTTCGTCCGCAGAGGGGGAGGATAAGTATATCCTCCCCCTGGCATACTCTTACTCGATATTGATCGGAATCTCCTTCGGCTTTACCTCCTCGGTCTTGGGCAAGGTCACGCTAAGCACGCCATCCTTATAGCTGGCCTTGATCTTGTCGGTCTTGACCGTGGTGGGCAGCTGGAAGGAGCGGCAGAAGGAACCGTAGCTGCGCTCGATGCGATGGTAGTTCTTGTCCTTCTCCTCTTTCTCCTGCTTCTTCTCGCCCTTGAGAGTCAGGACGTTGTCCTGGACCGATATCCTGACGTCGTCCTTGGTCATGCCCGGCATCTCCGCCTTGATCACGACGTTGTGCTTGTCCTCAGAAACGTCAACGCTCGGAGTCCATACACCTTCGGTCCATTCAGTCTTTACCAGGGGACGACCGAAGAAGTCGTCAAACAACCTGTTCATCTCATCCTGAATGCTGACTAGATCCCTAAAAGGTCTCCATCTTGTGATTGCCATAGCTACTCCCTCCTTTCACCGTTTCGATTCGTTCTGTTTTTAGTATCCTTAATCTTTTGTTGCCTCTAGGTTGCAACAAGCGTGCCAAACATGCCTTTCTGACATAATCTGTTCTACTTCAATATCTTATTGGAATTGAACCACTCAGGTCTGATTTGGCCAAACTGTCAGTGTGACACATAAGCTGCGAAAACGACTCAATTGCTGCCATAATGACATTACATTCTGACAGAACTAAGGATTGTCTTTGTTACGGTGGTAGTGGTTTTGACTGGAGATTGGTATGCGGCGGCCCAGAAGCGACCTCGGCCCCTTTTTTCCCTATCTGCCCAGTAGAGAACGGCACGGCGCAGAATTGTAAGGTTTCAGCTTCTGCTGTGCTAAGCTCGAAGTTTGTCAGTAACGCAGAAATGTTTCATTGAGGAAGATCGGTTGAGAGGACAAACCGCAGGATACGGTTGTTTCCGGTGTCAGCCACGTAGAGTATTCTATTGGCGTAAGCGATCCCCAGGGGATTTTTGAACTCCGTTTGCCCCGTGCCTTCTTTCCCGAAGGTGAGGATAGATACGCCGTTTGGCGAGAACTTATGAACCTGACTCCTTTCAGTATCCACCACAAGTATGTTTTCAAACTCGTCCACTGCCACGTCTTGTGCCAAACCGATGGTGTCCTGCCAGTAGATGTGGGAGCTTTCGGTCTGAGCGATCAAGGGGGCAAGAGTCTCTCCGTCCAGCAGCTGGACAGAGTAGTAGTATAGAACCTGGCAGAATAGAAGTCGGAACTTGTCTCCGCGCAGGTAGGTGAACACACCGGTAGGACCGTGAGTGCTGGATAGTCGGTAGCCGCTGGGAACCGCAGCTCCCATCTCATAGAGTGTGTCCGAACCGATCAGTAGAAAGCGGGATATCTCGTCTCTGGTGGAATCGCACACAAAGTACATTCCGTAACCGGCCACCGGGCGTGGATCGGGCGCTATGGCCGTATAGTTGGTGGTAACCGTATCTACGAAGTAGACCGTGTCAATCAAACCCATGATGGTATCTATCTCGATGCTGTCCGGGGAGATTATGATGGTATCGATGAGGGTGTCCGGGCGCGGCACCATGATGCTGTCATAGATATCAGCTCCAGTATAGAGCGAGTCAAACGTCTGCTTCTCAGGAGGCTTTATGTAAATCGTGTTGCCGCCAACAGCCAAGAGTCTCAAAAGTGGATCCTGAGATACGCTCCTGGGTTCCTTCACCCCTTCGTATTGAGCCACTAAATCTCCTGCCTGATCCAGCTCCACGATCCTGTGGTTTCCGGTGTCGGCTATGTAAACGTGACCATCCAGACCGACATGAACGTCCTGGGGTCGATCGAAAGGGATTCCACCGGCTCCTGTCCAGCCTTCGCCGACTGGAACGTAGGTTGTGTCGGGTGCCCCTGTGGTCCATCGAGGAATGTTGGTGGGAAGCTTCATCCTCTTCCCACATCCCGGAATGGCAAGGAGCAGAATCAATGCCAGCAGACATACCCTTCGCGTCTCAGGCCGCAGGAATCTCTTGTGGAAAAGCTTCATGTTTGCTCCCGGGTCGGATAAATCCGACCCCTAAAGGTTATACCGATTCAGGCGCTACCATCTGACCGAAATTCCCACCTTGATCTGCCTCGGTGCCAGAAACCTGGATGGATCTGACCACAGGGGCAGCTTCCGGCTCCTGTCCGGCAGATTGGGATCACCATCCGCATACGGGATAATGTCATCCTTTTTGTAGGCATCACCGGTCAACGGATTTACGATCACCACGTTCTTGTGATCAAGGAGATTGGTCACTTCCAGCAGGAGACTGTATCTAAAATCCCTCCAGTAGAAATGCTTGCGGAAGGCGACATCCAGGCTGGACCAAGACTTACCTATTTCGGAGTTGATATCTCCATCCTGAACGTACTCGACCTGATCTTCAGATGAGATGACCTGCTTGTAGGGCGTATATCGCTGTCCTGCGTGCGCCCAGAAATTCAAATTCAGATCTAACTTTCTTGGCAGCCTCAGGCCGAAGAGCTTAAGCCTTGTCTCGTCTGAAGAGAAGCTTGCTTTGAGCACTACCTGCCAGGGCTTGTCCCAATCGAACACGTGCTCCGCATAAAGCTGCTGGACGGATCTTCCCCCAATGCCCTTTAGTATGTCTTCCGGGTCAGACCGCTCCCCGATTGTTTTCGAGAACCCCAGCTGCACTGAGCCGGAGAAGAAATCTCCCACTCTCCTTTTGTATTCGATCTCCACACCCCGGCTGGTGGCGAAGTCTAAGTTGAAATAGATCAAGTATGCGTTTTTCGGTCTCAAAGTATCCGGGACCAGACGGGCAGCGGTTATGTAGTCGAATATGCTGCGGTAATAGCCCACCAGGCTTAAAGCGTCGTTATCGCTGAGCATGGATTTAACCCCCACCTCGTACGAAGCCACCCTCTCTGAATTCAGATTAGGATTTCCCAGAAGCTGATAGCTGGATTCGCCTCGGGAGTAAAGTCTGGCATAAAGGTACTGCGGATTGGGACGTCTGGACAACCGCCCGTAGTTGAAGAAGAAACTTGCACCTTTTCCAAAAGGAGCGGAGAACCCGAATCGGGGATTTAAGTTTGCCTTTCCCCGACGTCCCAGAAACCCGAAAGTATTCTCTTGAAATTGCCTTCTCATCTCCGGGGTGATGAAATGAAGGCTGGTGTCTTCCATGGCCCGTTCCACATACTTGCCCGGGAACCAGAAATCGTATCGCAGACCGAAGCTGAGCGTGGCCTGCTCCAGCTTTAAATCGTTCTCCACAAAAACAGCCCCATCACTGGCGTACACTTTGTATAGGTCATGGCTGAGCCCCCATCCCTGCCTCCCTAACCAGGGTTTGTATATGTCCAGCAACTGAATGGTTTGATACCGTTCGGAGATACCGGCCTGAATAGTGTAAATGTTGCTCATTGCGCGTATCAGCTTGAGACCTATCTCATAAGTCTCAATGAAGTGATCGTACCAGGTATCTCCGTCCCCCTGGTCGTAAAATCCATCTGGGCCCCTGACTACAACGTAATGGGTGCTATCCGGGCTCAACTCGATCTCGAATGGATAGGCGTCCACCGGCATGGTATATTCGCGCCAGTTCTTGCCGTTTGCGTCCGAATGCAAATTGGTGAAATGGCGACTGAGGCTCGCGGAAAAGAGATTTCTTTCTCCCATAATCTTGCGCAAGGATAGAAGCTGAAAATTGCTCTCGTGGGTGAAGGTATTGTAGTTTCCTAGAAGCCTGGAGTAGGAAAAGGGTGGACCGTAGCTTTCGGTAGCAAGATCAAGCCGGGTCAAAAGCACGCTCTTGTCCTGATTGATCACCACAGATTTCCCTGAGGTGAAGGAGCATTTAAAGGTGGGGTTTTTCCAGGTCAGCTTGAATATGCCGAAAAACCGATTATCCTCCCGAGGTGCGAATTTGGTGTCACCAAAGGAGGAGGAAAACAGATTCTCCGGATGCCCCAGATGAGTGTCGGAAAGGTTCATATTGGCGTTGAAGAAGAAATAGAAACTGCCCGGAAGGTTCAGTCCGATCTTTGACAAACCGGACTTGAGCACATCGGCGGGACCGGAAAGGCTGAAGTCGACTATGTCCGTATTAAAACTGGAGGAGGAACTGAAGCCCAGCTCATCCGTCTTGAAGGCAAAAGACCCTTCGAAGTCCTTGCCTCCTTCCTTTACCTCCATTTCAACCACTCCGGCAGTGGCCTGCCCGTACTGCGTGCCCACTCCGCCGGAGATGAGATTGATTCTCTCAATAGCCGTGGGGGATATGGCAATGCCGTATCCACTGCGAGTGAATGGATCGTTTATGAGGATCCCATCTATCAAAAACAGATTCTCGTAAGACCTTCCGCCCCGGATGTGAAGCTCGCTCTTGTCCTGAATAACCCCCACCTGCTGGGAAACGATCTCCTTCAGATCCGTGACCGGCAAAAGTTCCAATTCCCGGGGAGTCAGCTCTCTGGTGGTGGCAGGAAGCTTGATATCCAGCATCGGCTTTTCACCCACTACCCTAACTCCCTTTTCCAGGATTATGGGAGAGGATCGGAGTCGGATGATAAGTTGAGTTGTCCGTCCCGCTTTGACGTCAATGTTTCTGCGCTTGGCTTTAAGATAACCGATAAGTGAGACCTCTATTTCATAGATTCCCTCCGGGAGGTTTTTGAAAATGAAGCTGCCGCCTTGGTCCGCTGCCGTTTTGAGATCGGTTCCGGTTAGGATGATATTGGCTCCGGGAAGAGGCTCCTCCGTTTCGTAACTTATCACCTTTCCTCGAAGCTCTCCGGTAGGGGCATTCTGTGCCTGCGCCGCTGAGAGGAATGAAGCCAGAAGGGTAAGACATATCAGGCTACACAGAAGCTGTCTCATGCAGAGAAGTTAATTTCGGCAAAGACCGCTGTCAAGCGAAACAATACAAGTCTTTTGAGAAAGCCCAACAGGCGGGGCTGGACCAAACTGCCACGGCCTGGTAAACTTGATTCGTTCCATCGGTTGACCCTGTGCTGGCAGATTTCTTTTGTCTTAACCTCCTTCCTCCGTATATTAAGGGTATGAAAAGAAACAAAGCAACACTGCTTTGGCTCATTGTGTTTGCCTGTATAGCACTTATACTGATTCTCGGCCTCAGCCTGAAGGTGTCCCAAACAGGCCTATCACCGGATTCCGGCAAGGAAGAGTGCCTTACCGTAGCTCGCCGATGTCTGGAAAACGATCAGCCGGAGTCAGCTATCTATCCGCTGCTCTTGGCAATCCAAAAGGATGAAGAGGACCCCCAATCTCATTTTCTTCTGGCCAAGGTTTATCATCAAACCGGGGTCCGTCATCTCGCTGAAAAAGAGTGTGAAGCCAGCTTAGCGCTGAATCCGGAAAGCAAAGAGGCCTTGGAGCTTCTCTGCGAGATCAAATTCGAAAAGGGCAAATCCAATTGGAGGGATGACAATCTCCGGAAGGCCATTCCAGAGTTCAACTTCATCCTGCAGGCGAGCCAGAATTCGAAATTGATTGACAGTATTGCTCATATTACCGGGGGCAGATTCAGAACCATAAGGTTGACCAATGACCTGGTCTATGATGACGCGCCCAGCTTCTCCCCCGATGGCAAACGAATGGTCTATCATTCCGATACCAGCTACTCTCTGGAAGATTACGGGTTGGATAAGGTAGAGGCAAAGAAAAGCAGGATCTTCATCATGGACTTAGAGGGAAAGAAAAAGGTTTGCCTTTCCCGCCGGGGAGAGGATGAAACTTCTGAGCGCTTCGCGCGTTTTTCTCATGATGGCCGATTCGTTGTCCACGAAAAAGAGAATTCACCTACTCGCACCAGCGATACCGTCTTCAATTTGGATCGGGATATCTTTATCAGAGATTTACAGACGGGTAAGGTGGAAAGGCTTACGGACGACGCCACCTACGATGGTCTTCCCAGCTTCTCCCCGGACGATAGCGAGATAATATTCGTGACCGATCGGCCCGGAGCAAGAAACTCGGTCCGCAGGCTGAATCTGAAAAGTGGTGGTACCCGGACTTTGTCTTTGAAGAAATCCTGGGATGAGAAAATCGGGTTACTCAGACGAGCCAGGGGGATGATTCTGCCGTACTGTCCCAGCTTCTCGCCCGACGGAAAATCGGTGTTGCTTCACGCGGGCTGGGACAAGAGAGGCATCTTTCTTTTCGATACGGACAGCCGAAGCTGGAAATGTTTAAGCGACAGAAGCGCCGATTGCTTCTTTCCCTCGTTTTCTCCCGATGGAAGCAGAATAGTGTTTGTCTCAGGCTGCCCGGAGGAACAGGATCTATATTTCATTGATACGAACGGTTCTAACCAGATTAGGTTGACATACGATGGAGGCACCAAAAGATACCCTTCCTTCTCGCCGGATGGAAAATCGATCATCTTCGCCGGCAAACGCAAAGGGGAGCCGGAGAATTACTTTGAGATCTATCTTCTGCAACTGGATCAAACCATATCCCGAGATAAACTGAGAGACAGACTCCAGGATCTGGAAGAAGTGGCAAACAGGTGATTCATGTGGGGACGGAAAAGAATAGAAATACAAAATCAGATCCGGGCCATCAGGGAAGCGCTTTATGATGTCCTGGAAGTTCAGACCATTTACCACACCCGCAGGGATATTTTCATCAAGGTCTTGCCGCCCCCTTCTCTCGTTAACTGGAAAGAAGTGGCTACCGATAGATTGTCGTCTTTAGGTTACTCCGTCGAATTTGGCCGACTTGACCCGACTCAGCCTGCCGGTCCTGCGGTGCTTCACCTCAGGAGGCCAGGGGAACGAGCAGAGGCAAATATCCCTTGGACCAACATAATCCTGTTCCTGTTGACCGTGATCACAACTTTGCTGGCAGGCGCAGTGATGAATGAGGCGAATCCGTTTTCCAACCCGCTGTTGATCTTCAGAGGCGTCTCGTTTGCACTCCCGTTGCTTTTGATCCTGACCTTTCACGAATTCGGGCACTATATCCAGTCGAGAATAAACGGGATCAAAGTCAGCCTTCCGTACTTTATTCCCGGTCCCACGCTGTTTGGCACCTTCGGAGCAGTGATCAGGTCAAAGTCGCCTTTTAAGACGCGCAGGGATCTGCTGGACGTGGGTGCTGCCGGTCCCATCGCCGGGTTTGTAGTCGCAATCGTCGTGATTATAATTGGATTGTCCCACTCGCAGATTGTGGAAGAAACACCCGGAGAGGGCTTGATTTTGGGAGAATCGTTGATCTTCAGATTTCTTTCCTCGCTGGTGTTGAAAGACCTTCCGCAGGATCATACCGTACTTTTAAGCCCTACTGCCTTTGCCGGTTGGGCAGGGATTTTGGTGACCATGCTCAATCTCCTGCCCATCGGACAGCTGGACGGTGGCCACATTATCTATGCCCTGCTGGGCAGACACCAGCGCAAGGTTGCTACGGTGGTGACTCTCTCGCTGATTCCCCTGGGTTACTTCTTCTGGGAAGGGTGGTTTGTATGGGTGGTTTTGGTGCTGCTGATAAAAATCGGTCATCCACCTACACTCAATGATCAGGTCCCTTTGGATATCAAACGGAAAGTGATAGGCTGGGTGGCGATGCTCATCTTTGTCCTTTCCTTTACGCCGGTGCCCATCAAATAGGCAACTCGTCAGAAATCCCGACCAATTGCTTCGGAACTACGGCCCGGCATCCCCGGCTGCCAGTAATCAGACCTATGCTCTTACTCAAGTCGCACGGGGATTAGACTTTTTCACAGCCGTCTCAAAATTTACTTGACAAGCCGAATCAAAAAAATAAACTTGGAAAAAATGAAAGCCAAAATCCGCTGAAGGAGGAGGTGAATTACATGAAGAAGGTCGTGATTTTTGGTTTGATTTTGGTGTGTGTTGCTTTTTTGGTTGTCATCTCCAGTTGCAGCCGGGAGAAGGCCATGGAACAACTGATGGCCGATCCCCAGATGTCTGAGCTGATCATGCAGAAGATATGGGAAACTCCGGAGACTAAAGAGCAGTTAGTTCAGATGGTGATGGAAGATCCGGAAAGCATGAACAAGCTCAGAGAATCTCTGGTTGCAGACTCAGCCAAGGCGGCCATGATGCTGGATATGTTGTTGGCAAACGAAGATTTCCAGGAGATGATAAAAGACAAAACCGCTGATTTGCATAAGACCAGAAGAAGATAGCCTTTGTGAAGAGTGTATTCATCTTATGGAAGCCTGCAACCCTGCTGTCGGCAGGATTGTAGGCTTTTTTGTTGCACTGGAAGATTACCTTAGTAAGCTGATCAATAGCCTCACCAGCGGGACAAGAAAGAGGATGAGAAGTATTATGGCCACCCACTTGAAGAATGAGGACTTGGCCCGAGGGAATTCGTAGCCGCAGATGGGGCAGCGTCGGCTGTCTTTGGGCACGTCCACCACGCAATTGGGACATTCTTTTTTCTTGTTTCCTATCAGTCTTTTTCCCTCCTGTCATCTCGTTCGACTTTTTTACGAAAACGTGGATATGATTTGCTTCTGTTTTTCTAAAATGGGATAAAGCAACGCATCATTATAGGGATTGAGCCTTGCCCAGGTTAGTTTTTTCCTTGTGTCCGCCAGGGAGGATAAACAATTTGTTAGTCAATCTCCGTTATATTCTTGAACAAATTCTTGTGTCTTGAGTTCCTCCTCTCTCAGTTCACTCTCTAATTTTTTCCAGTATCTTCGGGATATGGCCAAATTTCTTTTGCCTAGTTTCTCTCCGGTGCAGGTATAAAAATCTTTTCTCGGTCCCCTTTTCCCACTTCCTATCTTTGTAAGCTTTTTTGCACTCAGCCCTGCCTCCGCGAAAAAGAAGTGAAATACCCTGGCAATACCTACTATTCCCACCTCAGACAAGAACCCTGCATCATATACCACCTTTGCTTCCGGACTTTTTGGTTCCTCCAGTCCCCTGGGATCATGAGATTTGATACAATGAATAACTTTTTTTGTTTCATCGTCTGTGAAGCCAGCATTGCTCGCATATCTCACCGCCAACTCTGCTCCGAGACGGTGGTGATCCCTTCCTTTCTCAGGAAAAAGCCTTCCTATATCGTGCAATAGGATGGAGGCTAAGACAATCTTCATGTTCGCGCCCTCAGCTTCCCCGATCAAAATGCCCCGTCCCAGATCTCTTAGGACATGAGTCCAGTTGTGATGCACCAATCCTTTTGAGATGGAATCTTTTTTTACAGTCCGGTATAGAATTCTCAACTCGGGGAAGTTGTTCAAATAGTTTTTTAACTCCATGACTATTCCATATTGTGTGGCATCGCTACCAGTTTCTGCAGCAAAGGAATTTCATCGCAACAGGACAGATTTTGATGGAAAGTTTTCACTCCTTCTGAATAATACAAAAGAACACAACCAAAATCAAACAGAAGATAGAATCAACCAGGAAAAATCTGATCCCCAGGCCAGTGATATAGCCGGTTAAGAGGCTTACCAAAAAAAACAGAAGCAAGCCGAGAATGGAGGCTCTTATTATGCTCCTGTATCTGACCACGTCTTTAGAACAGACAAACAAGATTATGCCCATCCAGATGACAAACACCGCCAGCAGCTTGTAGTTGTATATAAAGAACGGTTCACCCGACCAGAGATGCGCCATCCCAAAGATTCTGAAGACCGCCTCACCTGCCACCAATCGCCCGACGCCCCCCAACATGAAAAGCAGGGAGATTATAAGAAGAGCTCTTCTTTTCGTCATTTTCCCCTCCTTGTTTTTACTCCAACCGGCAGTCGCATTATAATACCCGGATTGCATAGGTATATTCCTCGAGAATGGAGAATTAATCCGGATACTTCCAGAACCATGGCAGTTACGAGTTGAACTTGGTGGATCCCGTAAAATAGGCGTACCTTCTTCATTACCGTCTGCAGACCGGCGGTAAGGGGTACTGTCTCTCCACCCAGCAATTCTCTGTATGTGGGACCACCCTTTTTAGTGATCTGGTAGCTCATGAGAGTACTCGGCATCTGGGGATATTTCTTGAAGAACAGGTCGTGGTCTCTCAGAAGAGAGGTTCTCTGTTCGGCATAGCCGCAGAAAACCTTTACCCGGCGGAGACAAGATTATCCTGGTTCATTTTTCTCTTCCGGAAGATAGTCCTTGTGTTCAGAGGTATCGATTTGCTGGTTTTCTTCGATCCTTTTGTGTTTTGTTCTGAAATCGTCGCAAATCTTCTTTATCATCGGATGAACCAGATCCCAGAAGGCTTCCTGGGGGTCTTTCGCATCAAAGACGACTTCCTGATCGGAAACGACGGTGACCTGGTCTACCATCTCCTGCCCGTGAGCCGAAGTTCTCCACACTGTGGCGCCTAACTCCGTTTCCCACAAATTTGCCGTCATCCAGGCCTTGACGTCGGCGCTGGCTCGCCTGCCTGCGATCTGAGTCTTCCCGCTTGCGGGTCTGGGTCCGTCCCGGTAAACCTTGAACAACGGCTTGATCTCGGTTATCTGTAGCTTGCAGGTAAACACGGCGTCCACACTGTAGTCCTCCCCGATCGCCCGGATCGCCTCTGGGGTTATTTCCTCAAAAAAGCCCGATTGGAGAACCTCCTCAGCGCTGCCAAGCTCAACAATGTGCGCTTTTTTCTGATACGCGTTCATGGTGATCAAGAACCTGCGGGTGGCATATTCGTCCAGATTACCCTCGGCATTGCAGCTGAAGCCGATTACTCCGACCCTCTCATACTTCGTCAGATCCATTTTCGGTGGGATCTTGATCTTCGGGCCGCACGCCGAAAGAAGAAGCAGAATCAAGATGCCTGAATACAGGTAAACATGTCGACTCATTGCTCGTCCTCTTAACGTATGCGAGACCTCGTCGCCGCCTTTAAGCCTTTTGTCCTCTCGAACCTCTTACGTCCCAACCGCGAAGCAACGGCATGCCTTCCCATGCCTTGCAGTCCCCAGAACCGTTTCAAAACCCCACGGCTTTGCAGGCGCAAGCCTGAAGGAATATTCTCTGGAGAGTAGAAATCGAAGATCTTCTTTTTCTGCTCATGGGTCTTTTGTTTAATCCGCGATTTTGCTTGTGGAGAACACGCAGCTAATGTAGGTACCGGCCAGATTAATCCGGCCGCCACAACCTCACTTCCATTTCTGTTCTCAGAATTTCAGATTCGTCTTCCCATTTGCCCTGCTTAGATCGTGAATGACAGGCCCAGGTCTCTCAGCTTGGCTTTCGACGGTTCCGTCGTTTTCGGATCCCAGCTTCGTGTCTGGTAATACTCGTCCAGCGTCTTGTTGAATTGATCTCTTTCCAGCACTGCCCCTTTTCCCGGCCCCATGGTGAGCGGTTCCTCAAAGAACCTATCAGGCAGCCTGTCGTCTTCCCGTCTGAATCCTTCTCTTAAATTAAACATCTTCTCCAGATTGAAGATTCTCTCGCCTGCCTTTGCCCATTCTTCTTTTGTCCATTCAACTCCGGTAACAGCGGTCAGGAGGTTCTGCAGACCATTTTCGCCGAAACCCTCTTGGGCAAAGAGACACACGCCGGTGGAATCAATCATGGCGGTTGAATTCTGAGCTTCCACCGTTCTCCCGTTGAGATGACAGGCACCCCGGTTTGACGTGGCGTAGCTGATTCCCATGCCGGGATCGACGTGCACGTTCCAGGCCGCCAGCTCGTGCCCTTTGACGTGCATGGCAAATTTAGCGCAATCCTTGCCAATCACTCTAGCCAGCTCTCTTACGCCTTTGGAGGCGATGTCTCCCACGCCTTCTCTGTAAGCAATCTTGTCAAGCATTCTCAAGATGGCGTCGACATTTCCCCAGGTTAGGTCGACACCGTCTAAGAAAGCTCTGTCAATATTTCCCTTTTCGTAACTCTCCATCAGGAATCCGATGACGTTGCCAGTCGAGATGATGTCGAGGCCGTGGTCATCACCGGCGAAAATCTCCTTCATCAGGCCTCCCAGATCTGATACCAGGAGGTTGGCACCGAACATGGTTCCGGTTTCGTACTCAGGGCCATCGTGGACTAGACCCGGATACGGGGCTGTCTTGACGGCTCCGCTCTTTTTGCAGGAAAGAGGACAGCAATAACATGCGAAATCCCTCACCCAGGCTTTCTGACGGGCGGCCTCGTAACCGATTTTGTCAATCTCCTCAAACGTGCCCTCCCTGAAATTCTTCACGGCCTGAGAGCCTCTGCCACTGGACCAAGGGAGTGCTCCCGCGGTTCCAGCGTATCTCCAGCGCATGGTGGATTCCGTGCCTTTGAAGCCATTCCGCGCTTCTTCCAAAAAGTCGAGAAACCGCTTGTGATCTGCCACAGTCGGCATCTTCGTGCCCCTGACTGCTATCGCTTTTAGATTCTTTGATCCCATCACGCATCCGGTGCCGCCCCTGCCTGCAGCCCTTGCGGCCGTATTGATCATGCAGGCATATGAAACCAGGTTCTCTCCCGCCGGACCGATGTAGCAGGTTCTGAAGCGCCTGTCGCCAAGTTCGTCGACGAATGTCTTGTCAAACTCGTCAGTCCCCATTCCCCAGAATTTCTTGGCGTCGCGAATGTCGATCCTGTCATCATCGATCACAACGTAAACCGGAGAAGGTGCTTTTCCCGATATTACGATACCGTCGTATCCGGCGAATCTGATCTCCGGCCCGAAGAATCCGCCCATATTGGAATAGGTCACGGTGGAAGCATGAGGATATGCTGATTCGACCGGCGAGGTACGGGGAGATTTCGTCACTACGCAGGTTCGGGATGATGACGGAACAGGAAATCCAGAGAGAGGGCCCGGCATGAACATCAAAGGATTTTCAGGTGAGAGGGGATCGATTCCCGGTTTCTTCAACCGATTCCACAAGATCTTCATTCCGAGGCCCCTGCCGCCTACAAAGTTGGTGGCGTCTTCGACGGGGATCGGTTTCCTCTCGACCTTCCCGGTGGTTAAGTCTATAGCAAGTATGACACCATGGTAGCCATGTCTTTCGTCACTCATTTTTGCCCTCCTCTCCCGGGAATTGTGTACCAGCGGCGGGTCAGTTCCTCCGCGATGAACTCAGGAGACTTTCCGTAGAACTCGACGCCTAGATCGGCTTCTATATAAGAGAGCGCCTCGTACGGGCAATACTTGACGCACTGAGGATCGCCATCGCACAGGGTGCACATACGCTCAGGCTTGTTGGTTTGGGGGTTGGGATAGATTATTCCCACTCGCTGGCTCCTGCATGCTTCAGCGCACTTTCCGCACCCGATACAGCGTTCCAGATCGTTCTTGATAGTCCCGGTTTTATCGTCCCTGTAGAGTGCTCTTCTACCTGTCTCCGGGTGTGGTTCGACCGGGCAAGCTTCGACACATGGATTATCAGGACACATGGCGCAGACGACCGGAATATCCACGTCCGGGTTAAAACCGTGAACTCGAATGTTGGTCAGATGAGGATTTCCCAGACCGTTGAGCAACTCACCATTTACCTTCTGCTTATTGTTATAGGCTGAGCAGGCGGCCTCGCAAGTTCTGCAACCTGTGCATTTCTTGAAGTCTACGGCGATCATGCGGTATGTGACGCCCTCTTCCGCCTGCACCGAAGACAGATGCAGAAGACCTAAGTTGTTGAGGATGATGGTAGCGCCTCCTCCGACCACCATCTGTTTGATGAAATCCCTCCGGGTGAAACTCACCATTTCCTTTTGCCATTCCTCTTGAATGACTTTGGTTCTGCTCACAAAGCACCTCCTTTTAGGTGGTTCATGGCTCAGCTGGGATGTAGTAGATATACCTCAAGCTGATTATAGCAGAAAAAGCTGACGTTGGCAACTTTTATCTGCTCAGTTAACCAGATCTGCTGGGAAGGATTTCTCGCTCAGCGAAGGTGTCGTCAGTGTAGCCGAGTTGGTTTCGGGCCGGATTAATCCGGCCCCTACAGTCGTGGTTTCGTTAAAACCGCTTGCTTGCAGTTCGGTCAGTTATCGCTAATCTGCTGCGGATAAAGGGAGTTACCGGGTGCGGTTTCGGCATAGCACGATGGGACCCTTTAGTCACCGGTATTCGAACCCGCAGCGTACCGTCCCACCTAGCCAACCCGCCGGATGACCATAACCGAGAGATCGTCCGTCTTCGGTGTCCCCGACAGGAATGTCTTCAGGTCTTCAAGGCAGACCTCAGTCAGTGCCTGGGGTGGCACATCATGACGCCCCCTGACCAGGCTGGCCAGCCGTTCTGTACCGTACTCGACACTGGCTCTATTCTGTGCTTCGGTCAATCCGTCGGTGTAGAGCAAGAGACTATCACCGGGGTTCAGTTGCAGCCTCTGCACCGAGTAGTCCCCACCGCCGAAAATGCCAACCGGCAGACCCGTAGCTTCCAGGCCTGTGATTTCACCACCTCGAATCAAAAGAGGGGGGCAATGACCGGCATTGCAGATGTGAACCTCTCCCGACTTGGCTGCTCTTCCACACACCAGGGTTGCGTAGTCTGCGGAAATGGTGCTCTCACAGAAGATTCGATTCGCTCGCCCGACCAGTTGGTCGGCGGATAGACCCACAGCGATGAGGCTGCGAAAGAGAGCGTGCAGGTGGGCCATAAGCATGGATGCGGCCACCCCATGACCTGAGACATCCCCTAAGAGGAAGAAAAGATCTCCGTTCCCGGTGTCGGGGATGATCAGATCGCAGTAATCGCCGCTCACCGGTCCTACCGGCTCGTAGTGATAGTATGCCTCCCAGCCGTTGAGACTAAGATTCTTGGTCGGCAGCAGTTGAGCTTGGATGCGTGAGGCCAGATCCAGATCCTGCTGCAGGGCCCGTTGCTGATCCGGTGTGAGGCATTCAAGGCAGTTCCGAGTTAGAGGATCCGCGATTAGCCGTTCCCTCTCAATTGGCTCCTGGCAAACATTGCACAAACCGTAGGACCCGTTGTCCATTCGTTCCAGTGCCGAGTCCACATCTCTAAGAAGACGCATTAGCTGCTCGGTTTCCCTGAACTCACCAATGGCGGTTTGAAGTCTCTGTCGCCGGTTAAGCAACCGCTGGCGAAGATCGATTTTCCTGACAGTATTCATTTTATTCTTCCTCCCACTCTGCAAATCGGTTACTCACCCGAGCTTTCCCTTTTCCACTTTGGCTCGTACGGCCGCACCCAGTTTACCATACGTCTTTTCTTGCACTCATGTTTCGCTTCCCGTTTCGATAGATGGTCTAGGGAGCTTTTCGCTCAGCCACGCCGCTGGCGCGGCTAACCTCCCTGTTGTCAATGTCGAAGACCCGTCAGGAATAACATCCACAAGGAACATAATGTTTTTCATGTTTGTTGAGACTATCCCGGTTTTTTGAAAGCTTCTAGTTAACTTAAAGTTTGTTTTGCTCAAAAGTATGTTATAGAGAAAATGCTTGACTCTCGGAAAGAATCGTGTAGAGTATGCGAACAACAGGTGTTAGCCTCGAACAGTCTTGAAAAACGAGGGCAGGTGAAAAAGAAAGGTCAAGAGGACTCGGAGGAGAATTGGTGCAATTATCTCGTGCTAAAACGGGGACTTCATGCATCTAAGATACGGTACCTGGCTTGATCTCGCCATTATTGTCTTCTACCTAGGCTTTTGTGTACTGGTCGGCATCTATTACAAACGTCGGGCCGAAAAGAGCTTCGAGGAATATTTTCTCGCTGGCCGAACCATTCCAACTGTGGTTCTGACTTCCTCGATCATGGCCACTTTCATCTCCACGGTCACCATCGTTGGGATTCCAGGGCTGGCTTATAAGATCGGGATTGCTGGCATGATATTCAACTCCATTGCCATGTACTTCCTCAGATATGGCGCCGTGTTTTACGGTCCCTATGTCCGAAAGATCCTGCCCACTACCATCATGACCCTACCCGAGATGGCGGAATATCTTTATAATTCAAGGGCCCATCTTGCCTCAACCATACTATCCATTATCTTCAATATCTCGCGCTTCGGAACCCAATTTCTGGCCGTGGGTTTTTTGCTGAATTTTCTGTTCGGGATAAACATCCTCTGGGGCGCGGCGATATCCGCTTTCGTGGTGCTGAGTTATACTGTGCTCTCCGGGTTCATTGCCGAGGCTGTCACCGATGTGTTTCAGATGCTCTTTATGCTGATGGGCGTGGGCTTGGCCACTATTTTAGGACTAAGGCACTTTGGTGGGTGGGAGAATGTTGTCGCAGCGCTACCCAGTGGTCATCTGGTCTGGCACGGCAAAGAGCCCTTAATGGCTCTAGTGGCTTATGCTATTATGGCCTTCTATATGTATCCCGACCCTTCGTTCTATCAACGTTATTCCGCAGGAAGATCACCCAAGCAGGTTCAATTCGCCATGTCCGCGATGATTTTGTTATCCTCCATGTTCGGTATTATTTGCTGTATCAATGCCTTGATGGCGAGGGCGTTGTTCCCGGATACGACCCCGGCGCTGGCTATATATTCCTTTTTCGAGCGTTTCTTACCACCCGGCATATTCGGATTATGGCTGGCGGCATTTGTGGCGGCGGGCATGTCCACCGGCGATACCTATATGCTGATTGGCGCGACCAATATATCAAGGGATATCTACAAACGCTGGATCAAGCGCGATGCCACCGATGCCCAGACTATCAGATTGACCCGCGTGTTGATGATATTCTTGGCCGTGATCTCTACGTATGTGGTTATCCAATTCAAGACCGTCTGGAGCATCTGGTCCTGGGGTGCGATGATGTTTGCTTCGGCCATCTTCGTACCCTTGGTACCAGGTATCTTATGGCGCTGGCGGAAACATCCAGACTCTGCCTGGATTGCCATAGCAAGTGCCTTAGCCATATTCATACCATTGTATCCACCGCCCGGGATGGCACCGCAGTATGTAGAGAATCTTGCCCGATTTATCGGAATAGAACCATTCTCCCCGGCCCATCAGGCTTACATCTTCCTTGCTGCCTGGTTTGTCTCAACACTGGTATACGTGTCCGTGAATCTGGGTTTCGGAAAGAAGCCGATCAGAAGAGAGATCAGAAAGCCAGACGAGTTGCCGACCGAATTGACCGCGCAGGCAAGATTCTATAATCGCAATACCTTCCTGGTCTCAATACTGTTCTGGCTACTTGCTCCCACTGCCATTATGGCCTCAATCACTGGGGGAAGCGTCGCCACGTTCTTATGGTATTTCCTGGGTGGCTTGAATGTAGTGTTTGGGTTGATCATCTTCTGGCAGGTCATCCGGGCGCGCAAAGAACTCCTTGCTCTCAAGTAAAAGCCACTTGGCTTACTCTTTCTCGGGTCTGATGAAACCACCCACTACAACTTTTACCTCTCCCACTGTATCCCCTCTCCGTTTGATGGAGAGGGGGACTAAAGGGGGTGAGGTCTCGCTCAGCGAGGATGTTATCATTCCCCGTAACTTCCTTTTTGTGGATGATGACATCCACAAGGAGCACGAAACACGACTCTTAGATCACTTCTTCCAAACGCAGTCCAGTACAATTCCCCATTCAAACTTTAGATTGTAAAGAGTGGCACGAAGAATGCCCTTTGCCCACAAAACACTGTCAACGGGAATCTCTTGCTTGTCGTGACCATGAGGCCCCTTGACAAGGAAAAGACGGACTGGTCTGTTTGTGTCGAAGACTTGATCGAGGTCAAGCCGTGAAAAATCAAACGTGACTTCAACTGTATCAGCCGGAAGTCGCAACGTAAAACCGTATGTATGGTTGTCGAGGTAGAAACTATTATAAAAGTGAGCCCGCTCTATAATTTGATCTACAGATTTCAGAGGAATAGTGACAGTCCATTTTCTATCTGGATTATCACGGTGAGATTTAAAGTTAAAGGTGTGGGGGTAAAGCACGTCAGGTTTGACAAGGCCCCTTTCTTCAGGAATAAAAAAGTCATCGAAACATCCACCTATGTGACTTCGAAGTTTGTATGAATACAAGTAGATAGCCTCTTGATAAACGGTAATCGTTGTGCAAACCATTGCAGCTTCATCAAGTGGGATCTTGGCTTCCCTGGTTTGCCTTTCATCAGAAAGCGGTGCCCAAGCTAGGAAATCGGCGTAAAAGATGACATGCTCTCCTTTAGGCTTAAAAATCTGATTACACTTGTATGCAATGACAATAATTACTACAGTGCAAACTGCTCCAAGGAGCGCAGCAATTAGCGGACTCAGTCTATGTGGAGTCTGTTTCACTGCAGGATGAGTGCAGCAAATAAAAATATATATCAAGACTAATAGGAATACTCCCACTCCAAGTATAATTGGCCAGGGATTCTCGAGACCTATTAGCATGGCCAAAACTTGAGTTAAAACTTGGATGGTGGCAAAAAGAGAAAATAGTTCCACTATTCTGAGGATTCTCTTGTTTGAAGCTTCAGGCATGGAGGACCTCCTCTAAAAGTTGTGTGAGAACCCAGTCCTGACACGAGGCGTGCGTAAGGAGAAGCTCCTGAGGGAACTTAACCTTCCCCGTGTATCCCCCTCTCCACATGTGTGGAGAGGGCGACAAAAAGGTGGGAGGTGTTGCTCGGCGAGTATTTTCTTTTGCTTTCTTTTCTCTTATAGATGACAAGATTCATAAGTGGTATTGCTGAAGACCCTTAATACCCTAGTAGAATCCTATGCCATTCAATGGCCTTTTTCTCATCTCGGTAACTGTAGCCAGTAGGATCACCGAAATCCTGCCGTTGTATTTCATAGTGCAAGACATGCAACAGTTCAATGTGAGACTTGCTTAATTGCAAGTAATCCAAAGGAGAGAGTATCATCGGGACAGGTTCGTTTTTGTCTTCAATGTAGTGTTGGTAGTCAGGATGAATCAACGGATTGTGACCAGCAATTTGTATACAATCATTTCCGTATCTATTATCAAAAAGACCGTTGTTGTGCACTGATATGTTCCTCAGTCTTCGCCCGTGATCGACATCAAGGCACAAATCAGTAATCCGTGCTTGGATTTTTTGATCTGGAATTGTTGACACGGCCACTTTTTGAAAAATCCATTTCAATCTGTTTTTATAATGCTTTGGGTTATCTGGAATAGTCTGCGGATGTCCAGCTTGTTCGAGGCAATTAGCGAAAGACCGAGAGGACACCTCAAAAATGTTCACCATTGCTGCCAAGCATACTCTCGTTTGGTAAGACACAAAAACATTTTCCATTATTGCAATGAGTTCATTCGGCTGATAAAACCGATCCCATGCATGGGTGATCGGAATTCGGTCTTCTGGCAACTTGGAAAGAATGCAGTTTTGTTGAGCGCACTCGGTGGCGCTGGTTGTATAAAGGTAGTAACCGAGTAATCCTTGAAGCGAATCGTCTGCTATTTCAAAAATTCTTTGAATGTCAAGATTTCTTGGCATTTGTAATCAATGTCCGTTGTATAATCTCTCTTGTTTCGTTCAAATAAGATGTTATGATCTTGACTAACCCCACTCTCATAATAATAACATCAACAAGGAACATACTAAGTTTCGTCCTCCCCACTCAAAACTCCTTGCCCACAACTCCTCACGTCATCCACAAATTCCTATCCAGACTTCTGTATTGAATCGCCTCGCTTATGTGCTGGGGCAGAATGTCTGGGGCGGATTCCAAATCCGCGATGGTGCGAGAGACCTTGAGGATGCGGTCGTAGGCGCGGGCGGAAAGCCCCAGACGGGTTATAGCCTGGCGCAGGAGTTCCTTGGAATCCTCGCCGATGGGGCAATACTTCTGAATCTCCTTGGATTCCATGTGAGCATTGCAGAAGATGTTCTTCTCACGTTCAAACCTTTCCAGTTGAACTCGTCGTGCGGCATTCACCCTTTCTCTTACTGCTTTTGAAGGTTCTCCGGTGGGCTGTCCGGATAGCTCCTTGAACTTCACTGCGGGCACCTCTATGTGTATGTCTATTCTATCCAAAAGCGGTCCGGAGATTCTGCCCATGTATCTTTGAATTTGCAACGGAGTGCAGGAACAATCATGAGTCGGGTCGCCGTGGTATCCGCACGGACACGGATTTAAGGCTCCGGCAAGCATGAATTTGGCAGGATAAGTCAAAGACATGGCGGCGCGGGAAATGGTCACCCTTCCATCTTCCATCGGTTGTCTCAAGACTTCTAGCACATCCTTGTGAAACTCCGGCATCTCGTCCAAGAACAAAACTCCATGGTGAGCTAAACTAACCTCTCCCGGACGTGGAATTCTCCCCCCGCCAATCAGTCCAGCGTCGCTTATGGTGTGATGAGGAGACCTGAAGGGTCTTGTGGCGATTAAAGCAGTGTCCGTCGGCAGAAGACCAGCGACCGAATGAATCTTTGTAGTTTGAAGAGCCTCGTCTAAGGTCAGATTGGGCAGGATGGAGGGAAGTCGTCTCGCCAGCATGGTCTTGCCTGAGCCTGGTGGGCCAATCAATACTATATTGTGCCCTCCAGCCGCTGCTACCTCTAAAGCTCTTTTGGCGTGCTCCTGCCCCTTCACATCAGAGAAATCAATTGGATATGTCAGCGCTTTTTCGAATACTTCTTTTATGTCGATTTCAAATGGTTTGATGGTATCGCCATTTTCAAGGAAACTTATGCTCTCTCTTAGAGACTCGACCGGATAGATCTTCAGTCCCCTTGCCATAGCGGCCTCTTTGACGTTCTCCTTGGGGAGGATCATTCCCTTGAAACAATCCGGTGGGGTCTGGCAATTCGTTGTGGTTTGGGTTATTGGACTGTTCTGCA
>CAYGCR010000035.1:0-32344 GCA_964348415.1 uncultured Ignavibacteria bacterium | reverse complement strand
CCTGCTGGATTTTCTGCATCTGCTTCATGATGTTGCCGAAACCTTTTGCCATTTTCTTCTCCTTTTGCGGTGCCTGCGAGAATTTCAGATTTCCGGATCAGTCTTCGATCAGATGATTTCTCCTTCAAACGTGTCCATGATACTCTTTATTAAGGGATCTTTTGTCACCTCGTCTTTCGGACTCAAATCTCCTGATTTTGCTGATGAAGGCATCTTTGCCTCATTAAGTTCGAATTTCAGTTTGAAGGGCTGATCAAAAACCTCCCCTAATGTTTTCTGGATCAGATTGAAGTTCTCCTTTCTCTCCGCCTGTCTTTTGTGGAAAGTCCTTCCGTTGTGAAACTCTACGGTCAGAGTATCCTCTGCCAGACCCACGACCTCACCATCCTTCAGGAGACTCCACAAGGACATCTTCGCCTTCTTGATCTTTTTCAGAACCTCACCCCACGTTCTTTGAATATCTTCCGGCGAAAGCACATTCGTCCGGCCCAAGTTTTCGTTTCTTGCGCCAACTGAAATCGACTGCTCTGCTCTTTCCTCTGTTTTGACCGACTTAGTCTTCTCGGAAAGATTGTCAACTCT
Source organism: uncultured Ignavibacteria bacterium (assembly GCA_964348415.1). Taxonomy (GTDB): domain Bacteria; phylum Zixibacteria; class MSB-5A5; order MSB-5A5; family SM1-73; genus SM23-73-3. The sequence goes on along the minus strand of CAYGCR010000035.1, from coordinate 31,762 downwards.
ATCGGAGGAAGGTCTCGACCCTGTCACATGGATGGAATTGCCGCATCCCGATAGCCCCCCTTCAAGAAGATCCAGCTTGTCTAGAACATCCGCCAGGTTGACCGAAGATTCCATCTTCAAGAGTTTCATCAAGGTCATCTCCAGAAGTATTCGGGGATCGGAGGCTCTCTTCAAGCCCACGTTCAAATCCGCCACCGCTTTGATCATTCGGAGAAGATCTCCCTCTGAAAAGGCTGAAGATCTCTCTTTGTATTTCTCAATGAAGTCGCGCGAAACATCAAAAAGCACATTGGAGTCCCCGGCAACCTTTGCGACCAGGAGATTTCGCAGATGTTGGATAAGACTGTTCACGAACTCGGGCAAGTCAATTCCCGAATCGATCAGTTGATTCAGGATCGACATTCCTTTGGCCGAATCTTTCTTGACAATCGCGTCGGTCATCTCAAATAACGTCTCCTGATCCACCAGACCCAAGGTCTCGCTGACCAGTTCCGGCGTAATCGTCCTCTTCTTCTCCCCTTCCGACTCATTCTCACCGCCGTACGCGATGACCTGGTCCAAAAGTGATAACACGTCTCTTAAGCTTCCGTCCGCTCTTCGAGCCAGTATATAGGAAGCTTCTTTCTCAATGCTCAGATTCTCCTTCTCACCAATGCTTTCGACGGTTTTGACCAAGTCGGTTGTGGGTATTCTCCGGAAGTCAAACCTCTGGCATCTGGAAACCACGGTCTGAGGCACTTTGTGAGGTTCCGTGGTGGCGAAGACGAAGATGGCATGTGTCGGGGGCTCCTCCAGAGTCTTGAGAAGAGCATTGAAGGCGGAGTCGGAGAGCATGTGTACCTCGTCGATTATGTAGACTTTGTATTTCTGCTGACTGGGAACGTATCTGATGTTTTCCCTCAGAGCCCGAATGTCGTCCACGCTGTTGTTGGAAGCCCCGTCGATCTCAACCACATCCAGACTTCTCCCGATAGTGATCTCCTTGCAGGAATCACACCCATTGCATGGCTGGGGAGTCGGTCCCTCTTTGCAGTTTAGCGCCTTCGCCAGGATCCTTGCCACTGTGGTCTTACCCGTCCCTCTGGGACCAGCGAAGAGATAGGCGTGGGAAATCCGATTGGTCTGGATGGCGTGCTTCAGGGTAGTGGTTACGTGAGACTGCCCCACAACCTCATCGAAGGTCTGAGGCCTGTATTTCCTGGCCATCACCAAATATGTCATCTTTACCTTCCTCTGATGGGGGCTCAGCTATTTGTGCCGTGAACTATGAACCGTGAACCAGTTTCGCCGAAGGCAGAACTGATCCCGTGCACCCACCCTCGATTCCCGCCTTTTGAGGCAGTTTGGGCAGCCAACTCCAACCAGGCTATCCCGCGGCACACTCAAGGATTCACCTACCGTTGCTACCTTCCGGTCCTGGCGGGGTTCGGCGAGCTTGGGTTGCGCAGGACCTGATCTTCAACGTCACACACCCAACCTCCCACCAGAAGACAAAAGAACCTCAGGTGGGAATTCGACCCCGGTATAGCGGATTCCGGGTTACAGGGCACCGCTAACTCCCCATCTAGCACGGGAAAATTCAATCTTCGATTGAATTTTCAGTTCATGGTTCATGGTTCGTAGTTCGTAGCAAAATCCTTAAATACTTTTCTTTGAGGAACTATTTCATGGAGTTGATCAATGCACTTATGGACTTCGCTACTTTCTTACAATCCATATACATTGCCTTATACTCATCTTGTGAGATGTACTCGTTATCAGAGGCTAAAGATAGAATTGTGACACACTCATATGCCGATCCTCTGGCTCTCCTGAGGAAATTTCTAAATTCGGGCTTGGTCAGGCTGCTCCCTTCAGCAATGTTCAATGGAATAGAGGACGCAGCTCTACGAATCTGAGAGGTCAATCCAAAAAGCTCATCCTTAGGGAACCTTTTGGTCATTTTGTATATCTGTTTGGAGAAAGTTAAAGCATCTTGATAGACCCTCAAATTCTCAAAGCTGAATCTCTCTGAGGAATCCATAATGTTGTTTTCTTGTCATGAACTATCTACTATGAACAAATAACAAGAAATTTGCCTCTCGGCAAATTTCTGGAGCAGAGCGGGCTCGAACCGCCGACCTGTACCTTGCGAAGGTACCGCTCTCCCAACTGAGCTACTGCCCCAGGAAGTCAGTTAATAGTTCTTGGTTCACGGTTCATGGCAAAAACCAAGAACAAAACCATTATAAGGATTTTGAGGGTGAACGCAAGAGGTTTTTGTGTGCCCGGCCCGCCTGCGGAATGGTGGCGAAATGTAGAGGCGAATCTTCAGAATCACCCCAATACAGGCGAAGCTAAAGCTCCGCCCCTACGCTCTCTTTTTCTAGGTCGAATATGGCCGCAGACCTATTAGAACTGCTCCGCCATGATCTGGCCCCAGGTCCTCTCGGCCTTTTCTCTCAGATGACTCAATTTCCTGTCATTCCTAATGACGAAATCTGCCTTTGCTTTCTTTATTATCTCTGGAAGTTGGGACTTGATCCTATCCAGGGCCTCTCTTCTCGAATAGCCTTTCTCCTTTTGCAGTCTTTTGATCTTATCCTCCCTTTTTGATTCTACAAAGATAAGATAATCCAACTCTTTTTCCAGTCCCCATTCCACGATAAGGGCTGCATCGACCACCGCAACTCCGCTTTCACTTTTCCTTCTTAGCTTCTCAATTCTGCTGCCCAGCTCCCTGAGCAGATGGGGATGGACAATCTGATTCAACTTATCTCTCACTTCATGCGAGGCAAAGGCGATTTCGCCCAACTTACGTCGGTTCAGGGTTCCATCTTTTTTCAGAATACCTTGACCGAATGTCTTAACCAGTTGCCTCAGGACCCCCTTATTCTTTTCCACCACCTCTTTACCTATCTGGTCGCCAGAGAGGATGATTGCTCCCTTCTTTTGAAAGACCTTGGCTACTTCGGTCTTTCCGCAAGCGATGCCGCCCGTTATCCCTATCACAAGCATAATTCTAAGGATACTGTCAACGGTGCAACGGGTCTGAACGATGATCTCCCAGTTCCCACCTGTTAAATCCGGGCTATCACGTGACTGGTCATATCCATTTAATCCGTTGACCGGTTACATCCGTTTCATCCGCTTAATCGGCTGACCAGTTCGTTTATTTCGCCTCCAGCCAGTTCTCACCCACGCCTATGTCTACTTTAACGGGCACCTCCAAATCGACCGTATTCTCCATCTTATCCTTCACCATCTCCTTGACCTGATCCAGCTCTCCTTTGTGCACCTCAAACACCAGCTCGTCATGCACCTGAAGGATCATCTTGGATTTGCACTCTTTCAGTTCTCTGTGGATGTCGATCATCACCACCTTTATTAGATCCGCTGCCGAACCCTGGATTGGCGTGTTGATGGCGGTCCTTTCGGCGAACTCCCTTTTTTGCCGGTTGGTACTGTTAATCTCGGGGATGTATCTTCGTCGCCCCAGAAGAGTTGTCACGAATCCCTGCTCTCGCGCCAGCTCGATCATTTGCTCGATGTATTCCTTGACTTTAGGATATCTTTTGAAGTACACGTCAATGAACATGGCTGCCTCCTGGGGGGTCATGTCAGTCTGCTGCGAAAGTCCGTAAGCGCTGACGCCGTAGATGATGGCAAAATTAGTGATCTTGGCGATGGCCCTCTGCTCCGGAGTGACCCTGTCGATGCGCACGCCGTACACCTCACTGGCAGTACGATTATGGATGTCCTCGCCCTTCTTGAATGAGTTCAGAAGGGTATGATCCTGGGAGAAATGAGCCAGAATTCTGAGCTCCACCTGAGAGTAGTCGGCCGAGAGAATCAGATAGTTCTTATCTCTCGGAACGAAGGCCTTACGAATCTGTTTTCCCAGGTCTGTTCGTATAGGAATATTCTGCAAGTTAGGATCGGATGAGGAGAGCCTTCCGGTGGCTGTGACTGTCTGATTGAAAGAAGTGTGGATTCTTTTGGTTCTCTCGTTAATCAACCTGGGAAGCGCATCGATATAAGTTGACTTCAGTTTGGAGAGCTGACGATACTCCAGAAGAATGCCGGGCAATGGATGCTCTTTTGCCAAGATCTCCAGTACACCGATATCCGTAGACAGCCCAGTCTTCTTGGCGGTCTTGCGCACCGAGGGAAGCTTCAGATGCTCAAACAAAACTTGACTTAACTGCTGAGGAGAATTGATGTTGAATTTCTTTCCGGCCAGATCATAAATCCGCGAGGTCAACTCTCCCAGTTGCTCTTCCATCTGCTTTGACAGCCTGCCAAGGTGAGGCACGTCTATAGATACTCCGACCATTTCCATCTCAGCCAGTACGTCAATCAAGGGAAGCTCCACCTCAAAGAACAGCTTCTCCAGAGAAAGGAGGCTGAGCTTGGGACTGAAAAGCTCTTTCAGCCGCAAAGTAAAATCGACATCCTCACAGGAATAGGTTGCGGCCTCCTTCACCGACACCTGGGCAAAGCTCTTTTGCTTCTTGCCGCTGCCGATCAGATCGGTGATGGGAATCATTTTGTGATCCAGATGCTCCAAAGCCAGATAATTCAAGTTGTGCTGCCTGAAGGACGGATTCAACAGATAGGATGCCACCATAGTGTCGAAATGAATCCCCTTGAGTTCTACATCATAGCGTTTAAGCACCTCCAGATCGTATTTCAGGTTATGCCCGATTTTTCTTATTTGCTGATCTTCCAAGATCTTCTTCAGACTCTTCATGACCAAAGCCAAGTCCAAATTGCGTTTCCTGTCAGCATGACCGACCGGAACGTAGTATGCTTCTTTTTCTTCCTGGCAAAAAGATATTCCCGCCAGCTCAGCGTTTATCGGATTCAAATCTGTAGTCTCGGTATCCAAGGCAAACTCGCCAGCCTGTTGTAGCCTTGAGACAAGCTTCTTGAGCTGGTTTTCTGATTTGATGATCTGGTATTCTACTTTCTCCTCTTTGTCCAGCCCGCTGACTTCCTCCAGGAACTTGGTGAATTCAAGCTCTTTGAAAAGTTCCTTTAACCGGGGTAAATCAAAATCTTTTTTCCCCAGGCTGGAGAGATCCAATTCGAAGGGTACATTGGTATCAATGGTAACCAGCCTTTTTGATAAACGAGCCAGATCAGCATGTTCCTGCAGGCCTTTCCGGACATTCTTTCTCTTAATTTTGTCAGCATTCTTCAACACCTTCCCAAGGCTCCCGAATTCCTTGATCAACTCCAGTGCGGTCTTTTCGCCTACCCCAGGGATGCCGGGAACGTTATCCGATGTGTCTCCCATAAGAGCCAGAAGCTCAGTCACCTTCTCCGGCGGCACTCCCAGTTTCTCTTCCACCCCTCTTGTGTCGAGTAGTTCAGACTCCTCACCTCCTCTTCTGGGATTGAGCACCTTTACGTCTTCATCCACCAGTTGAAGGAAATCTTTGTCGCCGGTAACCAGAATCACCTCCAGCCCTTCTTTCTTGGCTCTTCTAGCCAGGGTTCCCATCAGGTCGTCCGCTTCAAAGCCCTCGACTTCCAGAATAGGCAAATTCATTCCTTCGGTGACCTGTCTTATCCGCGGAAGCTGTTCTGACATCTCCGGCGGCATCTTGGCACGGGTGGACTTGTAGTCCTTGAATATCTCATGTCTGAAAGTGGGAGCTTTGGTGTCGAAAACCACCGCCATGAAGTCCGGCTTTTCGTCTCTCAGAATCTTGAGGACGGAATTGGTAAAGCCAAAAACAGCGGAGGTGTTTTCACCTTTCGAGTTGATCAACGGATTTCTGATGAATGCAAAGTAAGCTCGATACGCCAAGGCGGATCCGTCGATGAGGAGCAGTCGCTTTTTCTTGGGCATGATTTATCTGTGGCTAATAGGGTTCTGAAACAGACCTGAGATGCTGACACCCGAAAATACCACCATTTCCTCCTGCCGTCAACAGATTTCGTGGGGAGAGTTTATTGCGAGGTCACCCAACTGAAGGTTCTAGCCCGTCCGGCCATTGCCAAGGAAAAGGTGAACCTCACTGTCGCAGACGATTGTGCTTGCCTCATTCATCAGGCAAACAAAAAGCCCTATAAATCGGGCAATTACGCTTATGGCCCAAGTCTTAATACACGGGTTCGCTCCGGAAACCTACTTCCGGTAAAGTTTTTCCTTCCTGATATATTCTTCAACCTTCAACGGAACCAGATATTTTATTGACCGCCTCTTTTCTACCTTTTTCCTTATCTCACTGGAGGAGATTTGCAGCCCGGTGATCTCGACCATAATGCTTTTCTTCACAAAATGGTTTTCTGGATCAAATTCGTCGAATCCGGGTCTGGTGGCGATAACCACCTTCGCCAACTTGTATATTTCTTCAGGCTCTTTCCACGTGTTCAACTCGTCCACTACGTCCGATCCGGTCAGGAAATAGATTTGAGAACGCGGATATCCATCGTTCAGCTTTCTCAAAGTGTCAACAGTGTAAGACAATCCCCTCCTTTTTAGTTCAATGTTTGAAACCGTGAAGGAGCGGTTACCCTTCAGGCCGAGCTTGGTCATTTGAAATCTATGTTTGGCTGAAGAGAGTTTCTTTCGAGTCTTGTGAGGTGGGCTAAAGCAAGGGATGAAGATAACTTGATCCAGCTTGAGTTTTTCCTTCACTTGCTCGGCCAATACCAGATGTCCCATATGAATGGGATCAAAAGTGCCCCCCAAAATTCCTATTCTTCTTTCTCGACTCATTCAGGATTTAAATCCGGCGGATGGCCCGGCTCAAAAGGCGGATAACGTTCTCCCCTTCTAGTCGCTATCCGGATTTATCTCTTTCTCCAATTTCTTTAACCTTTTCTTCGCCTTGCCTGCCAATTTCCCCTTCGGAAAATCTTGAAGGAACTTCTGGTACTCTACTCTGGCGCTATCGTACTGTTTCTGTTTGTAAAACGCCTCCGCCATCTCAAATTGCGCTTGCTCGGCCCATTCGGTGTCGTGGTACTCGTTTAAAATCTGTCTGAAGTATATCAAGGCCGCCGAATAATGTCCCATCTTATAGTAAAGATGCCCGGCTTTATAAGCTCTCTTTGCCAGCTTTGCCCTGCAGGCGGTTATCAGTTCCTGAGCGTCTTGCGTTCGGTCGCTTTTTGGATAATCATCCAGGAAGGTATTCAATTCTTCCAGAGCTTTCCGGGTATGCGTTTGATCCAGTTCTGCTTTAGGCGACATCTCAAAGTCGCATTTCGCCACCATGAAGGCGGCATCATCCGCAAGCTGGCTGGTGGGGTAGGAAATCAGCAGCTTATTGAACTCAGCTATAGCCAGGGGGTATTCTTCTTGATTGAAGTAGGTCACTCCCAAAAGATACTGAGCAGAGTCGATGAAACTGGTTCCGGGATAATTGAAAATAAGCTTTTGAAGCTCGACCACCGCTTGCTCCCAGCGTTTCTTCTCAAATTCCCTTTTAGCCACAGCGTACTGATCTTCGGCATCCAGAACGGTCTGGGGAGCTTTGGGACCACAGCCGAGACCGGCCGCAATGGATAGCGTGCTCAGGCTGAGAATAAGAAGGGCAACCGATTTTGTATTCATGCGCTCCACTGAGAAGAGGCCGTTTTTCATCGATTGGCGAAGAAAAGGTAAATCAGCCCCCCTACCACTGCAACCACTAAAGCTGGCTCAATAAATCTGCTCTGCGTATCTTCTGGAAGAGAAGGACTGAGGAAAGGATAGGATTCATTGTTCAGAGATTTGACCGCGCTCTTTTTTACCTGATCAGATTTCTCATCCTTTCCCCTGCTGGCCCAGAGTACCCTCCCGGTTACCTCGTCCTCCAGCTTAAACGACAGATTAAGCGAAGCTGTCCTGGTGACGAGCCTTCTCCCCAACAATCCCTTACGCTTGATTTTGGGGTACTCCAGGCTCATTTCGATGATACGGTAGAGCAAAGACCGGGATTCCGGCAAATCCTTTTTCGCTTCTGTTAACTGTGATCCGACCTGATGTTTTAAAGAAAGGAGATAAGCGATAAGTTCATCCTCCAAAAGCCAGTTGGCCGGATGCTCCCCCTCCGCTTTCAAGCGCAGAAGCTTCGACTTGTCTTTGGGAAAATCACCAAAAGTGCTGGCAAGAAGAGATCTGACCGATCCTCGCAGAAATTCTTCGTTGGACGGCGGGTCCTGGTCAGTTGGGTTTTTGCTTTGTGCCAACCCGTAGCCAGGAATCGTTGTCGTCAGTTGAATCACGAAACAGGCGAGAATAATTCTTAAGACACAGCTTCTTTTCACTTTTCTTGTACCGGATCTGTTAGCCTTTGTAGTGGTCATATTTTTCCTTCAACTGCTTATATTGCTTCATCACCTTCGAAAGATAAAAGCTGGGGAGCTTTCCCCCCTGCTTCAAGCGCAGTTTCAACGCATTCTCTCCCACGTTGTAGGCGATGATCGCCTTCTTCACATCCCTGAATTTGAGGATCAACTCAAATAGATATAAAGTCCCCAGTTGAACGTTAAAGGCCGGCTCGAAAAGCGAGAGTTCCCCTTTCCACTGGATTCCCCTCCGCCGAGTCAGCTCGTATCCCACCGAAGGCTTCACCTGCATCAGTCCCTGAGCTCCCATGGAAGACACCTGTCCCTTTCGGAAGGAACTCTCGGTCAAAATCACAGCCAGGATCAAAAGCGGGTCATAACCATACCTTTTGCTCTCTTCGTAAATCACCTGAGTGAGTTGAGCTACCTCTCCCTGGTCGAATCCGGCCTGGAAATCCTCGATGATCTCCAATATCTTCAACTTCTCCCTCAGCTCGTTCATCTGCAGTTGCTGCTCTCGCAGGATACATCGGAGTTCGTGCCTATCATTAAGCAGGTGGAATATGAACGCAGACTGAGCTACGTAGAGTAAGATCAGAAGAGCGCCTATGGATCTGGAAACCATAATTCCGCTTTTTCTGGCAACCTTCACTCCCAGGGTCATGCTAACTCCTTTTCTTCGGTTCTTGCTAAAACAGTACCTCTGAGTCGAAGGAAAACTCAGAGAGAGCCGAAACCAAGTTGCCTTTCAACCATTCTGTATATCTTTCCTCGTGCTTTGCCGCACCTTCATATAAACGCAAAGCACGTGGGAATTGTTTTTTTAAAACCGAACCGATCTTCTTCCGCTTTCCCTTAAGATAATTCATCTTGTCTAGATATATCTTATTTATTCCCATCGTCTGCAATTTTCTAAACAGGCGCTGAAGGGACCTTATGTTGTCAGAAAAGAAGGGCAAGATCGGACCGACGAACACAAACGTCGGGATGTCGTTATCTTGGAGCTTCCTCAACGCCTCAAGTCTTCTCTCCAGGGTTGAAGCTCCTGGTTCAAAAATCCTCTCCACCTCTGAATCCGGACAGGTGATGGTAAAGCCAACGTCTTTGTCTTTTATCTTTTTCAGTACATCAATATCCCTTAGGACCAGGTTAGATTTTGTCTGGATGGAAATGGGAAAATCAAAGTCTGCCAGGATTTCCAGGCATCCGCGGGTCAGTTGAAATGTCTCCTCCAGGGGCTGATATGCGTCGGTCACGGTACTGAGTTGGATGACCCCCGGCTTGGTTCTTTTAATCTGGTCTCGGAGGCGATCCACTATGTTGATCTTCACATCAACGAACTCTCCCCACTCCTCCTTATGATTTGTGTATTTCTTCATGAACTCAGCATAACAATAGATACATCCGTGCTGACACCCGGTGTATGGATTGAGGGCATAATCCGTGCCTTCGATTCTGGACCTCACCAGAGCATTCTTGCACTCTACTTCGGTTATCTTTACCGGAGTCACGCTCGTTTCAGTGGACCGGGTAGGGACTTTTTTTGGTGAGACCGTTCGGCTCATTGTTTGCCTTTAGACTTCATGAGCTATCAGATCGTAACCACAACAGTCGACCATCCTCGCTCTAACAAATCGACCTGCCTTGCGGTGATTACCTCGTACCAGAATCACTCCATCCACTTCCGGCGCTTCGGCCTGGCTTCTGCCGAGAAGGTAACCGTTGCGTTGTTCTGATTTGGCATCGATTAAAACGGTATAGGTCTTTCCGACCTTTGCCGCATTCTTTTCAAAAGCTATACTCTGCTGGGTAATCATCAATTGGTCTAATCGCTCCTGCTTGAGCCTGGACGGCAGTTGTCCTTTGAAGCTGTACGCTTTCGTCCCTTCCTCTCTGGAGTAAGGGAAGGCGCCTAACTTATCGAACCTGATGTCCTTCACGAAACTTAGCAGTTCCCCGAAATGGTTCTTCTTTTCCCCCGGGAAACCTACGATGAATGAGCTTCTCAGGGTCAGATCCGGGATCTTATCCCTCAGTTTCAAGATAAGCTGCTCCACTTTACTCCTTGTGACCTTACGATTCATCCGAGTCAAAATCTCATCCGATATGTGCTGCAGGGGCAGATCAACATACTTGCACACCTTAGGATTGTAAGCTATCTGGTCTATCAACTCGTCCGAAAAGTGCGCCGGGTGGGTGTAGAGCAACCGGATCCACCTGAGTTGTGGAATTTCTGACAGCGAAGAGAGCAGCTTGGGCAGTCTTTTTTCTCCGTAGAGATCGACGCCATACACAGTCGTATCCTGAGCAACCAGATCGATCTCCTTAACTCCTTTTTCTACCAGCTGGCGGGCTTCGTTCAGAATATCCTTGATTTTTTTGCTTCGAAATGTTCCCCTGATGCTGGGTATAGCGCAATAGCTGCAACCATTGTCACACCCGTCCGCGATCTTTACGTAAGCAAAGGGGTACCTCGGGACCGTTCTTTTCATCCTCCTTAAGCCATTGGTTCTTCCGGGTGAGCTCACCTTGAAAACTCTGTGGCCTTCCAAAACAGACCCGCAGACCCGATCCACCTTGTCCAGTTCGCTTATACCGAAAAGGGCATCCAGCTCCGGCAGTTTGCTCCACAATTCCTTCGGGTAGCGCTGCGCTAAGCAGCCGCACAGGATGATCTTTTTCTTTCCATCTTCATTTTTCAGCTTGATTAGACGAAAAAGCTCCTCTATGGATTCTTCCTTGGCTGCCTGGATAAACCCGCAGGTGTTCAGGATAAGAATGTCCGCCTGCCCGGGATCGTTCCTAATACCGTATCCCTGCCCTGAGAGCAGACTCTCCATCCTCTCTCCGTCCACCTCGTTTTTTGGACAGCCCAGACTTTTGATCCAGACGGTTTTGCTCATCTATTAGGCGACCCTGCGAAATCTAATTCAATGAGTTTCATTTTCCCCCTGTCAGCGGGAAAAGAGCTCCCCCCAGCATCTTTCTTTTGAGGTTGCTCTTATTCACTCAGATCCAGTTCCTCCACGCCCGGCGGGGTTTGGAAGACAAACTCAGAGTCTTTGAGCTTGGGGTTGGTCTTTATGTGCCGGAAGATCAGGGTGACTTGATTATCGTTGGAATCTTCGTATTGTAGTCTCCTGGCAAGGTGGTCTTTCTTGTCCACCCAGATGGTCATCCTTCTTATGAAAGCATCTTCCTCTTTGGAAGAAAGCAGAAGTCTGAAACAGCTGGTTCGGTCAAGTTTCTCCTCGCCCTCCAGGCGAGGAACATAGCCGGATCTGAAATCGGAGAGATACTGATTGGGTCTAAACAAGCTCTCAGATCGGTCAACCAGGTTCTTGATCACCTGTTGGTTCTCCACCGAATAGGTCCAGACGAATTCCCCATCGCAAACAACGGTCTCCTGATTGGTTTCGATTCTGAATTTCGCGGGATTCTTAAAGATCATTTTCCCTTCGATTTCGGTTTCGGTCTCGAATATGTCCGAACGGGTGATCTTAATGAAATCCATTGAGAGTGTCTTGAGAGACCGATACTTCTCCTCCACCTGCGAGGCTAGCTGGTCGGAGGTGACCGCCTGTGCAGGAGTACTGGACGCGGCAAGGGCCACCCGAAGGATGCACAAAAGCAAGACTATCCTGAGCGTCCTCATCTGTTTCCTCTCCCCCTGGGATCTTGAGATCGGCTCTTCCTTTCCTTCCACTCCAGGCTTTCCAAATAGGAGGCGTCCACCAGCACCTCTCTGGCTTTGCTTCCGTCGTATGGACCCACGATGCCCTCCTCCTCCAGCTGATCTATCAGACGTGCCGCTCGTTGATAACCGACGGCAAGTCTCCGCTGCAGAAGGGAGACAGAACCCTGCTTGTGTCTGATCACCAGCTCCACCGCCTTTTGGAAAAGATCGTCATCCTTTTCAGCATCCTGCTGGACAGTCGTCTCTTCCGGCTGGGCCGAGAGTATCTCAAGCGGTTCCACACAATAGGCCTGTCCCTTTATAAAGTCTACGATGCGGGTGGTCTCATCGCTGGATATGTAGGCTCCGTGGAGCCTTCTGGGCTCGGGGTGCCCGGTCTCGATGAAGAGCATATCACCGGAACCCAAAAGCTTCTCCGCTCCATTGACATCCAATATGGTTCGGGAATCTATCTTGGACGCAACCTGGAAGGCGATGCGAGCGGAGAAGTTGGCTTTGATCAATCCGGTTATCACGTCCACCGAGGGTCTCTGGGTGGCCAGAATCAGGTGAATGCCCACCGCCCGCGCCATCTGAGCCAATCGTGTTATCAAGCCCTCCACTCTGGTGGAAGAAGACATCATCAGATCGGCCAGCTCGTCCACGATGATGATAATGTAGGGAAGAATGTCTTCTTCCTCTTGTTTAGTATTGAAATCCTCGATGTTCCTCACTCCGCACTTCGCCAGCTGCCTGTATCTCTGCTCCATCTCGGTCACAATCTCGGAGAGCACGTGCTCTGCAACCTTGGGGTTGGTGATCACCGACCTCTCCAGATGAGGGATTCCTTCGTAGACCGTGAGCTCCAACATCTTAGGGTCGATCATCACGAACCTTATCTCCTCCGGAGCAAGCCGATAAAGAAGGCTGGTGATAATCGCATTGATGCACACGGACTTGCCCGAGCCGGTGGCTCCGGCGATCAGAAGATGGGGCATCTTGCCCAGATCGGTTACAAAGGGCTCTCCGGAGGAGGTCTTGCCCAGAGCCAAGCTCAACTTTGCATCAGCATCTTGAAATAAAGAGGAGGTGAGTATCTCCTTCAGGTAGACTGTCTGCGCATTCTTATTCGGAATCTCCACGCCGATGGCCGCCTTTCCGGGAACCGGAGCCACGATCCGGACCTTCCGTGCCCGCATGGCCAAGGCCAAGTCATCCGCTAGATTCACCACCTGATTCACCTTGATTCCGGCTGCCGGCTTAAATTCGTACCGAGTTATGACGGGACCGGGGTAGATCTCGATCCTCTCGCCTTCGATATCCACTCCGAAAGTGGATAGAGTCTCCTTGAGAATCTCAGCGGTCTCATTCAACTCGTCATCGGACACGGATGAACCCGCGTAAGGTGAGTCATCAAGAAAACCCAAAGAAGGGAATCTATATCCTCCTTCCATCCTTCTTTCCTCGCCCCGCCCAAGAGTGAGGGATGCTCTTTCCCTGCTCGCAGCCGAAACCCGGGTGGTCAAACTCGGTTCCCGCGACGGCGTGCCAGCTGGTTCCACTTCCGGGAGAACTGGCTCTGGTCTCCTTCTCGCTTTAGACTCTCTCTCCCCTTCGGCCTTCTGTCGATAAACTTTCCTCTGTTCCCTCCACTTGCTTCCTTGGGTCAACAACTTCTCCACCATTGGTCTGAACAGAAGGACCAAGTAGCTGGGCTTGAATGGCGTGATTGTGGCGGCAAGCGCCACCAGCGAGGCAACTATCAGGATATAGGAACCCGCCGTTCCTAAAACCTTAAGAAGAACTTGTCCCAGGGCAAACGCGACCCATCCTCCCGTAGTCACCTGGGAAAAATCCACCTCATACTGGCTTCCTATGACGGGGAGGACGAACAGGATGCCCAGGACAAGGACGAAAATGAAAGCAAAGAGGACCTTTTTACAGATGAAGGCAAGCCTCGCTTTCCGGAAACAGCTTATCCCCAAAAGAACGAGGAACAGCGGCATGAAAAAGCCGGAGTAGCCCCAGGCGTAAAGGATAAGATAGGACACTCCGGCTCCCACCGGACCACACTGATTGTTGAATTTCTGGGAGAAGATTTCCACCGGGTTTCGGATGTCCACATGCTGCTTCAGGATCTGATTGTCACCAACCCGGTCATAGCTGAAAAGCGACATCCCGACAAAAATGGCTAAGGCAATTAGCAAGACTCCCAATATCTCTTTTTTTCTTGTATCTGATATGGCCGTTGACGCTTTCATGTGACTTTTATCCCATTTGTTTTACAGATGCTGGCTGTGCTGCAAACGTAATTTAAGACCATAATTTACCCTGTCAACAAAAATATAGCAACAGGAGCCTTCTCGGTTTTCCTCAACTCACTTTCAAGTTTTCTTGATTCAAACCGACCATTCAGAGTTCCTTTTGGTGCTAAATATCCACGTTGTTGGGCTGTCAAATCTCCACTTCAATCCTCGTTTTGTTCCGAATTTGTGACACCTTCAAACCTCCAAACGCACGATCCAATCTGGACCAGGACAAGAAGGGAACGCTGTTACGGATAAAAAAAGGCAGGAACACACAGCCTCTGGGTGTGTCCTGCCTTCAAAGACGTGCCTTTTGTGACCAGGCTTTACTTCACAGCGTCTCTCAGTTGCTTTCCTGCTTTGAATTTCGGCACTTTTGAAGCGGCGATCCTGATAGGTGCACCAGTCTGGGGGTTTCTTCCCATTCTGGCTTTTCTCCTGGTCACGGAGAAGGTACCAAAACCGACGAAGCTAACCTTCCTGCCCCTCTTCAGAGAGCTGGTGACTCCATCCAGGAAGGTATTGATGGCCTTGTTGGCCTGGGCCTTGGTGACTCTCGCCTCCTTAGCGATTTTACCAACCATCTCCTCCTTCGTCATCTACTCACCCCCTTCGCGATTTTTGAGGGTTCAACGGTTCCTGTCTTTTTGTTAACACGCCGAGGATACAATATTTTCAAGGGTTTGTCAAGACCTTTTTTCAGTTTTTTTCAACAAAATGGCTTAACCATGCCCCTTTGCCAAGCGGACCAAAATCTCTGACGTGAAAGGTTTAGAAAGCATCACACTTCCTCGGGCTTAGGAGTTCTTGGTACTGAATACCTTTCCTGCCCCTCCAACTTGGGCAGCGGTCCAACCACACATCGCTTCACCCCGATGCCGGCAGCCAGGAGCCGGGGCTTTCCCGGGTTCCTGGATAAATCTCCTGGATTCATTTGACATTCTGGGCCGCCGTTTTTATCTTCCCGGGCGAAAAGAGCTCAAGAAGTCAAACGTTTCAAGGAAAAGAAATTCAAGGAGGATAAGGATGGAGCAGGAGCTTGTAAAAATCCTGGGTCTGTTGAGAGATTGGGCTTATGCACATGTGCCCCGGATCATAATAATCATCATAGGTGCCTGGATTATGATCCGGGTAACCAGACTGGCAGGTAGAAGGATAATGGCCTTAACCGAGGATGAGGATCCCGCCACCAAAAGCGAAAGAGAGAAAAGAGCAGAGACCTTGGTACGCATCATAAACAGCGCCATAAAGGTCTTCGTGTACATAGTGGCCTCGTTTATGATCTTGAAGGAGGTGGGGGTGGATATTGCCCCACTCTTGGCAGGCGTCGGCATTGCAGGCCTAGCCATTGGTTTCGGAGCGCAGACTTTGGTGAAGGACTTCCTCACCGGCTTCTTCATCCTGATGGAAAATCAATATCGGGTGGGTGATGTGGTAAAGATCGGAGATCATGCCGGCCTGGTTGAGAACATAAAGTTAAGAACCACTGTTCTGAGAGACCTGGAGGGCGTCGTACATGTAATACCCAACGGTGAAGTCCAATCGGTCAACAACATGACCTACGGGTGGTCGCGGGTGGTTTTGGACATCGGAGTAGCCTATAAGGAAGATGTTGACAAGGTCATCCGTGTGCTCCAGGATGTGGGAAAAAAGATGAGGCAGGAGCAGCCTTACAGCGCCCTCATGCTTGAGGATCCGCAGATTCTGGGAGTGGACGACTTCGGGGACTCGCAGGTCACCATCAAGATGCTGGCGAAGACTCGCCCCTTAAAGCAATGGGACGTAGGAAGGGAGTTGAGGAGAAGAATCAAGTATGCTTTCGACAAGGAAAAAATCGAGATACCCTTCCCCCACCGCACTTTGTTCTTAAGAAAAGAGTAGAGTCCAGCAGGAGACCTTTCCTTCCGCTGTGGATTGTTCTCTTTTCACCATTGGAGTCCGAAGCCACGATCTTCAGATTTTGTAGATTCTCTGAGACCATGCAGAGAGAAGGCCTCAGCCTGGCGCAGATAGCTTTGATCCGTCTTGGCGACCAAAACCTCACATCCTTTTTTGCTTGACTTTCGTCGCGGGATAAGGTTTATTCAGCACGAGACTGTCTGCACGCACCTGATTCTTGAAGGTCAGTATGATTAAGCTGCAACGTACCATCAGAAAACGGGCTTCCCTTTCCGGGACAGGATTACATACCGGCAACCAGACCAGCATCACCTTCAGACCCGCTTCCATCAGTCACGGCATAGTGTTGGTGAGAACTGATCTTTCTGACTCCCCGGAGATTCCAGCGGACATAGACCACGTGATAGATATCACCAGAGGTACCACGCTGCAGAAAGGGGACGCCAAAGTCTGCACGGTAGAACACGTTTTGGCCGCTCTGGCCGGTCTGGAATTGGACAATCTTCGGGTGGAGCTGGACTCCAGCGAGCCTCCGGTTGGAGACGGGAGCGCTTCACCTTTCGTGGAAGCCATACTCAAGGCCGGCATAAAAGAGCAGGATTCTCCCAAGAACTATCTGGAGATAGAAACTCCGCTGTTTTACTCTGAGAAGGACAAGGGCATTGACCTGGTGGTAGTCCCTTCCGACGATCTGAGAATCACCTTCATGGTGGACTATCGGAATCCGGCTCTGGGGACGCAGTACACCTCCTTGGTTTCGCTGGAAAAGGAATTCGTGGAGGAATTCGCACCGGCACGAACGTTCTGTTTCTTCCACGAACTGGAGGAATTGTACAAAGAGGGCCTGGCAAAAGGGGGAAGCGTTCACAATGCTTTGGTCATCTGCGATGAGAACAACTGTGAGTCAAAGATCGAGAAACTTAAGCAGCTGTACGGAGTCGAGGAGAAGATATTCGTTGGCAAAACCGGGATATTAAATGACGTGCCGCTGAGGTTTCCTAACGAACCGTGCCGGCATAAGGCTATCGATCTTTTGGGCGATCTCTATCTTTTGGGAGTTCCTCTAAAGGGACATGTTCTGGCGGCAAGGTCCGGTCATGCGGCAAACGTGGCGCTGGTGAAGAAACTGCGGGAGCAGTACGAAAAGAAACAGATAACCACCAGATATCAGACCAAAACCAGCGGGGATTATCTTCTGGATATAAACGCCATCTTAAAGATCATGCCTCATCGCTATCCCTTCTTGCTGGTGGACCGGGTGGTAGACATCCAACCCAGAAAGAGAGTGGTGGCTATCAAAAACGTGACCATGAATGAGCCTTTCTTTTCCGGTCACTTCCCTGGTCACCCCATAATGCCGGGGGTGCTGATCGTAGAGGCCATGGCTCAGGCGGGAGGTATCCTTCTTCTGAATACGGTGGACGATCCCGAAAACAAGCTGGTGTATTTCATGGGAATAGACGGAGTCCGTTTCCGAAAGCCGGTTTTGCCGGGCGATCAAATCAGATTCGAGCTGGACATGGTGATGTTCCGCCGGGGAACCTGTAAGATGCAAGGAAAAGCGTTTGTGGAAGGCGATCTGGTCACTGAGGCATCTCTGATGGCAACCATTGTGGACAAATGAGGATGGCAGTTCAGAATATTTGAAAAGCAGGGTCATATCAAAACCATGCCCCGTTGACTCCCTGTAGCCGTCAGTTAATACAGTAAATCTTCAAACGATTTAAGATTCCCACTCCACTCCGAATCATGAATATTCACCATACTGCCATTATTCACGAAGATGCGAAGCTGGCGGACCGTGTAAAAGTCGGTCCTTACAGCATAATAATCCAAGGAGCAGAGATAGGTGCGGGCACCGAGATAGGATCCCACGTTTTGATAGACTCGAAAACCAGAATAGGGAAGAACTGTAAGATCCACCACGGGGCCGTATTGGGGACTCTGCCGCAGGATCTGAAGTTTAAGGGCGAGGACACCTTCGTTACCATCGGGGATGGGACGGTAATCCGGGAATACGCCACGATAAACCGGGGCACTGAATATCGGGGAAAAACGGTGGTGGGGAACAATTGTTTGATCATGATCTATGCCCATCTGGCTCATGACTGCCTTCTGGGCGATCACGTGATCTTAGCCAATTCCGTCAATGTGGGCGGCCACGTGGAGATAGGCGACTGGGCCATCATCGGCGGAGTTGTGCCGATACATCAGTTTGTCAAGATCGGTGCACATGCCATCGTGGGTGGAGGTTTCAGGGTTCAAAAGGATGTTTGCCCTTACGCTCTGGTGGCGGGCTATCCTTTAAAGACCGTGGGACTAAATCGAATCGGCCTTAAAAGGAGAGGGTTTCCCGAAAAAACCATGCGGATTCTGGAGAAAACCTTTCGCATATTGTTTGAATCCAAGTTGAACACCACCCAAGCGGTCGAAAAGATCAAAAGCGAGGTGGAACTCCTACCCGAAGTTCAGACTGTTCTTGATTTTATCGCTAAGAGCGAGAGGGGAATTATCAAATAGGTCAACGGATCCAGGGGATAGAGCGGATTGATACAGCGTACTTTATCCCCGGTAACGGGCAGTTTTGTCCGTTGCCATCTTTTTCTTTGCAATGAACGAACATACGCAGAAGACCGAAGAAGGACCTGGAAATTAGATTTTGGGCGAAAGACCAGGACCTAACTGAGGCTGAGTGCTGCCTTCTTCGCAGGAGCTTTCCCTCTTTTCTGCAGCTTAACGTTTTTTCTACTATTGACTGGACTTGGGGGCGTAGTTATATTTTGGGAAATTCTTAGTGGATTTGAAACTCTCCGGTACTGTTGCAGCGTGGTGGACTCGGCCGCAGCGTTTGCATCGGAGCCAATCGGAAGCGGTAAAGGATGCAGAAGGTAAGAGTCGGAGTCGTTGGGGTGGGGCATCTGGGTAATCATCATGCGCGCATACTGTCTCAGATGGCAGAAGCAGAGTTAATCGGAATAAACGACATCGACTTGAAAAAGGGTAATGACGCAGCGCGAACCTACGGTACGAGATTCTTTCAAAATCTTGATGATCTCTTAAATGAGACAGACGCCGTCAGTCTGGTGGTTCCCACCACCGCTCACCACCTTCTGGGGCGGACGATATTAGAACGGGGAAAAGATCTTTTGATCGAGAAACCTATAAGCGAAACAATCCAGCAAGCAGAGGAGCTGATCACCCTTGCTCGAAACAAGAATTTGGTTCTCCAGGTGGGACACGTTGAAAGATTCAATCCGGCATTCCAGGCCATAGAGCAGCACCGACCTAATCCCAGATTCATCGAATCTCATCGAATGGCTCAGTTCAATCCCCGGGGAACGGATGTGGCGGTAATACTGGACCTGATGATCCACGACATCGATCTGATATTGACTCTTGTGAAGAGCCCAACAACCAATATCGAGGCAGCGGGCGTACCGGTCATCGCTGAAAGCGAAGACATCTGCAACGCCCGGCTGACCTTTGAGAACGGATGTGTGGCTAATATCACTGCCAGCCGCATATCCGCCCGGGCTCTGCGCAAGATGAGGCTTTTCCAGAAGGATTCCTATATATCGCTGGACTTCCTGCAAAAGTCCGTGGAGATCTACAGGCTGGCGGAGGCTGGTCAACTCCAGATGGATGAAAAGGAGAAGAAAACCGTAGTGGGAAACATTCCGGTCGAGAAGGCTGGAAAAACAATAGTCTACGAAAGACCCAGAATCTCCGACCGCGATATGCTCACCTCAGAGATACAGTCCTTCCTAAATGCGGTCCGCACCAGAACTTCGCCCAAGGTTACCGGAGAAGACGGCAAGAAGGCATTGGAGGTGGCGTTACAAATCAAAGAAAAGGCTGAGGAACACAAGAGGCGGATCGGGGGAGACTCAGAAGGCTAAATATCGGATAAGAGGCTGTCCCAAGGGCGAGTCCGAGCTGGAGTGTCAAGCTTCAGCTTGACCTAAGTCTCTCGGCACCCCTCCGCAATCTGGCTCGCCTGAAAGCGAATACCCCAGATTCTGGTCCGGGCGAGATTTTCCTCAATAAATCCTGATGACCTGAGCTTTAAGACTCCCAATCCTTATAGAGTATTGCGGGCTCGCCATGAATAATGCTAAAAAGATACTAATCACTGCCGGAGAGGCATCTGGCGACCTTCACGGATCCAGCCTGGTGAGAGAGCTTAAGAGAATCAACCCCCGCCTGGAGATCTTCGGATTAGGCGGGGACAAGATGAAAAAGGAGGGAGTGGAACTCATCTTTCATGTTGATAGGCTTGCCATCATGGGGTTTTTCGAAGTACTCAAGAATTTGAACTTCGTCAGAGGGGCTATGAAGACCATGATGTCTGTGGCCGAAAAGAGAAATCCTGATCTGGCAATACTCATAGACTATCCGGGGTTTAATCTCAGGTTCGCCAAAAAGCTCAAGAAGTCGGGCATACCCGTGGTCTACTACATCAGCCCTCAGGTATGGGCCTGGGGTGGAAACAGAGTAAGAAAGATGAAGGGCTGGATAGACAAAATGGTGGTGATCCTCCCCTTTGAGAAGGACATTTACCAAAGATTCAACATCGACTGCCAGTTTGTGGGGCACCCGCTTCTGGAGGTAACCAAGCCCATCCTTTCACATGAAGACTTCCAGCGGAAATTTGATATAAGAAAAAATGACACAGTGGTCGGACTCCTTCCCGGATCCAGATGGCAGGAGGTGGAAAGGATCCTGCCCATCATGGTCCAATCCTGCACCCTTTTGACCAACAGGATCAAAAACCTGAAGGTGCTATCAGGATTGGCACCTACCATAAAAAGGCAAGACCTGGAGAACTTGCTCGCTCAGACTGAGTTCAAGACGAAGATCGTTGAGAATCTAACCTATGATCTGATGAAGCACTCCCACTTACTTCTGATCGCCTCCGGTTCCGCCACCTTAGAGTGCGCTATTCTGGGCACTCCCTTCCTGGTGTTATACAAGACCAGCCTGTGGAACTATCTTATAGCCAGAAGTCTGGTCAGCATACCGAATATCGCGTTAGCCAACGTGGTGGCGGGCAAAAGGGTGGTTCCCGAGTTCGTGCAGAGGCAAGCCATCCCCAGCCGAATCGCAGAGGAGATGTATGAGATTCTGACAGAGAAAGAAAGATACAGAAACATTCAAAATGAGTTGAAGAAAGTAAAGGAGAAGTTGGGAGAAGAGGGAGCGTCCAAAAAGGCGGCTGAAATTGTAGCGCAGATGTTGGTGCCTCCCACCAACCTTGCAAACCAGCTACATCCCGCTGAATCCTGAGAGACGAGTGCCAAAGCATCGATACCGGTTGCCGATATCGTTGCTGTTCTTCAACCAGATGCCAATCATTATCAGAGCGTTGGTGAATGATCAAACGTTTCAAACAGATCGGAGACAAACTCCTGCTGTCTCTGGCATCCTGGATAGGTCCCGCCTTCATTTATCTGCTGGGAAAGACATTGAGGATCCAGTGGGTCGGACGGGAAAATCTTGAGCTCGTGAGGAAAGAAAAAGGGCCCGTAGTTTACGCCTTCTGGCACGGAAGGATGCTCATCCTTGCTTATTCACACCGTATGCAAAAGATACACGTGCTCATCAGCCAGCACCGGGACGGGGAGCTCATAGCTCGTATAATACAGAGACTGGGCTTTGTCTCGGTCAGGGGTTCCACCACCAGGGGTGGTTCAAAAGCCATCTTCGAGATGTGTGAGAAAGCCACGTCAGGACATGATGTGGCGGTGACACCGGATGGACCCAAAGGTCCCAGGTTTCAGGTGCAACCGGGCGCCATATACATAGGACAGCGGAGCGGGATGCCTATCATTCCGATCACCAACTCCGCCGAGAATCGCTGGACTTTATCCACCTGGGACCGGTTTGTAATTCCCAAACCTTTTTCCAGGGCAGTCATCATGCTGGGACCACCGATTTTTGTATCGGCTGAGTCTACTTCACAGGAACTGGAGGAAGTTCGGGTCGATTTTGAGAAACAAATGAATGAGTTAACCAAAAAGGCCGACAACTACTTTTCCCGCAAAGACCGATGAGGACCCAGCGCCCGGCTGAACTCAGGTACCGGTTTCATTAAAGCCCAGCGAATTCCAAAATGTACACTCTTTACAACTTAGCTTTGAACATCGTCTTCGCCATTTCCTTCCCCTATCTTATGGTTCGAGCTGCTCTCGGCAAACACGGAGTTAAGGAGAGAATGGGAAGATTGCCAAAAAAACAGGCGGAGAAGCTTTTGGGTGGAAGGGTCATCTGGTTCCATGCCGCCTCCGTAGGTGAGGTAAAGGTTCTGTCGACCATCATCCCACAGGTGAAGAGAATCCATCCAGAGTGGGCCCTGGTGGTATCGACAGTCACCAAGACCGGCAAGAACGAGGCCGAACGCATTCTGGAGGGAGTTGAACTGGTATTCTTCCTGCCTGTCGATTTGAGAAGATTTGTAAAAAGAGCTTTGAAAGGGATCAGGCCTGCAGCTTTGATTCTCGTGGAGACCGAGCTCTGGCCCAATCTAATTCGAGAAGCTAAAAAAAGTGGAAGTCTGGTAGCGCTGATTAATGGACGTATCTCCAGCAGGTCTTTACGCCGATACCTTCTGGTAAAAGGTCTTTTCCAACGGGCGCTTTCCTACCTTGACCTTTTGTGCGTCCAATCGGAGGAACACAAGCGCAGGATGATTCTTCTCGGCGCCGGCCAGAATCAGATCCAGATAACCGGGAACATGAAGTTTGATCGCCTGCTTTTGGTCAGTAAAATAGAGGGGCTGCACAGACTAAGAAAAACCATGTCCATTCCTGACGACTGCAAAGTACTGGTGGGGGGAAGCTTAAGAGAAGGCGAGGATCAGATTTTGATCGGAGTTTTCCAAAGATTAACACAGAAACACAAAAAGCTCGTTTTCATACTCGCGCCCAGGCATCTTGACCGGCTGAAACATGTGGAAAGGATACTTTCCGATTCCAGGATAGGCTTTATCAGAAAAACTCAGCTGGACCTGCTGGGTGCCCAAAGCCATCCCGAATCAAGAGCTTCTGCGGAAGATCAAACCGTGATGCTGTTGGATACTATGGGGGAGTTGTCTAGGATCTATTCTGTGGCGGACGTGGCTTTTGTGGGGGGGAGCTTGGTGCCGGTGGGAGGGCATAACGTTCTGGAACCGGCAATTCATGGAGTGCCTGTCCTGTTCGGACCTTACGTAGATCATTTCAAAGAGGAAGCCAGGATTTTGGTCCAATCCGGAGGAGGCATCCAAGTCAGGGACGAAAAGGAACTCTATTTGACCTTGTCCGAGTTGCTTTCGGACGATTACGAGAGAACGATACGAGGACAGAAAGCAAAAGAAGCTGTCCGAAAGAAGACCGGGGTCGCTCGGAGAACGACCGATCTGATCTTCTCTTTGCTTGAGAAGAGTTGAGCAGATGAGAAACTTTATCCCGTCCAACCAGAAAAAAGGGGAAGGACTTCTTTGGGCATTGGTCCTGGGGGTTCTTTCTTTGTTCTCATTGTTATATCAATTGGCCTCGACTGCAAGAACCTGGCTTTACCAGCACGGGATTTGCAGGCGACAAAGGCTTAAAGCAAGAGTGATAAGCGTGGGCAACGTCACCGTGGGCGGAACCGGGAAAACCCCCTTGGTCCTCTATCTGGCTGAAAAGCTGAGGGAGAAAAACCGAAAGGTGGCTATACTCACCAGAGGGTACAGGCGAAAGAAAAGAGAAATGGTCGAGCTCACCCATGAAACATGCCGGAGAATAGATTGGCAAGATGTGGGAGACGAACCTTACCTTCTGGCAAAGCGCCTCTTGGATGTCCCCATCATGGTAAGCAAACGCCGAAGCACCTCCGGGGAAAAGGCCTTGCAGAAGTTCGGCTCGGAGATCTTGATTCTGGACGATGGGCTTCAACATCTCAGGCTGTCCAGGGAGTTAGACATTGTGGTCATTGATTCGGTGAATCCTTTCGGGAACGGAAGGCTTCTTCCAGCAGGTATCTTGAGAGAACCGCTGACTTCTTTGAAGAGGGCAGATATATTTGTCTTGACCAAAACCGACCACGTTCCCAGCACCAATGAATTGGTCCACCTATTGAGGAGGTACAATCCCCAGGCTCCCATAGTGGAATCCGTCTACCGGGTTCGCTCAATTCAAGGTTTGTTCAATGACTCCTCAGTCGAGCCCAAGCGCATAGAAGAGAAAAAAGCCTATGCCTTTTCCGGGATCGGGAATCCAGCGTCATTTGAAAACACTCTCGAACAACTGAAGATACACATTCTGAAGCATCGGAAATTCACGGATCACTATCCCTACAGCAAACGAGATCTGATGGATCTGGAGGGGGAGGCCCGGGGGGTGGGTGCTGATTTTGCTGTGACCACAGAGAAGGATTCTGTACGTATACCTTTGGTAAATGAGTTGGAAATTCCATTTTACGTGGTGAAGATTGATTTGAGAATAACCCAAGCAGAAAAGACCCTTCTAGACAAAATCCAGGGACGAGAATAAATGCAAATGAAAACAGGTTTCTTGGTGATTGGATCAGGTATTGCGGGACTTTCCTTCGCCCTCAAAGCGAGTGAGGTCGGAGACGTAGTCATCGTTACAAAGAAGGAGGACTCCGAATCCAACACCAACTACGCCCAGGGGGGGATCGCTTCCGTATTGGCAGAGGATGACTCATTCGAGCTCCACCTTGAGGATACCTTGAAGGCAGGGACCGGACTGTGCAGGCCTGAAGTAGTAAGGAAGGTGGTGGAAGCTGGCCCGGGCTGTATCCAAGAGCTGATCCGGACAGGAGTGCAGTTTACCCGAAAGCGGGAAAGAGAGGAGGAGTTCGACCTGGGATTGGAGGGCGGTCATTCCAAAAACCGCGTGGTGCATGCCGCTGACCTTACCGGAAAAGAAGTGGAGAGTTCGCTTCTGCGTGCGGTAAAAGCCAAAAACAATGTCAAGATTTTTGAAAATCACATTGCTATCGATTTAATCACTCAGCATCATCTCAAAGACCATCGACGAAGACCCGGTGAAAAAATCAAGTGTTGGGGCGCTTACGTTCTGGATAAAGAGAGGAATCAGGTCATCCCCTGCCTGTCCAAAATCACCTTGCTGGCAACCGGGGGAGCAGGTAGAGTCTACCTTCACACCACCAATCCTTCCATCGCCACCGGAGCCGGACTGGCCATGGCCTACCGGGCAGGCGCGGAGGTGGCTAATTTGGAATTCATCCAATTCCATCCCACCGCCCTGTACCACGAAAAGGCAAACTCCTTCTTGATCTCAGAGGCGGTTAGAGGAGAGGGTGGCGTCTTGCGCCTGGGGTCAGGTGAGACCTTCATGGAGCAGTATCATCCCCGAAAGGAACTGGCTCCCCGGGATGTGGTGGCGCGTGCCATCGATCACGAACTGAAAAAGCGGGGTGATTCTTGCGTTTACCTGGATATCACCCACCTGGACCAGCGATTCGTTAAGCTGAGATTCCCCAACATCTATGGCAAATGTCTTTCGCTGGGACTGGACATAACCAAAGATTGGATTCCGGTGGTGCCTGCAGCCCACTATATCTGCGGCGGGGTGGTGACGGATTTGGAAGGCAGGTCCACAATAGAAAACCTGTATGCCTGCGGCGAAGTGGCTTGCACAGGCATGCACGGAGCCAATCGACTGGCTTCCAACTCTCTTCTGGAGGCTGTGGCTTTCGCCAGCTTCGCTGCCCAGAGCGCAAAAGATAAGCTTGCCAGCATGAAAAGATCTTCCTTCCCCCCCATTCCTTCGTGGAGTCTGGAGGGGGTATTCGATCAACGGGAATGGGTGATCATCTCTCACAGCCGGGACTGGATTCAAAAATTCATGTGGGATTACGTCGGCATAGTCCGCTCCAATCGCCGACTGGAGCAGGCAAGAAGAAGGATCAACATTCTTCTGGACGAGATCACCGAATTCTATAAGGTTAACCCGGTCACCTACGACGTGATCGAGCTGAGGAACATCACCACCACAGCGAAGCTGATAATAGAATGTGCCCTGATGAGAAAAGAGAGTCGGGGGCTGCACTACAATGTGGATTACCCGGAGAGAGATGACAAAAACTGGCTCAAGGATACAGTGCTGAAATCGGAGGAAAAGTAAAGGCAGATGGAGCACGAGGAAACCATAGTCATACTGGACTTCGGATCACAATACACCCAACTCATTGCTCGGCGCATCCGGGAGAACAAGGTCTTCTGTGAGATACTACCTTTCGACCAAGGCCCCGAAACTTACAAACTTACAAATCTAAAGGGCATTGTCCTCTCCGGTGGCCCTTCCAGCGTGTTTGACCAAAACGCTTCGGTCTGCCCGCCCAATGTCTTTGAGTTGGGCGTTCCGGTCCTGGGAATCTGCTACGGGCTGCAGCTTATCGGCAGGCTGTTCGGCGGAGAGATAGATAGATCAACCAGAAGAGAGTATGGCAAAGCCATCATCCACATCGACAAGAGCAAAAAGCTTCTGTCCGGGGTCAAGAATGATACCGCTGTCTGGATGAGCCATGGCGATCATCTTTCTACGTTACCACCGAGCTTTGAAGCTCTGGCTCACACGGAGACCATTCCCTACGCGGCCGTAGGAAATGATGAAAGGAAAATCTACGGATTGCAGTTTCATCCAGAGGTGGCTCACACGGAAGAGGGTAAACGTATTCTCCAGAATTTCTTGTTCCGTATCTGCGGATGTGCGGCAAGTTGGACTACCGAGTCGTTCATCGACACCACTGTTTCCCGGATAGCAGAGCAGGTGAAAGACGGCAAGGTTATCCTCGGTTTAAGTGGCGGCGTGGACTCGTCCGTATGTGCCGTCCTGATAAGCAAAGCCGCGGGCAAACAGCTGCATTGCATTCTGGTGGACAACGGGGTGCTGAGAAAAAACGAAGCGCAAGAGATCGTCTCTGCCTTTAAGGACCTTGACTTGAACCTGAAACTGGTGGATGCCTCAAAAAGATTCTTAAGTCAGCTCAAAGGAGTGATCGATCCAGAGCAAAAAAGAAAGATCATCGGCAGGACTTTCATTCAGGTATTCGAAGAGGAAGCACGCAGAATCAAAGATGTCCAGTTTTTAGCACAGGGAACGCTGTATCCCGACCTAATTGAAAGCGCCTCCTTCAAGGGACCGTCCGCTACCATAAAGTCACATCACAATGTGGGCGGTTTGCCGGAAAAGATGCACCTGAAGCTGATTGAGCCCTTAAGGGAGCTGTTTAAAGACGAGGTGAGAGAACTGGGAAGAAAATTGGGGTTGCCGGAAAGCATAATTGGGCGACATCCCTTTCCCGGGCCCGGCTTGGCGGTGAGAATCTTGGGAGACGTGACCAGGGAGAGGGCGGATGTCTTAAGAGAAGCAGACGATATATACATCTCTGAGCTGAAAGCATCCGATCTGTACAACAGGGTGTGGCAGGCTTTCTGTGTTCTTCTTCCAGTTCAGACAGTTGGCGTGATGGGTGACGAGAGGACGTATGAGAACGTGATCGCCTTGCGGGCAGTCACCTCGGTGGACGGAATGACCGCTGACTGGGCCAGGCTTCCAGACGCAGTCTTGGGAAGAATCTCCAATCGGATTATAAACCAAGTGAAGGGCGTCAATCGGCTGGTTTACGACATCTCCTCCAAACCCCCCGCCACCATCGAGTGGGAATAGTTCTGTGGAGTCTGCTTTTTGGAGTGTCAAGCTTCAGCTTGACCGGTCTGCTTAGAGTCATACCATCTGCAGAGGCAGACACTCCAACTGAATATTGAGGCACCCGCCCCCCCTCAGGTACGGCGCGCTTGCGCCAACTGGAATATCAAGCTTGAGCTTGATCTGTCTGCCTGAAGGCAGACACTCCAGTGAAGAGCACTCCAGCCAGGAATAAAGCCTATCGGTAGCCTCCGTGTTTCTTGAGCCCCCTGAAGGGTGCGGCTACCAAGCCTTCTTCCAGGTTGACTTTTGCCTTGTCTCTTATTAATTTACTAAAAATAATGATATTAGAGGTCAAAGGAGCGTCCTATACTCAAGAAATTCAAAGGAAAAGCCTGGGTGGTCGGTGATGACATTGACACCGACCAAATCTACCATGGACAATATCTTCCCTTGACCGATCCGAAGGAGATGGCAAAACATGCCATGGAGTTTGTGCCGGGGATGGAAGAATTCGCAAAACAGGTCAAGCCTGGAGACATGGTGATTGCGGGTAAGAACTTCGGATGCGGTTCCTCGCGTGAGCACGCGGTGGTCTGTCTTAAAGAAAACGGGCTAAGCTGTGTGCTGGCAGATTCTTTCGCTCGCATCTTCTACCGCAACGCCGTCAACTTGGGTTTTTCCATAATGGAATGTCCGGGAATCTCCAAGATAGTAAAAACAGGAGACAAAGTTGAAGTAGATTTGGAAACCGGAAAGGTCACCAATCTCTCGACGAAGAAAACGTTGAAAGGACGACCACCATCAGGACTGGAATTGGAGATCGCCGAGAAAGGTGGGCTTCTGAACTACTTAAAGGCGTAGGCGACAGCCGCCGGCTCGTTTCAACGCGCAGGTATCCGATTGCATCTTGGATCCTTGTAGTTGCCCCATTCCCCGATGGGACCGTCTGGTCATTGGGCCTTGAATCTCGCTCGATAATCGAGCAACTACGTTATGATGGTGTTAGAAGCTAGGCTCTTCCGCCTCTGTGAGAATCGACCGGAGCATCATTCAGAAGGAACCCCCAGTTTGAGGTCTTGCACAGAACAAGATGACCCATAGTCATGAGGCTAAACAGACGTGTGAGGTAGAGAGTTGAAGAAATACAGACTGTACCAGGTTGACGCGTTCACAACAGAAAGGTTCAAGGGGAATGCCGCCGGTGTCATCTCCAACGCTGATGGGTTGACGGAGCACCAGATGCAGGCAATTGCAGGGGAACTGGGCAATTCTGAGACGGCGTTCATTCTATCTCCTACCTCTGCTGATCATGAAGTATGGATTCGTTTTTTCACGCCCACCACAGAGGTGCCCTCTTGCGGACACGCCACGATTGCGGCCCATTATGTTCGTGCGCTCGAAAACCATCTGCCCTCCTGCACGGTTGTTCAGAAGATTGGCGCCGGGATTCTTCCCGTTCAGATCGTTAGGCAGGATGATGACTATCGCATTGTAATGACTCAGGGAGCTATCGAGTTCAGTCAGCCCTTTCCTGAGACGGAACGCAATGATATTCTGTCAGCCCTCGGTTTGAGTCCGGCTGATCTTGATGAGCGGTGTCCAATTCAGGTAGTCTCTACGGGACATTCCAAGGTGTTAATCGGGATATGTGATCGATCCACTCTCAACTCCTTAGAACCGAATTTAGCTCGTCTGGCCGAAATCAGCGGTCAGATCGAGTGCAATGGATACTTCGTCTTCACGCTTGATTCCGATTCAGTGGACCCACTTGCGCGTGGCCGAATGTTTGCGCCGGCAATAGGGATTACAGAAGACCCGGTTACTGGCAACGCGAATGGCCCGCTCGGAGCCTATCTGGTGCAGCATCAACTTGTTCCTGTGAAGGGTGACGTTTTTTCATTCAAAGCCCAGCAGGGCGAAGCTATCGGGCGACCTGGCACTGTCCAGGTGACAGTGGAATTAGACCGGGGCAAGCCCAAGATAGTCCGAGTTGGTGGTCAAGCCGTGGTAGCTTTTAGGGCCGAACTTGAACTGCAGATGAAAGGAAAGCCGCGCTGGAGCTGATCAGCGGAATAAACAAAGCGGAGGTGCTAAAGGATGCCAATACGCATTACTGTCAAGCGTGGAAAATGCCAGGGCAATATCCATGAGATCGGGCAGGTATTCACGGTCGGGGAGACTACACCCGCGGGAATGTGTACCGGAGCCTGGGATGCCATATTTCCATATTTCCTGACTCTGCTCTGTGGCGGTGACTTCTCCTGGGAGAAAGAGAAAGGCGTTGCGACCATTCATTGTCCTGATCCCAAAGGCATATCGCTTGAGCTCAGACGCATCGAGAGCTAGTCGCCTTTCGTAATAGCCTAATTCATTGGGCGTGGGATTTCCTGTTCCGTCGGGTCTTGCCCGCCATGGCGGGTGTAACCCGACAGCCGGGCAATCACATGTCAGGTCACACTTGAAGAAAGTCACAGGCAATACCTGACACAACTTTGAGGAGGTCAAAATGTGCGAGTTCTGTACTAAACACGGCGAGGGGAAAAAGTGGTACCTCCAAATGAAAAACTATGCGGACGAGTTACTCCACCAGGAGCTGTCTTCCGCTCAAAAGGACATCGTTGGCACCGCAACGCGTTTCGAGTGGACAAATCGCTTCTTGGAGAGTCTGGTGATGCCGGCCATCACCGGCGTGTCCAAGACGCAAGAGGAGTCACCAGATGCCCCGCCTTCGACTGAGCCGACTGAGGCTCAACCAAGCGAAGATGAGATCGTGGCCAATCGGAAGGTCGAACACTTCGGTCAGGTACTGCCCATCGAGGACGTTGAAGCGGTGATAAACATAGTGGACTCTATCACCAGAATGCCCTGTGGATGCCGGTTCTTGACGACAGGGAAGACAGACAAACGATACTGCTTTGGCTTCGGCGTCGACAAATGGGGCGTACTGGGCAAGTTTCCCGATGCCGCTTCGTCCCTGGAGGTGCTTGACAAGGACCAAGCCAAGAGGATCTTTCGCCGATACGACGAGGAAGGATTGATGCACAGCATCTGGACAGGTGTGACCCCGTATGTTGTAGGCATGTGCAACTGTGATCGTGACTGTATGGCTTACAAGCGGTACATAGAGATGCGAGGCGCTCCCTGTTTCTTCCGGGCGGAGTACATCTGCCAGATAGACTGGGATCTTTGCACCGGGTGCAAGTCCTGTATAAGTCAATGTCAGTTCGGGGCTGAGTTCTACTCGTCTGCCCTTGGCAAGGTCTATATTGATCCCACCAGGTGCTTCGGGTGTGGCGTGTGCAGGGCAGCATGCCCAAACGATGCCATTGCGCTAATTCCAAGGCAGGAGAATCCTGACGCGGCGAATGTCTGGCTGAGAGATACCTCTGAGTAAGTCTAGGGAGTCCGGTGCTCAAAGCGCCTGTGTCGTAGTTGCCCAATTCATTGGACATGAATGCAAGCTCGACGAATCGGGCAACTACATCTTCCCTTAGTGTTCTATCGGGTCTTGCCTGCCTTGGCGTGTGTGACCCCACGCCGGAGCAAGGACGGATGAGCCATGCGTATTCTGCTGATTGGTGGAACGAGGTTTTCTGGCCCGTACGTGGTCCGTCGGCTTATTGATAGGGGGCACCAGACAGCCCTATTTCACCGCAGCGAGACTGAGGCCCCGCTGCCCAAGGGAGTGAAGCACATTCTGGGCGATAGGCGGAACCTTACGGATTTTGCCGACCAGTTAAAGCGCTTTGCTCCCCAGGTGGTGCTGGATATGATTCCTGCCACCGAGCAAGACGCTCGCAGCGTAATGAGTACGTTCAAGGGCATTGCCCAACGGGTTGTGGCCATCAGCAGCCAGGACGTGTATCGCGCCTATGGCAAGCTCATTGGCCTTGAACCTGGTCCTGTAGAATCTGTTCCTCTTACTGAGGACTCACCGCTTCGGCGAAAGCTCT
>CAYGCR010000034.1:0-34282 GCA_964348415.1 uncultured Ignavibacteria bacterium | reverse complement strand
CATAAAACACCGTGAAATGAGGTCTCAGCATCTTGGCTATCTTCTGGGCAATCTCGGGCATGTTGTCCCTATTCACCAGGGGCAGAACTGACGTCTTGAAAGGAGCAATCTTGGGATCGAGCCGCAGCACCACTCTCTTTTCGCCCCTTACTTCCTCCTCGTGATATGCATCCACCAGACAGACCAGCATGCTGCGATCAACACCGGCAGAGGTTTCGATGATGTAGGGGATGAACCTTTCCTTGGTTTGGTCATCGAAATAGGAAAGGTCTTTGCCTGTGGCTTTACTATGACGCGACAGATCAAAGTCGGTGCGGTTATGTATTCCCTCGATCTCCTTCCAGCCGAAGGGGAAATTGTATTCTACGTCATAAGCTGTCTTGGCGTAAAAAGCTAACTCTTTCTTCTCGTGTTGGTGAAGCCTGAGGTTCTCCTTTCTTACGCCGATGTCAAGGTACCACTTCATCCGCTCTTCCTTCCAGTAGTCGATCCACTTTTGATCTTCCTTGGGGTTGATGAAATACTGCATCTCCATCTGCTCGAATTCCCTGGAGCGGAAGATAAAGTTGCCCGGCGAGATCTCGTTTCTGAAAGCCTTACCTATCTGAGCAATCCCGAAAGGAACCTTCTGACGGGCAGGTCCCATGACGTTCAGGAAGTTCACGTAGATCCCTTGAGCCGTTTCTGGTCTCAAGTAGACTGCCGATGCAGCGTCCTCCACCGGTCCCATATGCGTCTTAAACATCAAGTTGAACATGCGTGCCTCGGTCAGCTCGCCGCCGCAGTCGGGGCAGACGGAGCCCTCTATGTCGTCTGCTCTGAACCTTTGCTTGCACTTTCTGCAGTCTACCATGGGATCAGTGAAACTCTCCACGTGTCCGGAGGTAACCCACACCTGCGGATGCATCAAAATCGAAGCATCCACTCCCTCGATGTCGCTCCGGTACTGGGTCATGGATTTCCACCAATGTTCCTTGATGTTTTTCTTCATCTCCACGCCCAGGGGACCGTAGTCCCAGCAGCTGTTGATCCCACCGTAGATCTCTGAAGACTGAAAAATGAAGCCTCTCCTTTTGCACAAGGAGACCAATTTGTCCATCACATCGGGTTCTTTGCTTTTTGCCACATCTCCTCCCTAACAGGTCGAATTTTCCGATTTAGAGACGCCGGAGGGACCTCTTTTTGATTTTGATTTCTTTTCAGGTTGCTCTTGTCTTAACCTTTTGTCGGCTTTCAAGAATTCGAAAGACTTAAGATCCTTTCCCCTGCCGGTATGATAATCCAAAAGAGTCAGGATCACCTTCGAAATCTCCGCCAGTCGCTCCTTTGGAATATTATACGTATTTAAATTCCCAGTCTGGACGGATTGAAGTTTAGAAGCCCAACCAACCGAATGTCTTGGCAATCTAAGATATGGCTGATCCGCTCTGGTACACTTCTTGCAAACAATACCTCCCTTCTCCGGGCTGAACAATATTAATCTGCCCTGAACATTCTTGTTGCAGCTAACGCATCTGTCGAATTTGGGCTTATAGCCCAAAAGATCAGCCAGCTTCAAGGCAAAGTGGGTGAAGCATGTTTCAAGTGATTCATCAGGACAGTTTTCCATGAAGGACAGGGTGGCCAGACTCAATTGGAAAATGTGAGGACTTGATTCCTCGCCCGTGATCAGACGATCCAGAAGCTCCAAAGCAGCTGAGGCAAATACATAGCGGTTCAAATCCTTGTAGACGGACTGATATGACTCTATTGTATCAGCCTGAGATAGGAGATAGATCTCAGTAGTGCGCTTTTTGTAAAAGACGGCCTGGATGCGTGAAAAAGTTTGTAAGGAGCCGGCCAGTCTGCTCTTAGGACTTCTAATTCCTTTGGCAATGACTTTGACCTTGCCATGATCTCTGGTATAGAGGGTGGCTATTCTGGAAGTGTCGCCGAATTTTATGCTTTTCAAGACGATAGCTTCGGTCTTGGTAATGCTCATGGGGAAAGGGAATCGGGTGGAGCAGGTTGGTCGGATTTCTCCTTTGGTTTTGTCGGCTCGGTCTTATCCTGGTGGATGATGCGATATACCTTTTCCCCCTCTTTTACCATACCCAGTCTTTCTCGGGCTTGCTTTTCTATGTAGAATTCGTCGGTGGTAAGCCTTTTTTTCTCGATTTCCAGATCGACGATCTCCGCGTCGAGCATTTTGGACTGCTTTTCCAGATTCTTTTTCTCTTTCCACAGAGAGTGAATCTGAACAAATCCATAGGGTCCGGCGAAGAAACGATAAGCCAGGAAGGCGAAGGCCGAAAGCAGCAAGATCCTTTTAGCCGTCCTTTTCTTCTGAATGCTCCGCTCTTTTACCTTCCTGAAGAAGCTGCTCTGCGGAGAACCTCTTTTTGTCCGGCGTTTGGCCATTTCCGGCTGTTTGTTTGTGTCAGGTTTTATCAAGCAGTCTTCGCCACGCTTTACCTACACCTCTTCACTTTCAAGCTTTGCCCAGGAAATGCATATCGCGGTCACGGTCTGGAAATGAACTACGAACACTAATCCTCTAGGTCCGGACAAGTTCCTAGTTTGGGGCAACTTTCCGATTGCTTTTAGGGTTTGGATTCCCGCCAAATGCTCCAGCCAAACGTGAACGGGCTTCAGGGTTTTTCGATAGTATCTTTAATAAGCTCAAGTTGTCCACGGTAACCGTGCTGCAAGGGACTGGTCGTCGTCATATGCTTAACTGGGCTTGGCCGCTCTTGACCTCCATGCTCTTCCCAACCTGATACACTGGCAATTGTTCCCTCAAGAGATCATAAAGCTTGGTGCCTTTTGGCTTGTTTATGTTAACTGCCTGCAGCCCCTGACTTAGTTCCTCAAAGGACAGCTCTTCTTTTAGTACTTCCCAGAGAGGCCGGTCATCTGTAACGATGATTTTCTTGGCCGCATCTTCTGATAACATCTCCAGGCCTCCATTGGCGGCGATGGTCTTGGCCATGGTCTCAACCAGCGTCTGGCGCAAGATCTCCCACAGCTCCCTTCCCTGCATATGGGCGATAAGTCGGGCCAAAGCCAGGGATTGGGACAATATGGCGTTCATACCCAGGTTGCCTTTTCTCTGCATGACGTCGATCTGTTCCTGTGCGGCTGATCCCTCGCTT
Source organism: uncultured Ignavibacteria bacterium (assembly GCA_964348415.1). Taxonomy (GTDB): domain Bacteria; phylum Zixibacteria; class MSB-5A5; order MSB-5A5; family SM1-73; genus SM23-73-3. The sequence goes on along the minus strand of CAYGCR010000034.1, from coordinate 31,148 downwards.
AGCTGGCCGCGCTCAATGGCAGTTTGTCTTTCCAGCGCAACAAGTCTTCTGTCTATATTGACCAGATTGATCAGGTCGGTTACCCTCTGATCTTCAAAAGCTCTGGCCAAGGTCTTGTTTACATGATCCACTGCATTGAGGCAGCCCTTGCCAGCGTAACGCTTGGAACGCCGGTAAAGCTCACTTAAAGCCGCATCCTGATATCCGTCAATGTCATTCTTGCTGACGTCTTTTCTAAAACCATAACTCCCATCCGGGTTCTTTTTAAACAAAGAAAGGTATCCGTCTTTGGTGATCTGACTTCGTTCGATCACGCTGTCCACCAGGTGTATGGCCTCGTCTGTGCCGGCCGAGGTCCCCAAGGGCGTGGAACCGGTAAAGCTGAAGAAGTTCCTGAAACGCTCGCTGCCTTTGATACCGAAGGAGACCCTCAAACCCACCGTGGGTATGCCGGCATTGGTCGCCTCTTCCCATGCGAAGACATTGGTGATGACCAGACGATTGACCAGATTCTCCGCATCCTGTTCCAAAGACGTATCCTTCTCGCCTGTGTCTCGGCCCTTTGACCGAGCCAGGTTAACTGCCTCGGCCATAATCTTCATGATGGCCCCGTACTTGAACAACCGCTCCGTGTTTGCGCCTCCGCCTGCCTTAAGCCCCATGGTGAAGGCGGCCAGCGCAATCTGGGCCTCCATATCATCGTTGGGGGATTTTGAGCGGTGTGATACCACTATCTCCAGGGAGTTTCCTATGGCGACCAGGATCGCAAGGAGCGTCTCAGACAGGGTCCCGATCTGATTGGCCTTGCACAGGAAGGTATTATTCAGTTCGTTCTCCGCAGCGTATTCGATGGAGGAATCTTTGGTGGTAACTGAATCGTCGCCGATGATGAAGAGCTTCTCGCCCAGTCCCTTCATGATCAAGGCCCAGCCCGCATCATCGTCTTCGGCAAAGCCATCTTCAACGGATACAATTGGCACGTCGTCTTCTTCGATGGTTCTTCTGTAGAGCTCGTAAACCTCGTCCCTGGACATAACCACTTTTTCCTTATCTTTCCAGAACAGATACGTGCCTATGACATCAGGCTGCTCGAATTCTTCCCTGTAGGCATTCTGCAATTCGCTGGCTGCAGGATCGAGGGCTAAGGCTACGTCGGTGCCAGGGACATATCCACACTCGATGATGGTTTGTTTTGCCATTCTCCAGAGTCTTTGTTCTGGAACCAGGTCGCCTTCTTCTTTGGTCACATAAGGAGCCAATCCTCCTTCCAGCCCTATACCCATGACTCGGCATCCCTCTGCATTTTCGATGATCTCTTTTAAGCGGTTCTGCAGGTTCACCGTCATCTCCTGGGCATCTTCGTAGTTTTTGGCCGACAGAATTACGAACATGGTCTCCTGCATGGAGATGTTACTTTCAGGATACTCCTTTTCGGTGTGGCGGCCGCCCATGCCGGAGTTGCGATATTGCCAGGGCGCCCAGATTCTGGTGCTGCCTGTGCCATCAATTACCTGCATTCTGGTCTTCTGCATCCGTGCCTTGACTGAGGCTACCTGTTTTATCCAGGCTGCCGGCTTGGCCTTCACCTCGATCTCCTCAGCCCGCTGCCTGGCCAAGCGCTCCCTCTCCTTGAATTGTCTATACTTACCAGGGTCAGCTATCAGGAAGTCCAGTCCACCTATCGCACCGAACGCCAGAAACAGGCGGCCGATGTAAACCGTCAGGGCGAACTCTGCCCATAGGCCTGTGCCAATCAAGATCCCGGCCAAAGGCAGGAATATCATACTCAGATTCCTGCTCGCCCGAGGGCCGGCAGCCGACACCGCCAAGTTAAACGGTGCATCCGCGTAATAGTTCAGGCTGCTCTTTATGACCCCGGGGAATTTACCGTACGGGATGAGGCCGAACATCTTTAGGTACCAAAGGAGCCGACCGGCCAGAGGCCGACTCAGGTTTGTCTTGGCCCCAGCAAGTAATTTCTGGTTTAAAGCGTCCAGTTTGACTGCCTTCAGATAATGGCCCATCTCGTGTACCGCAATACCGGTATGCCAGCTTAAACACAGAAACAGAATCGAGACGAAGGTCTCCGGTGAGAAGAACATGAATTTTAGTGTCCCGCCTTTCCCTATTATATCCGAAGGTAGGGACAATACGCTGGAGATGAATGCCACGTGGAAAGACACTAAAATATGGTTGGCTATGACCCAGCCTTTTTCAAGGTAACAGCCAAAGACCTGTTGCGGAAGACACAATCCGCGCCACCTTGAAAAGATAGGCATCTTCTTGAGATGGTATTTGAATAGACTAAGCTTACCGGTGATCGGATCAAATGCGCTCTTGAGACCTGTGAGTTCGGTCATCTTCTTCTCCTCCTTTAGGATTAACAAACGATCCTTGTTTGGGAGCATAATTTAACTTAGAGAAAAATGCAAGAGAAAAATCAGCTTGACAGATTCTCCTTGGTGCACTCTTGCTGGAAATGAATTTTTGCATGCTCATCGAAAAACCCCCACCTCTCCTCTTTTTGGGCTGCAACGCAGCTTTCGGATTCAAATATTTATAGATCGGATGCTGTGCGACTATCTTTAGGATGTCTGGGCAGTGGGCAGAAGAATGAGGGTAAGCACTTACTCGTAGCACCACCCTATTGTGACGCGACGACACCTACTGAAGTCGGGTGGCGTTTCAGCTCCCCTGCCCCCGCCAGGGATCTACAAGAGCTGGGCTCTTTTCCTTATTGCCCATTCTACGGACAAACAGAGAACAAATATGGCCAACAGTAAGGGATGATTCCAGAAGGGAATCTCTTTTGTTTTCTGCTCCTCTTTGTCCACCAGGCCCAGGTCATTCGCCAGATCTCGAATCCCTTCTTTCTCGTAATATTTACCTCCAGAGACATCAGCCATTCTTTTCAGCAGGTCGAAGTCCGTCTTCAAATCAGAGCTTTCCAGGCTATATTCTTCGACTAAGAATTCACTGCGTTTTGTTCCCATTTCCTTGGCATCCCGGAGGACCCTACCTTCAAGGGAGTATTTCCCGGGCGGCAGTGCCCTGGTCGTGGCGGTATAGTCACCCACATCATCCAGGCTTAGGTTGATCACCTCTGAATCCGGCAGAGCCTCCCCCTTGATCCTCACCACCACCGAGGCGTCTTTTATCTTCTGATAATTCTGATCGAAGACTTTGGCTTTTACCGCTATCCTCTCTCCACCTTTGTAGATCACTTTGTCGGTGAACAGATTTATCAAGTCCATGTCCTCTCTGACCACCAGCCATCGAATGGAATTATTCCAGAATGTCTGATAGATCTGGTTATCCTTCCCCACTCCCCACATCAGAAAATCCCATCTCCATAAGGGCGTAACCAGGATAACCATCATCTTTCCCTTTCCATAGTTTCTCACCGCTATGCCCGGAGAGAACAGGTCAGGGTTTGCGGCATTTCTAAATCCTGCCAAATTGGTGGCCTCTTGGGTCAGCGAGCCCAGTATGGCAGCTCCCGAAAAGGGAGGAAGATCAGACCACACCTTTTCATTCTCTTCCAGATTCTCTGCCAATCGGGTAATGGGGTGCACTTTCCCTTCTTCTGTAAGCTTAAGATTTATGTTGGCGGAGGTGAAGCTGACTCTTTTTCCTGACGGATCAAAAGGCAAAAGCGAGGAGGTCCCAATGAATCCATGGGAATCCATAAACTCTTTGCCTAGCAAGAAAAGCGCGGACCCCCCCTGTTTGAAGATGAAATCCTCGATTTGCTTTTGGCGCCGGGCCAGAATGAATCTGGGAGGATCGACAAAGGTCAGTATGTCAAACGAAGCCAGTTCTTTTCCTGCCTGCGGAAATCTGCCCAAGATCGAGCGCCCTTCCTCTCCATAAACCAGGGTTTCAAGCTCAACGTTTTTGTCTCTTTCCAACGCCCTTTTTAAGAAGGTGTACTCCCAGTTCAGGCTGCCGGTGGTTAAGAGTACTCTGATTTTGCCCTTCAAGATCTTAATGGTGAATGCGCGCCGATTATTCTCCCTGACCGTTTCCCCTTCCAAAACAGGAACTGTCACATCGTACCGATGCAGGCCCGCCTGCTCCGGCGTGATGGCCAGATCAACGGTGTGGGTTGCCCCGGATCTGTCCAGGGTTAGGTTTTTCTGGGTTAAGGTCTTTTCTTTTTCCCTTATCGAAACTGGAATCTTGAGCTGGTCAAAGCCCGTTTGAGAGATATCCACGACCATGGGAATCTGGTCGCCCACATAGCCCACGTCATTGTGTGCGATCCTTTCTATCCTGACGTCCTTGGGAGGAGTGTACTGGCCGACGCCACAGGTGTAGATGGGGAAATGGGCCGATCCTGCTGCCAGCACCGGGTCGTCTCCCAGGTTACTGGCACCATCGCTTAGGATTACCATGCCCACCAAGTTCTCTTCCCTCAATTTCTTAGCCACTGACTGGATTGCTTCTCCTATGGAGGTAGCCTGACCCAAAGTGTCGGGCAATTCTCCTTTTAGTTCCAAAGGGACCACGGAATCGGCAAAACCAAAGGTCTTTAATTCTGCTCGGGAAGAGATATCTTCAAACATCCCGTCCTTCAGCAGGCGCTTCAGTTCGTCAATCCTGCGGATGCCAGCGCCCCTGAGATTCATGCTGCCGGAGACGTCCAAAAGTAGGGCGACGGTGGGCTTTCGGATATGTCTTCTGGCTACGGTTAAAATGGGTTCAGACAGGACCAAAAAAAGGGCAAACAAAGCCAGCACCCTTAAACTGAGAAGAAAAGCCTTCTTTTTTTTGCCCAGGGGAGGGAAGGTACGACGGTAAGCCAGCACGGCTAACAGGAGGGCTAAGGCGAAAAGTCCAATCACCACCGCCAGATTTTTCTCTTGAATGGCTAAAAGCAGCCGAGTTATTCCAAACAACCTGTCTTTCTCCTTTCCCGAGATTTATAAGGAGATACGCAGTGATTGGCACGGTTGTTTTGAAAAGGGAAATCGAACAATGTCCACGGCAGGTGTGGAATGATCTTGGTCTGAAGATGATGGAAGGATGGTTCAACAGATTTTGATTCTCGGTTTTTCGGAGGGCACGGGGAAGAAAAGAGCGTAGCTATTCTTCTCTCTGGATGGCAAAACTGACCAGTTCCTCCAGTGCTTTCCTATACTTGGAATGCTTCAGCTTTGACAGATGGCCAAGAGCTTTGTCTCCAAAGCTGTTCGCCTTTTCAAGCGCGTAATCTACTCCGCCGTTGCCTTTTATCAGAGAGAGTATTTCGTCGAAATCCTCTTGATTGAAATCGTTTTTCAAAAGCTTCAGGATCTTCTCTCTGGAACGCCTGTCGCTTTCCCTTAAGGTGCATATCAAAGGCAGAGTGATCTTTCCTTCCTTCATATCATTTCCCAGACCCTTACCTGTTTTCTCGGATTCACCTACCCAGTCTAAGAGATCATCGGTTATCTGAAAGGCCATTCCCAGGTTTTGTCCATAGCCCCTCAGCTCCTTCTGTGCCTTCTCGTTCGCTCCCGCGGCGACCGCCCCGGATTCGCAGGAGGCGGTGAAAAGTGAGGCCGTTTTTGCGGAGATGATTTCCAGGTAGGTCTCCTCATCTAGATCGAAGTTGCGGCTCTCCTGTACCTCATTCATCTCTCCTATGCTCAAATTCTCCGTGGCTTTGGAGATGGTGGAGAGCAGAGCTTGAGATTCGGTTTCCACTATCAGTCTCAAAGACTTGGCCAGAAGAAAATCACCCATCAAGACCGAGACCAAGTTGTTCCATTTGTGATTCACCGAAACCTGTCCTCTTCTTACCTTGGATTGGTCTATCACGTCGTCGTGCAACAGCGTGGCGGTGTGTATGAACTCAATCGCTAATGCCACGTTCATCACCTGTGGATTGGAGAGAGAGTCAACTTTGGAGTTCAAACATGCTCCGTAGGAGAGAAACACCATCGCTGGTCTCAGCCTCTTGCCCTTCCGATTAACCAGATGGCGGGCTACCTTTGAGATCAGAAGAGAATCGGTACTCAGATTCTCTTTGAGCTTCTGATCAAACAGCTTGAGATCTTCTTCGATCGGCAAAAGTATCGGATTGACGTCCATCACTCCAGTCAGGTTAGCTTCTTCCGGAGCTAAACTTGGATACTACAATTACATGGCTCAATAATATACGTTCTCTCCACGGAAAGTCAAACAAAAAAGTATCTGTGCTTGCCGTAGATTGTGTTCCAGAGTCGAAATCCAGTAAAACGGTTCTGTCCTTGGGTGGGGATCTAACTGGTTTGATGCTGTTTGGGCATCTGCCTAAGGTACTTCTGAAAAATCTGTTTTACCTCTTCGGGGGTTTCCAAGGCGAATAACTGTTGTCTGAGCTCCTTGGCACGGGGCAGACCTTTGGTATACCAGACCAAGTGTTTTCTCATGGTTTTCATACCCGGAAGTTCGCCTTTTACCATCACCGAGAGCTCTGTATGGTCAAGGCAGGTCTGGATTCTCTCCTCCATTGACGGTTCTGGCAAAAGCCTTCCGTATTTTAGAAAATGATTGGTCCTGGAGAATATCCACGGATTTCCCAAGGAGCCCCTGCCTATCATTACTGCATCACAACCGGTACGATCAATCATGTTTTTGGCATCCTGAGGAGAGAAAACATCGCCCGACCCGATCACCGGTATACGGACCGCCCTTTTCACGGCAGCTATGGTATCCCAATCCGCCCTATTTGAGAATCCTTCCTTCTGAGTGCGGGGATGCACCGTGATGGCTGAGATTCCACACTCTTCTGCGATTCTTGCTGCAGGAACAGCTACCACCCTATCCTGATCCCAGCCGCTTCTGATCTTTGCGGTCACCGGAACCTGGGAGAATCTTTTGACCGCTGTGAATATCTTCTCCAGAAGCTGCAGATCCTTAAGCAGAGCCGCCCCCCCGTTCTTCTTTACCACCTTTTGCACCGGACAGCCGCAGTTTAGGTCGATTAAATCCGGTCGGCGCTCATTGACCAGCTGGCAAGCCAGAGCCATTCTCTCCGGGTCGGCTCCAAAGATTTGGGCGCCTATGGGTCTCTCTTGGAGACTGAAGTCAAGAAGCCTTAGGGAGCCGATGCCATTATGCACCAGCCCCTCTGCTGAGATCATCTCGGTGTAAACTAAAGCTGCCCCGAAGCGCCTAGCCATTAGCCGAAACGGGGTATCGGCAATTCCGGCCAGGGGAGCCAAGACTACCTTTCCGGGCAAAATCAAGTTTGGCATTTTCATGTCGACAATATAATGAAAACCAAGCCAGGGTGCAAACGAGGATACGCCGATCTCCACTCTTCGTTTGCCAGAGTTCAAGTCGCCTGACCAAACGGGTTGACAAAAGGCCAAAAAGTAGTTATTCTTGTGCTGCGAAAAACGTAAACACAAGGGGGGAAAATGCCTGAGATCTTGGTCAAGTACGAGGACAGGTTAGTCGAAAGGGTGGTCACCCAAAAGAAAAGAATAAGTATCGGAAGAACTGCGGACAACGACATAGTCTTGGACAACAAGGCAGTTTCCAGAAAACATGCCTTGATCGAATTCGACCAGGATTCCGCCTTAATCATCGACAACGAAAGCCTAAATGGGGTGTTTGTGAATAACCGAAAGGTTAGTGAGGAAGTACTGAAGGATAACGACCAGATCACCATAGGCAAGTTTGACCTGATCTACCATCGAGATGCTCCCAAGGAGACCCAGTTAGCTGAACTGGACGGTACTCTGGTTCTAGACACCCGAAAACAAAAGGAGCTTCTGGAGAAGGACAGGAAAGCCCGGGAAGCAACCAGAATGGCGGGTGGATCAGTCCTCCTGGCTGAATCCGATACCGCTCAGAAGCAGTATGCTCTTAATAAACCGGTTATCACCTTGGGTAAGGCCAGATACGCCCACGTCCCGGTCAAGGGCTTTCTGGTGTCAAAAATTCAAGCTAAAATCATAAAAGACCAAGACGACTTTTTACTGGTGAATCTGGGACGGAAGCGCAGGACCAGGGTAAATGGGGAAGCTATCCAGAGACGCCGTCTGAAAAACGATGATCTGATCGAAATAGGCAGATCAGCGTTTCGATACCTCCAAGGAACGAACAGATGAGATATGGATTCTTCTCAGATGTCCATTCCAATCTCGAGGCCCTGAAGGTCGTGGTGAAGGACTTTCAGAAGGAGAAGCTGGACCAGGTCTTCTTTTTGGGAGATGCGGTTGGGTATGGACCGGACCCCAATGAGTGCACCTCCATAATCGATCAGGTGGCCCAGGTGAAGTTGATGGGAAATCACGATTATGCCGCGCTGGGATTGATAGAGACAAACCTTTTTAACGAGTACGCGCAAAAATCCATGGAGTGGACCGCAAGCGTTCTCACCGAGAAGAGCTTGAAGACTCTTTCCCGCTTTGCCATGGACCACAGGTTCGATCAGTCATATTTGGTCCATTCCACGCCCAAGGAGCCCCAGGAGTGGAATTATATCTTCGACTTAGATGATGCGGAGGAGAACTTCAACTTCTTTAATAAGCAAATCTGCATGATCGGTCATTCGCACTTTCCGGCCATCATCAAAAAATACGATGACCGGCATTGTTTCCTACACCAGAAGACCCAAACTAAGGTAGAGAAGGGATTCAAATATATCATTAATATAGGCTCGGTGGGTCAGCCCAGAGACGGCTCAAATCTGGCCTGTTATTTGGTTTATGACACCAAGAAACAGATAGCCACCCTGAAAAGGCTTCCGTACGATTTCAAGAAGACCCAGGCAAAGATGGAAAAGAGGGGGTTGCCTCGATTCCTTATTGATCGGCTGGCGGTGGGAAGGTAAGCAGATTCAAAAAGGTTCTCCAGACTTGGAATAGAATTTGTAGGAGGGGGTATTGCTACGGGGCTGCAGTGTGCCTTCTGCAGGAAATGATAAGCGGGATTTGCGCCCATAACTGGGAAGCCAGTCCATCTTGCCAGCAGACTCGTGTGGGTCCAAGTCCGGTCAGATATCTGTGTGCCATATGGAGAAAGGGAGGATTTCGGTGGGGCAGCCAAGGAAAGGTGAAGGGACAGCAAAGCTGAAACTTGTTCCACAGGATGTGCTGAAGAAATTCTCCGGACTGATCCTGTATGTTTTGATAACCATTCTGGTTATCTCGCTATATGGAGGAAACTATGCGTTTCTGGAGAGACTCGCGGTGCAGATGCAGGATGGGATGTTTAAGCTCAGAGGAAAAATAGATGCGCCTCCGGCAGATATCATCATCGTGGGAATCGATGACCTTTCTGTGGATCATATCGGCAAGTGGCCGTGGAAGAGAGACCTGTTGGCTGGTCTGATTTTCGCCATTTCACGAGGCTCCCCCGAGATCGTGGGTCTGGACATATTTCTTTCGGAGGCGCTGGAAGAGGATACATCCGGCAGGACAGACATCTTAGCCCGCCAGATTTACGCCGCCGGCAATGTGATTCTTCCTATATATTTCAACTATTCAGACGTGGGGATAATCCCCGCACCGGCGCCTGACCCCATCCTCCAATCCGCCCTGGGCCACAAGGACTCAGAAAATGTCGCCTCCTCCACCACGCGTGCCAAGCAGATTTATTATCCCCCCGCGGCCCTGGTAGAAGCCTCGCGCGGTTTTGGGCACATCAATATTGATTACGATGCAGACGGATTGATCAGAAGAGAACCGCTTTTGATCAATTATGACGAACACCTCTATCCATCGTTCGGCCTGCAGCTAGCCAACGGCTACTTAAAAGTCAAGCCGGGCAAGACCAGGGCCACAGGACAACAAGGCCTGTACTTAGGGAAGATTAACATTCCAACCAATAAACGACAGCACATGCTTCTAAACTACCGCGGACCGAATCTAACCTTCAGAAGAGTCTCGGCTATGGAGGTCTTGGCTGGGGAACTGGATCCCGAGATATTCACGGGCAAAATAGTGTTGGTTGGGTTGACCTCAACTAAGTCCAAGACCTGGGTGGATGTACCCGCCTTCGGAGAGATGAATGAGGTGGAGAGGATTGCCACCGTCACAGAAAACATCATCCACTCCGATTTCCTGAAGGGACTGGCCCCGTTATGGAGCATTCTGGCTTTGATTGTCATTGGAATCTTCTGCGCTCTGGTACTTCCCAACGTATCGCTGATATATCGAATGGTGATTCTCTTGGTGTTGTTGTTCGTGACATTCAATCTCTGCTACATCCTTTTTTCATCGTTTGGAATTCTATCCAAGCCGGTCTACCCCCTTCTTGAGCTTTTGCTGTTCCTTATTGCCGCTCCAGCCATCAAACCCAGAGGGCCAGAGAAAAAGGGGTCCAAGCAAAGAGGCTTGGGGATGCAGAGCGCAGAGGCGAAAGCCCATGCTGGCGTGAGTGTCAGGGAGGCTGAGGGAAAGCCCTCAGGAGTGGAAAAGGCTCCCTGCAAAAAGGTGCAGACCAAAGGGACAGTTTTGGAGGAGACGGAGCAGATAGACGTAGGCACGCCCGGATTCAGGGAGAACCGTAAGGGCGACATGCAAGAATCAAAATCTCCATCCGATTCTGAGACTCCCTCATCTTCGGATGGAACCATCGAACTGTCAGACAGCTGGACTTTCTCAGATGAAAGCTCGATTCCTGTCCGTTCCGCGGGGACTCGGTCCTTCACCCACCTGGGGCGGTATAAGATCATACGAGCATTGGGAAGGGGCGGAATGGGAATGGTGTATAAGGGAGTGGATCCGATGCTGGACCGGCCGGTAGCACTTAAGACCATCCCATTGGATTTTGCCCTCTCCGCGGCCGAGATAAAGCAACTAAAGGAGAGATTGATTCAAGAAGCCAAGGCGGCGGGTAAGCTCTCTCATCCCAATATAGTGACCGTTTACGACGTGGGCGAGCAGGAGGGACTGCACTACATCGCCATGGAATACCTTTCAGGCTACACTCTGGAGGAATTCATCAAGAAAAAGGGACAGCTAAACTACAGAATCGCCGCCAAAATCATCATGCGAACCTGTGAGGCATTAGGCTATGCCCATGGTCACGGTATCGTTCATCGAGATATAAAGCCGTCTAATATTATGCTCTTGGAGGACTTCCACGTCAAGGTGATGGACTTTGGAATCGCCAGACTTGATGCCACCTCCCTAACTCAAAGCTATGTGGCACTGGGTACCCCACATTACATCTCTCCGGAGCAGCTGGAAGGCAAAACGGCAGACAGAAGATCAGACATTTTCTCTTTGGGGGTGGTGATATACGAACTCCTGACCAAGCGGAAGCCTTTCCAAGGGGAAAACATCAGCACGCTCATGTATCGTATTCTGAATTATGATCCTCCTCCTCCTTCTACCGTAGACCACAAGATTCCGCCGGTATTCGATCATATAGTCGCCAAGGCTATGGAAAAGAAACCTGAGGAGAGGTTTCAGGATACGGAGGAGATAACAAAAGCTTTGGTGGAGTTCATCTCCGGCTTCGTGGTCACTCGCAGCATTCGCATGTAACCCGGGGCAGAGGACGCTACGGGTTCAAGGCAAATGTTTCGGTTAGGCCGGCGAGAAGATGAGGCCAAACAACCTTTCGGGTGACGTCACCCGGTAGATGTGGCTTTGCCTTGCACCGGGCCATAGCGACCAGGTTTGCGGTTAACCCCGGGAGGCCGTCACCACTTTTGCGAACCATTCAATCTTCCTTGTCTCCCCATAACTTTTTTTGCAAGCTGAACCAGATTGAAACGGTTGGACAAGCTGATCAATTCAGTCCGCCTCATTCAAAGTGGTTGACAAAGATCGAAAAACGGTTTAAAATTAGGTTGGTATGAGGAAGCTATATCTGGTGGACATAGAAGGAACAATCGTGAAGGACAAATCCTTCACCCCCGTGGAAGGAGCGACTGACTGGATCAATTCCTTCGGCTCTTCCCATCACCGGTTGGTGTTGCTCTCCAACAATACCACACACAAGCCGGAGGATCTTTTGGCGGTGTTGAAAGATCAGGGATTCGATCTTCGACCAGAGAATCTGCTCACCTGCGTCAGTACCGCTCTAAGGTGGCTCAAGAGTGAAGACGTCAAACGCTGCTTCGTGATCGGCAGTGCTCAACTCAAGGATTATCTGAACGAAAACGGAGTCGGCACACCTGCCGACGATGATGTGGACGCTGTGCTGGTGGGATTGGATTCGTCACTCGATTATGAAAAGCTCAAAGTGGCGCTTAGCGCCTTGGTGAAGAACGGTGCATCTTTGCTGGCGCTTCATGCCAACCGATTGTATGAGGACGAAAAAGGGGAGCTTGCCCCTTCAGCCGGAGCGGTTGTGAAAGCCCTGGAATACAGCTCGCAGAAGAGTGCAAGAGTTTTTGGCAAGCCCAGTCCGGAAATTTACCTTGAGGCTGCAAGGAGATTCAAGGTAGAACCGGAGAATTGTTTCATGATAAGCGACGACCCGCTCTCCGATCTGGTGGGAGCGAGAAGGGTGGGCATGAAGGCGATATTCGTGACCTCTGGCAAGTACAAGGACAGAGAGATAGTCAATAATTTGGACAAGACGTTTCGACCGGACTGGATCCATCAGAGCATCAAAGAAATCAAAATATAGATGACACCCTCTCGGAGGGCACAGCTGTGAAAATAGGAATAATTGGACTTCCATTCGTGGGCAAGACCACGGTTTTCAATGCGCTGACTTGCGGGCAAGCCAGAGTGGGAGAGTTCTCGCTGGGATTTAAGGAGGCCAATCGAGCGATCGTTAAGCTCCCGGATGAGAGGCTCTACAAACTGGCTTCCCTGTATAACCCCAAGAAGGTGACGCCTGCGGAGGTTGAATACATAGATGTAGCTGGTCTGGTCAAGGAGACCAAAGAGAAGGCCTCGGATGGAGAATTCTATCATTCCCTGAGGGAGGTGGATGCGCTGGCACACGTGGTCAGGATTTTTGGGGACCAAAGCGTGATGCATGTCGCCGGGTCGGTGGACCTTGAGAGGGACATAAAGAATCTGGATTTGGATCTGATCTTAATCGATCTGGACATCATAGAGAAGCGATTGAAGCGCTTGGAAAAGTCGGTCACAAGCAGCAAGGATGAGGAGGAAAAAAGAGAACTGCAGATCCTTCAACGATTCAAACAGTCTTTGGATGAAGGAATTCCCTTGAGGGAACTGGAACTGTCTCCAGACGAGGAGAAATTGATCCGGGGATATGCTTTTCTTTCCTTGAAGCCAATGCTCCTCATTCTGAACCTGGATGAGAAGCAGCATAGTCAAAGGGAGAGGCTGGAGGCAGAATGTTCGGCGCTGGTTAGAAGCGGTAGGACGGCGGGCTGTTCTGTATGTTCGGTCTGCGGAAAATTGGAGATGGAGCTTTCCCAGCTGGAGCAGAAGGATAGAAAAGAATTCATGGCTGAACTGGGTATAGAAGAGCAGGCCATCGAACGCGTTATAGATATCTCCTACAAGCTTCTGAATCTGATCTCCTTTTTCACCGCCAACGAGAATGAGGTTAAGGCCTGGCCCGTTCCTGCAGGAACCAAGGCCATAAAGGCCGCGGGAGTTGTGCACACTGATATGGAGAGAGGCTTCATCAAAGCAGAGGTGATAGGTTTTGACAAGCTGTGGGAGCTAGGCTCGGTTCAAAAAGCCAAGGAGAAGGGCGTCCTAAGGCTGGAGGGCAGAGATTATGTGGTGCAGGACGGGGAGGTGATCTTCTTCAGATTCAACGTATGAGCAAGGCCGAGAAGATAATATGCGGAGGCTGCTTCCTTCTCATTTCAATTCACCTGGTAGCTTCATATTTTCCTTCCCAAAGACTCTGGGGGGTAAACCTGCTTTACTACGTGCCTCCCTCGATGCGATGGATTCTGGTGATTTCCAGTCTGTTGGTCTTAATCCCTTATGTCAACAGGGGTCTGGGCGGTTTCCTCAGCCGCGTTTCAGGTTCCATGGCATCCAGGTTCAAGAGACTTAACAAGTATTACAAATATGGCTTTTTCAGCCTGATAGGGGGCGCGGCTTTTTGGATGTTCAAAGTCAAGACCTACCTTTTAGGCGATAGCTTTGTGAGAGCCAGAGAGATAGATATGGGGGGTAAGTTCTCTTTTACGGCGCCTTTGGACTTTCTTGTGCATTTGAAAGTGGCCAGGCTTTCTGGCTGGGATGCTTTTCAGACTTACGCCATCCTGAGCGTGCTGTCGGGCACAGCGTTTGTATTTCTGGTGTTGCTTCTGGCAGATATGATTGGAAAAGACGGAAAAGAGAGATTTCTCATCTCCGCTGTGATTCTCACCATGGGGGCAAATCAGCTCTTCTTCGGATACGTGGAGACCTACTCTCTGCTTTACCTGACAACGTTTGTCTACATTCTCCTCTGCTTGAGCTATCTCAACAACAGAGGGGGGCTGGTGTTTCCGCTCCTTTCTTTTCTCGTAGCCGTCGGCTTGCATCTGTCAGCCGTAACTCTTCTGCCCTCTTTTTTGTATCTGATCTTTTCCAGAAGATCGGTTCAAGATAAATCAGGAAAGGAAGAGAGCAAACTCTTCAGGCCCGTTCTATTTGCTGCCACCGTGCTTGCGGTAGGGGCAGGTTTTCTCCTTCTGCAGAAATACAATCTGGAAAAAAGCGGACTGGGCTACTTTCTCATCTTTCCTCTGGGAAGCGGAGAAAGCTCTTACTCGCTTTTCTCTTTTGCTCATCTTCTGGACTTATTCAATCATCAACTCTTGGTTTCGCCGGTCGGCGTCGTGATTCTGCTGACGGCGGTGTGGGCCTTCCCCAGGAGAATCAGCATAAAGGATGGCACTGTCGGATTCCTGGTTGTGCTTAGCGTATGCACTCTGGCCTACGCCTTCCTGGTAGACCCCAAGCTGGGATATGGTCGGGACTGGGACCTCTTCGCATTTTCCGGCCTGGGCTATACCGTTCTGGGACTTTATCTTTTGCTGAAGCGTGGGGGAGTGAGAAAAACCGATAGCTTAAGGTATGCTGCGCTGACGCTGCTTTTTGCCTCCCTTATTTCCACGGTTCCGTGGATATATGTCAATGCCAGGGAAGACTCAGCGGTAGCCAGATTTGAGCATCTTCTTAAGCTGGATGTGAAGAGGAGTGGTTACGGACGCGAAACCCTTGCCATGCACTATAACATGCGAGGACAGTGGCAAAAGGAGATCGAGCAATGGGAGAAAGCTATAGCAGTGACCAACAGCGCCCGTTACATGAATAACCTCGCTGCGGTCTACAACCAGAGGCAGAGGTACGATCTGGCTTTGAAGTACCTGGAGAGGTCGCTTGAGGTGGATTCGACTTTTGACTATACCCATTTCAGTATGGGAGACGTTCTTTCTCGCCTGGGAAGGTACCAGGAAGCCATAGCGCAATTTCGTAAGGCCATAGAGCTCAGGCCCGACAGGGTCGAGTATTACAGGAACCTGGGTGCACATCTGGGCAATTTGGGGCGCGACCAGGAAGCCATAGAAGTTTTGCAACAGGGATTGAGACGGCATCCTGGGTACTTCCCCATGTACCGGGACCTGGGGTATGTTTATTTCAATTCGGGTAATTACAGCCAGGCGGAGAAATACCTGAAGCTATATCTGGACTACCTGCCTGGGGCTGAAGACGAAGCTCAGGTGCGCCAGCTTCTGAAAAACTTAAGGCAAAGATCGCGGCCGGTAACCAAACCATAGGAGCCGGTCATCTCCGAAAAAGGGCATGGAAGAATGGACAGATTCCAGAAGATCATCCTTGTCGCCTGCGCATTTCTCGTCTTCGTTCGCCTCGTCGGTTCCTTGTTCCCGGAACAAAGGCTGTGGGGGGTAAATCTACTGTACTATATGCCGGCGGTCTGGCGATGGATTCTGGTGATCTCGGGGCTGGTGATTCTTATCCCCCGGGTCAATACCAGGATCAGCGATTCTCTTTCTGTTTTTCACCACGGGCTCGCAGCAAGGTTGACGAAGATCAACAGGTACTACAGGTACGTTTTCATTGGTCTGATAGGGGGCATACTTTTCTGGGGGCTCCGGGTCAGAACCTTCCTTCTGGGCGACAGCTTCCTGAGAGCCAGGGAGATAAATCAAGGGGCCAAATTCTCCTTCACCGCGCCCTTGGATTTCCTTTTGCACGTCAAGGTGGCAGAACTTCTCAACTGGGACGCTTTCCAGACTTATGCGGTTTTGAGTGTTCTTTCCGGTGCGGTGTTTCTCTTTTTGATTCTGTCTCTCCGGGATCGGATCGCCTGGGACAAAACTGAACGTTCCTTGGTCTTGTGCGTTATCGCCACCATGGGAGCAAACCAGCTTTTCTTCGGATATGTGGAGAGCTATACTTTGGTGTATGTGGCGATAATCGCATACATACTTGTTTGCCTGGGTTATCTTGCGAACAAAAACGGACTGGTGTTACCGGTCACCCTGTTTTTTGTGGCCCTGGCCTTACATCTTTCTGCGTTGACTCTACTGCCTTCTCTTCTTTACTTGATCTCTTTGAAAGAGTCCAAAGGAGCTGAGACGCAAGATAAAAGGCCAAAGTCTTTCAAGGTCCTTCTGTGGATTGGCGTGGTTTTGTCAGTCGGCGTGGGCCTTTTTATTTTACAGAGCTATAACCCCGACAAGAAAGGATTGGCTTACTATCTAATTTATCCTCTTGGCAGCGGAGAGACGTTCTACTCGCTTTTCTCTCCGTCCCATCTTCTGGACTTAGTCAATCACCAACTGTTGATTTCGCCAGCGGGCGTCCTGATCCTGCTCGCGCCACTTCTGGCTTTCTCTAAGAGAATTAGACTAAAAGATAGAGCTGTCACGTTTCTTCTGATTCTCAGCGTATGCACGCTGGCATATGCTTTTTTGATAGATCCTAAACTGGGCTACGCCCGCGACTGGGACCTTTTTGCTTTCAGTGGTCTGGGATACACGGTCTTGGGGCTCTATGTCTTTCTGAAACATTGGCGGGAAACTAAGTCGGGTGACTTGAGATACGTCACCTTGAGCTTGCTCTTTGCCTCTCTTGTGTCCACCGTACCCTGGATTTACGTCAATGCCACCGAGAAAAAAGCAGTAGCCAGGTTTGAACATCTCCTGGATTTGGATGAGAAAAGGAGCGCTTACGGACGTGAGAACTTGGCCATGTATTATAGCAGACGACAAGAGTGGCACCAAGAGATCGAGCAATGGAAGAAAGCCATAGCGCTTACAAACAATGCCCGGTACATGACCAATCTGGCCGTAGTCTACTACAACCAGCGGAGGTACGATCTGGCTTTAATGGAACTGGAAAGGTCGCTGGAGGCGGACTCGACCTTTGATTTCACCCATTACCTTTTCGCGGAAATCTTCCTTCGAACGGGGAGGCACGAACAGGCCATAGAGGAGTATCGAAAGGCCATAAAGTGCAGATCTGATATTACTCAGTACTACGACAACCTGGGGGCACTTCTGGCAAATCTGGGTCGATACCAAGAGGCAGTGGAGGTTTTCCAACAGGGGTTGAAGGCCAATCCAGGGTATCCTTCCATCTACCGAAACCTGGGATACACCTATCTGAATATGGGCGATTTTTCCCAAGCCCGGAGATACTTGATGTTGTATTTAGAATGGTCGCCTCAAGCCGATGACAGAGCTGAGGTAAATGAGGTTCTGAGAGACTTGCGGAACAAGCGGCCGGAGCAGCCTAAAGGCCAAAGGATTGACTGAAAAACTGAGATGGTCGCAAAAGGCATCCAAGGCTAAGTGCTGGGGTTGAAGTTAAATGTTTGTGAGGAATTCTCATACCAGCCGGACGGAACGGGTCATTCTTCTGTCCTGTGCCTTTTTGATCCTCGTTCACCTGGTTGCTTCCTTCTTTCCACACCTGAGGCTGTGGGGAATAAATCAGTTCCACTATTTTCCGCTTGGGCTCCGCATTACCTTATCCGCCATCGGACTTGTGGTTCTGGTTCCCAGAGTGAACCGACTTGTAGTCAGGCTTTTTGCGCGAGCTTTCATGCCGCCGGCAGAGAAACTCAGGAGGCTTAACAAGTACGCGCTGTACTCTGTAATCAGCTTACTCAGCTTGATTCCCTTCTGGCTTCTCAGAGCGAAGACGCCCTTGCTTGGAGATGGGTATCTTCGAGCGGGCGAGCTTAAATTAGGGTCGCTATTCTCAATTACCGAACCCCTTGACTTTTATCTACACCTTCTATTTTTCAAACTTGTGGGCGTGGACGGTTACACGACCTATGCGATTATGAGTTGCGTCGCTGGCGGGTTATACATATTTCTCATACTTCTTTTGTCTGATCTGTGGGGTAAGGATGGGAAAGAGAAGTTGTTCATCTTTTCCATCTTGGCTACGGTTGGGGCGGTCCAGCTGTTTTTCGGGTACATCGAGAGCTATTCACTTATGTTTGCTGCCTTAACGGGATATGTTTTGTTCAGCCTGAGATACTTGAAAGGCAAAAGCGGATTTTTGTGGCCCTGTATTTTTCTCCTTCTGGCCGGTGGGTTTCATCTCTCTGCGCTTTTTGTCTTACCTTCCTTGTTCTATTTGGCTTTGGCTAAGCTTCCAGAACCCGGCAGATCAAAAGCTCCAAGTGTTAGGTTCGCCAATATTGTGATCCTGCTTTGCCTGACTTCTGTCATCGGTTTGGGACTGTATCTTCTCAGAACGTACTCATCTGAAGGAACGATTGGCTCCTTTTTGATTCATCCTTTTGGCACTGGCGAGGGCTTCTACTCTTTTTTCTCCCTGGCTCATCTGCTGGATTTTTTGAACCACCAGCTTTTGATCTCTCCGGTTAGCTTGATCTTGTGGACTGCGGTTTTAGCACTGTTTTGGAGATTGACAGGCTTCAGAGAAAGCGCATCTAAGTTCCTGGGTTGGCTAATGGCGTGCTCATTTGCATTTGCCTTGCTCGTCGATCCCAAGTTGGGATACGCCCGTGACTGGGATCTTTTCGCCTTCACCGGTTTGGGAGTAAGCTTGCTGGGAATCTATCTTTTCATCAGCGTGTTCAGGATCGAGCAGCAGACGGCGAAAAGCGATGAAACGAGGGTAATGGATTTCAGCCGGGTCACCTTGGTTTTGGTGGTCACCTCCCTCCTTTTCACTTTGCCCTGGGTAGCTATCAATGCTTCCGAAGGTAAGTCCATCTCACGGTTTGAGGACCTGCTAAGAGTTGACCAAAAGAGAGCAGCTCATGGATATGAGGTCCTGGCGTGTTACTTCCGGGACCAGGGCCAGCAGTTGAGAGCTGCTGAATCGTGGGAAAAGGCTATCGCTGTAAATCCGCTGCCCCGTTATTTGGGGGCATTGGGAAATGCGTATAGTAGATTGAGGAGATATGATCAAGCCATAGAGGCCTATGGCCGATCCATACAGATGGAGCCCGGCGGTCGGGCAGCGCACATGTTGCACCGAAGCCTGGGCCATTGTCTGGCAAAAACGGGTGATTATGATGAAGCGGTTGATCACCTAAAGAAGGCCATCGCTCTGGAACCGGGTCAGCCAGAGTATTATTATGCTCTGGGAAATGTTCTGGGCGAGGCGGGAAGATACGAAGAGGCTGTCCCGTATTTTGAGACGTTATTAAGATTGGAGCCGGGCAACGTCACGGCCTACAGGAAGTTGGGCATGTGCCATGCCCGACTGGGAAGAAAGGAAGAAGCCGAAAACTATCTTGAGCTGTATTTTAAATCGATGCCAAAGGAGGGTCCGGGGATAAGAGGAACGATTGACAGCATTGAAATAGAAATAGAATCCGGTCGATAAATTAAAAGACGGCTTGAATAAACCACGTCGGATAGCCGATTGACGCCTCGAAGAGGTGGACAAGGATGCCGGTTGGCCCAGGCTGAGGAATCGGCGGGGGTTGATCTGTTCACACAACTGTTTCACGGGATGAGCCGCCTCTTAACGGAAGGAGATCTGGCTTGATTAGAGAAGACGAAAGATCGGTTGATGAGTTCAAAAAAATCGGGGATGAGCTTGCCATCCTTCCCATAAAAGGGACAGTAGTCTTTCCGTATCTGATCGTCCCTTTGGTGGTTGCCGAACAGAAGTATGCCAAACTAATCGATGAGATCCTGATGGAAGGAAGGCTGATCGGGCTCTTTGCTCAGAAAAGCCCCACGGTGGAGCATGCATCCGCTGAAGACATCTACAAAGTAGGCACGGCAGCATCCATTTTGAAGATGCTAAGGTTTCCTGACGGCAGTGTAAGGTTTCTGGTTCAGGGACTGTCCCGGGTGAGGATAAAGAACTTCGTAAAAGCCGAGCCGTACCTGGTATCTCAGATAGAAGTCGTGCAGGAGAAGACGGAGAGAGGTGTGGAGGTGGAGGCTCTGGTACGAAACGTACTGGATCTTTTAAAAAAAGTGGTGGACCTGGCTCCCTATCTGTCCGAGGAGTTGCAGATAACTGCTATCAACACCGAGGACCCCAGCCGACTGGCTGATCTTATCGCCTCCAATCTGAACATAAATGTGGCCCAGAAACAGGGGCTGCTGGAGACCTTCGATACAAAGGAAAGATTAAGGAAGGTTCTTTCCCAGATCAACAGGGAGGTGGAGGTGCTGGAGCTGTCCCGGAGAATTCAGTCTCAGGCCGCCAGCGAATTGGGCAAGACCCAAAGAGAGTATATATTGCGGGAGCAACTTAAGGCCATCCAGAAGGAGCTGGGCCAAAGCGACGAGAGAACAGCTGAGCTGGAGGAGTTCAAAAAGAAGATAAAGGAAGCCAAGATGCCATCGGAGGCTCTGGACGCAGCTCAGAAGGAGTTGGATCGACTCTCCAGGATGAACCCGGCTGCAGCGGAATACACCGTCTCCCGGACATACCTGGATTGGCTGGTCACTCTTCCCTGGAGCAGAGGGACCGAGGATATGCTGGATGTCAAGAAAGCAAAGAAGATTCTGGACGAGGATCATTATGATCTGGACAAGGTTAAAGAAAGGATATTGGAATATCTGGCGGTCAGAAAGCTGAAGCGGGACACGAAGGGACCGATTCTGTGCTTTGTAGGCCCACCCGGGGTAGGCAAAACCTCTCTGGGGATCTCCATAGCCCGGGCCATGGGGAGGAAATTCAACCGCATATCGTTAGGGGGAATGCGGGACGAAGCAGAAATTCGGGGGCACAGAAGAACCTACATAGGTGCCCTTCCGGGAAGAGTGATTCAGGGTATCAGACGTGCCGGATCCAACAATCCCATTTTCATGCTGGACGAGGTGGACAAGATCGGACAGGATTTTAGAGGCGATCCGGCCTCCGCTCTGCTGGAGGTCTTGGATCCAGAACAGAATAATAGCTTCTCAGACCACTACCTGGACGTCCCCTTTGACCTCTCCAGGGTGATGTTTATCACCACGGCAAACATCCTGGACCCCATTCCCAGGGTTTTGAGAGACCGTATGGAGGTAATCGAGCTTCCCGGTTATACGGATTTAGAGAAACTTCAGATAGCTAAAAGACATCTGGTTCCCAAGGAGCTTGAAAATCATGGTCTTGGGCCGAAGGATCTACACTTCGGAGACAAAGCATTGAAGAGGATAATCAATGATTATACCAGGGAGGCCGGATTGAGAAACCTGGACCGGGAGATTGCCACGATCTGCAGGAAGATGGCCAAAATGGTCGCCTCGGGCGGGAAGAAAAGAGTACAGATAACTCCCGGCAACCTGGAGAAATTTCTCGGGCCGATTAAGTTTTTCCAAGAGATTGTCCACCGGATTCCTCCGATAGGAGTGGTGCCCGGGGTTGCCTGGACCCAGACCGGGGGCGATCTGATGTTCGTGGAAGCCACCAAGATGAAGGGAAAAAAATCTCTTACTTTAACCGGATACTTGGGTGAAGTGATGAAAGAATCGGTGCAGACGGCGTTGTCCTGGGTTCGCTCGGCAAGCAAGAGACTGGGTGTTGAAGAGGATTTCTTCGAGAATTGCGATATCCACGTCCACGTTCCGGCAGGTGCCATCCCCAAGGACGGACCTTCGGCAGGAATCACCATGGCAACGGCCATAGCCTCGCTTTTGACTGAAAAACCGGTCAAGCCGAAGTTAGCCATGACCGGAGAACTAACCTTGAGAGGGGAAATACTGCCAATAGGAGGCCTTAAGGAGAAATCCCTAGCCGCCTATCGCGGCGGCGTCAAGATCCTGATATTGCCCAAAGAGAACCAGAAGGACATGGTAGAGATACCAGACGAGATAAAAAGGAATGTCAGTTTCGTTTTCGTGGAAACCATGGACCAGGTGCTGAAACTTGCATTGGAGAAAAAAGCACAGGGGGAAGTCCGGAGGAAAAAGACAAAACCACAAAGGAAGTGCTCATCCGGATAGGAGGACGGTCACACGCAAGTCCAGCTAATCCGTTTCAAACAGACTGTCACGAAGAACCTATTTTTGTAGCTTGGTGACGGCGCGCACAAGAGGTTTCGATCGCCAATTGTTTACTGTCCAGATGTCTTTTCCTATCTGTGTATCCGCATTCCCGCAAACAGTGATAGCCGAACTTCTGTAGAGCATTTAAAGAACACTTAACGTCAACCTGAGGCAATGTGAGATGAAAAAAAGCTTGGCATTTCTATCTGTAAGTCTTATCTTTTGCATGCTATTTTCGGCATCTTTTACCTGCAGCGGCGGATCGGACTCCGGATCAGAGGCGGGAGTTAGGAAGGAAGGAAGGTTCAATATGGGACAAACCAGAAGACCTGCAGTGGCGGGATACTTTTATCCCGGCGACCCGGTAACCCTTGCCAAAGATATTACAGGTTTTTTCAACAAAGCCAAAAAGGAACCCATTCCGGGTAAAATCGTGGCATTGATATCACCGCACGCTGGCTATACCTTTTCAGGACAGGTGGCGGCTTATTCTTATAAGCTTCTGGAAGGCGTTTCTTTCGAAACGGTGGTGGTCATCTCTCCCAGCCACATAGCTTACTTTGAGGGCGCCTCGGTATACGACGGGGGGTCGTACGAAACTCCGCTGGGCACAGTTGAGGTCGACACGACTTTAGCGGGGAAGATCGCAGATGCAAACGAAAGAGTCCTCCTTTCCACCCAGGGTCATGGGTTCGCGGGCAACAGAGCAGAGCACGCATTGGAGGTTCAGCTTCCTTTTCTTCAAGTCGTGTTGGGGAAATTCAAGCTGGTTCCTATCGTGATTGGCGATCAGGAACGGGCTACATGCGAGGCTCTGGCGGATGCTTTAGTAAAGGCGCTTAAAGGAGAGAGCGCATTGGTCGTGGCCAGCACAGACCTTTCTCATTTTCACCCCTATGATGATGCGGTCAGATTGGATAAGGTTGTGCTGAGCCATGTGAATGCATTTGATCCTGAAGGGCTGCTTGCCGATCTCTCTTCAGGCGCATGTGAGGCGTGCGGAGGAGGACCCATGGCGGCGGCCATGCTTGCCGCCAAAGGATTGGGTGCAGACAAAGCAAAGGTAGTGAAATATGCCAACTCAGGTGATGTCACCGGAGATCGATCAAGCGTGGTAGGATACATGGCGGCAGTCCTGTACGATTCCCAGGCCAAAGAAGAGGGCGGGAAGAAGTCCGCAAAAGAAAAGGTTGGAGTAGAGTTGGGGCTTTCTGAACAGGATAAGCAGACCTTAATGCATATTGCCGGAACAACCATTGAGCATAGAGTCAAAGGCAAAGAACCTCCGGAGTTCCAAGTCGATTCGCCCATCCTCAAAGAAAATAGGGGGGCCTTCGTCACCATTCGTAAGCAGGGGCAGCTGCGAGGATGCATCGGCTATATTGAAGCCATTAAACCGCTCTACATAACCATTCAGGAGATGGCAGAAGCGGCAGCCTTACGTGACCATCGTTTTCCGCCGGTCTCCCCGGAGGAGCTTCCCTCATTGGACTTGGAGATATCCGTACTCACACCTCTGAAGAGGATTGGGAACATAGAAGAGATTCAGATTGGGAAGCACGGGATCCTGCTTAAAAAAGGATATCACCAGGGGGTCTTCCTTCCGCAGGTAGCCACGGAACAAGGTTGGGATCGCACCACCTTCCTCGATCAGATATGCTTCAAGGCTGGCATCCCGGATAAGAATTGCTGGAAGGACAAGGAGGCGGAAATCTACATTTTTTCAGCAGAGGTGTTCGAAGAGAACAAATGAGTTTCCAGCCCGGCAAGAGAAGGATGGCGAGGATATCTGCTTTTCTGGGGCTGGCCATCGTCTCTCTTATGGTGTGCCAGTGGTCCAGCCTGTTCGAAAGTAACGGGGACAAATCCCGCCCAGAGAATTGTGTCCCCACTTCCCTGGCTTGCATATTTCAAGGTAAGATTAGATTGGATGAATCCCTTTATCTTTCCCTTCTGAGAAAAAGGCTCCCTCACGCCTTGATCCATCAGCTCACTTCCAGTCTGAGAGGGAAATTCGATTTAAGAAAATCGCTGCCAGGGGATTCCTACACGCTTGTGACCACGCCCGATTCTATACTTTTCTTCGAGTACCGAAAGGGAATGCAAAAAAGATGTAGGGTGACACGAGAGAATGGGCAGATGAAAACCGAGGTGAAGCCTCTTGAATTCGATTGCATGGTGAGATCAGTACAGGGGCAGATAGAAAGCTCTCTCTGGACATCCATGATAGATTTGTGCGATAGCCCGGAGCTTATAATGAAGCTTACTGAGGTATTCGAGTGGGAGATAGACTTTCTGACTGAGCCAAGAAAGGGCGACGCCTTCCGGTTGATGTACGAAGAATATCGAAAGGATGGGGATTTCATAAAATATGGCGACATCTTGGCAGCGGAATATAGATTGGGAGATCAGATTTTTCAAGCCGTTCTATATAAGTCTCCCGACGGACGAAGAAGCTACTATAATCCCAGCGGCAAATCGGTGAAGAAGGCTTTCCTGAAGTCTCCTCTGAATTACCGGCGTATCAGCTCCCGCTTTTCTTACAGGAGGTTTCATCCGATTTTTAGAAGATTTCAACCACACCTGGGAGTGGATTACGCTGCTCCGGTGGGGACGCCGGTGGTCTCCTCCGGCGACGGAACGGTAATCTACGCCGGCCGGAAAAGAGGTTTTGGAAGAGTGGTGGAGATTCGTCACCCTAACGGTTTTGTCACGTCCTACGGACACCTTTCCCGCTTGGCCCGAGGAATCAGAAGAGGTGCGAAGGTGAAACAGAAGGACTTGATAGGATATGTAGGCAGCAGCGGCACTTCTACTGGGCCCCACCTGGATTATCGAGTGAAAGCCAACGGGAGATATGTGAACCCCCTCAGAATGGTCGCCCCACCCATTGATCCTGTAAAAGAAGAATATCTGCCGGATTTCAGAAGACACTGTGACAATCTCCTTTATGCCCTGGATCTTTTCACCCGGCCAAAAGGTCTTGCCCTCCCAGGCGAAAACCAGGACACCGATCTTTAAGATTCATTTCCAACAGGGAATCATCCATGCAGGTGGATAGCATAAAAGGGCTGCTGGACAAGGTCGGTTTTGGCTGGATTATCAGTTCCACCGAGGAACTTGCACGGATCTCCTTATCCGATCTCCGACAAATTCCCCTTTGGGGAGACTTCGACTCCGGTTTTGCTTTGGGCGAACAGGGTAGATCAGAAAGGGCGAATCGAAAAAAAACCAGGTTGGGGCATCTTTTGCATAGATTCAAGTACGAAGAAGATCGGGAAGCTGGTGTGATTTTGGCGGATTTGGCCTCAGCCTTCATAACTAGCCGACTCACTTTGAAATCGGCCGATGTAATGGTGTTCATTCGTCCATCCTTCAAGAGCCGATCATTTGACCCCGTCTCTTTCCTGGCAGAAAGGATTGAAGAAAGAACAAACATCCCTTGGGAAAGGGGAGTCTTTGCCAGAGCCAGGTTAACCAAACCGCAGAAGAGTATTCACAACAAGGAGTTCAAAAGCCTCAATGTGCTTAATAGCTTTGGATTGTCGAGGCCGCTGAAACTGAATGGGAAGAGGATCCTTCTAGTGGATGATGTCTTTGACTCTGGAGCTACCCTGGATCAGATTACGGCCATACTCAGGGAGGCCGGTGCAGCCAAGACATATGCTCTGGTGCTGGCAAGAACTCGCGGTTTTGGATCGGTTGGGTCCTTCGATCAACAGGCCTCTCTGCGCTAGATCCTTTACTTTCGCCAATAAGACCTGAGACGCAAAGCGCCCCCGAGTCATCCTCTCCAGTACGCGAGTTAATCACGCCTTCCGCTTTTCAGGAATGTCTTTGGGCAAGAAACGCTTTTTCAACGCTCCTCTTGATTTTCCTTGATATTTAGCTTCTTTTCATGTAACTTGCATTGTAAAATGAAGGTGATCATGAAGAGGTGCGGCGTGTACTATAGAAAATACGTGGTTGCGCTCAGGGAGAAAGCCAAGGTCGGTCCAAAGCGATTCCAGCAACTTCTCCTGACTTTTGGCTCGCCAGAGAAAGTGTATCAGGCGTCGAAAGAAGAGCTTTCGTCCCTTCCCCGGATGACGCCGGAAAAGGCAGATCAGATTCTTAAGTCAAAAGCGCTTTTGCCCGAGGTAGAAAGAGAGCTTGATTCCCTGGAAAAAAAGGGAATAGGTGTGTTAACTATGTTGGATGAGGATTATCCTGAGATACTCAAGCGCATAGACAACCCTCCACCTGTTCTTTACTTCCAGGGAGAGTTTCCTCTTCGAGAGCAGATATTTGTAGCTGTGATCGGAACGCATCGGGGGTATACCAATCAGGGAATCGAACTTGCGGTACGGATAGGAAAAGAAATGGCTAAAAGAGGCGTGGTGGTGGTAAGCGGCATGGCTGAAGGAATTGACTCTGCCGCTCACGTGGGCGCGATCAGCCGGGGAGGAAAAACCTATGCGGTCTTGGGAACGGGATTAGACAGAATTTATCCTTCCGACAACGTTTCTCTTGCGGAGGAGATCTCTAAGAATGGGGCGCTGATAACTGAATACAATCTAAACGTTCCGGTGAAAGTGGGACAGCTGATGGCCAGGAACAGAATCGTGGTGGGGCTGTCTCAAGCGGTCATCGTGGTGGAGATGGACGAGAACAGTCCGGGCACGATGGATGCTGCGAACGTTGCCATTCAGCAGGGGAAACCACTGTTCGTGATGAGAAAAGAGGACTCCCAAAAAGTTGAGGAGCTTGTTGCCGAAGGTGCGGTTCCACTTCAGGGAGTTGAAGAGTTGGACCTGGTAGTAAATTATCTGTAGGCGAAATTTTAGCCAGCTTCCATCTGAGATAGATAGCCACTTGAAGTTCTGCAGAATTTCTTTCTTACGTCGGATATGAAGGAATACCTCGATTACGATGAAAGGATAAAGGAGCTCAAGAGAATCGTGGATGAAGTATGTGAGAAAATAAAAAGCGGCAGGCTTACCCTGGGGGAAGCCAAGAAAGAGGCGGCTTTAGCAAGGCTTAAAGCCGAAAAGCTCATACCGTTTGAGATGGATAAGTTTGACTTAATATACATGGCCAGGTTTAATAGACTGATCGAGCAGTTTCTATTGCCCAAGTTGAAAGATGATTCCCAAAAATGACCTCCAGTTCCTCCGATGAATACCTGACCATAAAAACCTCGGTCCGCTTCAAGAAAAAAGTTGAGGGTTCGATATTCATTGCCACCGCCATTCCCGTGGAGTCAGAGGAAGCTGCCGAAGATTCTATTGAAAAAATCTCCAAAGAGTTCTTTGATGCCACCCATAATTGCTTCGCCTGGCGAATCGGGAAGGCGCCTAACCAAAGTCTAAGATTCAGCGACGCAGGTGAGCCCAAAGGGACTGCAGGAAAGCCCATATTGTCTGCCATCCAATCGGAAAATCTTCATAACGTCCTGATAGTGGTGACCCGGTACTTTGGGGGAATCAAGTTGGGAACCGGGGGGCTTTCTCGTGCTTATCGTCAAAGTGCTCAGAGCGTGCTGCAAAAAGCTGACAAGGCTACGAAACTGGTAACCTCAGAGCTCGTACTTTCATATCCTTTGAGTATGACCGGGAGGGTGAATCAGGTTTTTGGCAAGTATAGTGTTCGGATCAAAGATCACGGGTTCGAAGAGAAGCCAACTGCGAGGATTATGGTAAGAGCCACTCTGCTGGAAAAAGTCAAGAAAGCGCTTGTGCAGGCCACCAATGCCCAGGTCGAGTTCAAATAGAACCACCAAGTACGATTGCGTTGGTCTGGGGGTCAATGCCTTGGATTATCTGTGCATACTGGATCCGTATCCTCGTCTGGACGACAAGGTGGACGTCGTCACATCCTCGATTCAGGGTGGGGGTCCGGTTCCTACCGCCATGGTAACCCTGGCAAAGCTGGGGGCGAAGGTTTGCTACATCGGCAAAATCGGAGATGACGCGGAAGGAGCGTTCGTCAAATCGCAGTTGAAGAATGAACGAGTCGATACCCGATATCTTCTGGTGGACCAGAAGACCAACACCTCCAGAGCGTTTATCTGGGTGGATAAGGGAACAGGAAAGAGGACGGTGGCATTGGATCGGGACAAAAAGAATCTTATCAAGAAAGATGAGCTAAAATTCCTCACTTCGATCTCCACTAGATTCTTGCACATCGATGCACGCGAGCCCGAGATCAACATCCTGGCGGCCATGTGGGCAAAGAAACAGGAAGCGGAGGTTTGTCTCGATGTGGGGAGTCTGAGGAAGGGAGTGGAGAAAGCCTTTCCGTACGTGGATCATCTGATCGTATCCAAGAGATTTGCCTGCGGGTTCACGAAGAGGACCGATCCTTCCGAAGCGTGCGAAAAGTTGACGCGAAAAGGATTCAGAACCGTAGTCGTGACCATAGGTGAAGACGGTTGCGTCTGCGCGTTAGGAAACAAGATCTTTCATTCACCGGGCTTTAAGGTGAAAGTGGTCGATACCACCGGAGCTGGGGACGTGTTTCACGGCGCTTTCATCTATGGGCTGTTGGAGAGATGGTCTTTGAAAACAACTGCCAGATTTGCCAATGCTTGTGCAGCTATCAAATGCAGAAAGCTGGGCGGGAGAGCAGGAATACCGACCTTGAGCGAGGCAGAGCACTTCATTCAACACTTTAAGAGGGAGCACTAAGAAGAAGGCGCAGAAGCTTTTATATGGTTCTCTGCAGGTCAGACAAACATGGTGTGTTCATTCTTGGAAAAAGCAATACAGATTGACGCCGGCTTGTTTTATCTTCTTAACTACAAGGCTCAGAATGTCGTTTTCGACTTTTTAATGCCCGTTCTGACCAATCTGGATTACTGGCGCATTCCTTTCGTCCTGTTGGCGATCTCTCTTCTTGTATTTGGACAAAAGAGAGGAAGAGTGGCAGTCCTGCTTTTGGTCTTGGGTATTACGCTGAGTGATCAGGTCTGCAACAACCTGCTCAAGCCGCTGGTAGGAAGGGCAAGGCCTTGTAATGTGCTGGATAACGTGCATTTGTTGGTGAGCTGCACCAGGTCCTTCTCTTTCCCTTCGTCTCACGCGACTAACATCTTTACCGGTACGATTCTCCTTTCCTTCGTTTATCCCAGGCTGAGAATTGCTTTGATTGGCGTTGCTGTTCTGGTGGCATACTCCCGTGTGTACGTGGGGGTACATTATCCCTTTGACGTGGCGGCAGGCATAATTCTGGGTATTGTCTGTGCCCTGACGATTATAGTTCTTGACAGATTGCTGGCGAGAAGATTTCCGAGGGTGTTTCATGCCGAACAAACCGCAAAAGATAAGAATCAAACTGATTCAGGGTGATATTACAGAACAAGAAGTCGATGCTGTCGTAAATGCTGCCAACGATCATCTCTGGATGGGAGCCGGAGTGGCGGGTGCTATCAAGAGAAAGGGTGGGACAGAGATTGAGAAGGAGGCGATGAGCAAAGGACCCATTCCAGTTGGGGAAGCGGTCATAACCTCGGCGGGAAACCTAAAAGCCAAATACGTGATTCATGCTGCAATCATGGGGCAGGATCTGACAACCAGCGAAGAATACATAAACAACGCTACAATAAATAGCCTCGAAAGGGCCGAAGAACTGAGAATCAGTTCCATAGCCTTCCCTGCTTTTGGCACGGGGGTGGGAGGATTCCCTATCGATGAGTGCGCCCGGATAATGCTGGATGCGGTCAGAGATTTCACAAAAAGAGCAAAGTACCTGGATGAAGTCCGGTTTGTCCTTTTTGACGAAACAATCTATGATGCTTGGAGTGCCCGGCTTTAGCCGCACTAGGTTCCTTGGAGTGTTCGGCTTTAGCCGAACCTAATGTCTGCCTAAAGGCAGACACTCCAAAAGGCAATGGATGCTTAGATATGAAGACGAAGACAGGTTTTAAGCGCCACAAGCCGTTCCATCTACATCTGGATCAGAAAATATATTTCGTAACGGCGTCCACATTGAACAAACAGCAGTTTTTCGACAGTGGCTCCAAGATGAAAATTTTAAAGCACAGGCTAAGAGGCGCTGCCATCAAGTATAAAGTCAGGACTTATACTTGGCTTATACTGTCCAATCATTATCATCTCCTTTTTCGTTTAGAGAAGAGCAAAATCTGGGGCAGTTTGTGGGTTTTATCAATGGCGGTAGCTCGTTTGAACTCAATTCGTTGGAGAACACGAAGGGAAGACAGATCTGGTGGAATTATTGGGATAATTGCATAAGGGACAAACACACTTTTTACAAAAGATTCAACTATATCCACTACAACCCAGTGAAGCATGGCTGCGTCAGCAAATGTGACGACTACGAATTCTCTAGCTACAACTACTACTTAAGGAAGTTGGGCAGAGAGTGTATGGATAGCATTTTCGCCCAATATCCGATCATTGACTTCACGGACAGGAAAGACGAATTTTGAGACCTTGGATTGTCAAATGCTCTGGAGTGTTCGGCTTCAGCCGAACCAGAGGTCTGCCTGAAGGCAGACACTCCAAGTTCCCTGGATTGTCCGGCTTTAGCCGGACCAAATGCTCTGGAGTGTTCGGCTTCAGCCGAACCAAAGGTCTGCCTAAAGGCAGACACTCCAGGCCGCTGGCGGTATCACATCGGATCCCACGGCGGCAGCACGATCGGCTCGGTCTTCAGGACATCCAATACTCTTTTAGGCAAATACTTCTTTTGGATTATGACCTTGTAGACGTATTCGTCAAACCACTCGTCGTACATGGTCCAATATCCCTTGTCTCCTTTTTCGTCTCCCCAGCTATTTTCCACCAGCCACTTGGTTGGCTTTCCATCCAGAGTATCTACACCCACGAAGACC
>CAYGCR010000033.1:0-35268 GCA_964348415.1 uncultured Ignavibacteria bacterium | reverse complement strand
AATTTGCAGTCGCCAGGTCCAGGTCCCCATCCCCATCCAGATCAGCAGAAAAGACCGAGACAGGATCGTCACCCACCGGATAGACCGAATGGGGGGCAAAGGTGCCATCCCCGTTGTTCAGCAGAACCGAGACATTGTCGGAAAGCCAATTTGAAGCCGCCAAGTCCAGGTCCCCGTCCCCATCCAGATCGGCAGAAAAGACTGAGGAAGGATAGTCGCCCGCCGGATAGACGGATCGGGTGGCAAAGGTGCCATCCCCGTAGTTCAGCAGAATCGAGACACTGTCGGAATAGGGATTTGCAGCCGCCAAGTCCAGGTCCCCATCCCCATCCAGATCGGCAGAAAAGACTGGGAGAGGACCCTCACCCGCTGCATAGACGGAATGGGTGGCAAAGGTGCCATCGCCGTTGTTCAGCAGAACCGAGACGCTGTTGGAATTGCTATTTGCAGTCACCAAGTCCAGGTCCCCATCCCCATCCAGATCGGCAGAAAAGACTGAGGCAGGGGCGTCCCCCACCGGGTAGACGGATTCGGGGGCAAACGTGCCATCCCCGTCGTTCAGCAGAACCGAGACGTTGTCGGAGAGGTAATTTGCAGTCGTTAAGTCCAGGTCCCCATCCCCATCCAGATCAGCAGAAAAGACTGAGTGAGGATCGCCGCCCGCCGAATAGACCGAGTGGGGGGCAAAGGTGCCTGAACCATCGTAGACAATCGATGTAAAAGACCAGACATAAGCGCTGTCCAGAGTAATACCGTCGTACGACTCCAGCCCGGTGGTGAGCGTAACCGTAACCACTTCTCCTTCATCGAAATCCTCTACCGGGTCAAACGTAGCCGTTCTGCTCGGACCGTCGTAAGTTATCGTGCCCGGATGCAGCCCGGTTGACCTGGCATTGACCACAAACGTGGAGTCGTTGATGGTGGTCTCATCCATATCAATGTCAAACGTAACGGATACATTGCTGGAGAGCGGTACGTTCAACTCGTTCTGCGCGGGTGAGGTGGAGACAATGTGGGGTCGGTTCTTGTTCTGCAGAACCGAAACATTGTCGGAGGTGAAACTTGCCGTGGTCAGGTCAAGATCGCCATCTCCATCTAAGTCCGCTGCAAAAACCGTGTGAGGGTAACCGCCTACTGCATATTGCGACTGTGCGGCGAAGGTGCCGTCTCGGTTGTTGAAT
Source organism: uncultured Ignavibacteria bacterium (assembly GCA_964348415.1). Taxonomy (GTDB): domain Bacteria; phylum Zixibacteria; class MSB-5A5; order MSB-5A5; family SM1-73; genus SM23-73-3. The sequence continues at coordinate 34,087 of CAYGCR010000033.1, read as the reverse complement.
AGTACTGAGACATTGTGGGAATAGTTGTTCGCAGTAACCAGGTCGAGATAATCGTCTCCATTTAGATCTGCTGCCAAAATCCAACGAGGGCTGTCATCCACTGAATAGAGCGACTGTGCGGGGAAGACTCCATCGCCATTGTTGAGTAATACCGAGACGTTGTCCGATACAGCATTTGCGACGGCCAGATCAAGATCGCCGTCCCCATCTAGATCTGCTGCAAAAGCCATGTGAGGCTCCTCACCCGCCGCATACAGCGACTGTGAAGCGAAATCACCATCTCCGTTGTTGAGCAGGACTGAGATGCTGTCCGAAAACTGGTTGGCAGTGGTCAGGTCAAGGTCACCGTCTGCATCCAGGTCTGCGGCAAAAACCGAAATCGGGTAATCACCCACTGCATAAGGAGCGTGTGAGGCAAAACTGGCGTCTCCATTGTTCAGCACAACCGAGATACTGTCGGACTCGTAATTAGCGGTGGCTAGATCAACATCTCCATCCCCATCCAGATCTGCAGCAAAAACTGACCAGGGGCCGTCACCTACGGGGTATAGCGATTGGGGGCCAAAAGTACCGTCCTGATTGTTCAGCAGCACGGAAACGTTGTCCGAGTTCAGATTTGCGGTAACCAGGTCAACATATCCGTCACCATCCACATCCGCTGCAAAGACTGTAATGGGAGTGTTGCCTGTTGAGTATAGCGACTGTGCAGTAAAACCGCCGTCTCCGTCACTGAGCAATACTGACAAATTGTTGGAATACGTATTTGTGGCAATCAGGTCCAAGTAACCGTCTTCATTCAGATCTGCCGCGATAACCGAGTTAGGGGCATCACCCACCGGGTAGACTGAGTGTGGCTGGTAAGTTCCGGTACCGTCATGAACCACACAGGTAAAAGACCAGGCAAGACTGTTATCCAAAGGAGCACCTTGAGACGATTCCATACCAGTGGTCAGGACCACAGTTACGACTTCTCCCACGCTAAAGTTGTTGTGCGGATCGAAGGTTGCTGTCTTGGCGGCAACGTCGTAGCTAATCGAGCCTGTGTGGCGCCCGGTACACGTAGCATTGACCAAAAATGTGGAGTCGTTGATGGTCGTCTGGTCCATGTCCACATCGAAGGTCAGCGATATGTTGGCGAAGATCGGTACGTTGAGTTCATTCTGCGCAGGCGAGGTGGAAACAATGTGGGGCGGTTGAGCAGAAGCAGGCATTACCCAGAAGGCATGGCTCGAAAGGCTTACCATGCCCAACAGCAAAAGCATCAGGATTTTCTTGTCCACTTTAGACCTCCGGTAGAAGGTGCGGGATATTTAGGGCCACATGTCAGTTCCATATACGTGGCAAGCAGCACGTGAGTTCCGGCCGAAGCCTTAAGTTTTAAGTCAAGAAGCCAGGCGAATAAGATGCACGTCCTGTGCTCCTCAGGCTGCAGCACGTAACACGGACCGGTACCATTACAGTAATCAACTTCCTGCAGATTTTAGGGAAAATCGGCCTTACAGGAAGGACTGGTTGGAGATTAAGAAACCGTCCAACCTCCTGTGAGGAAGTCCGGCCAGGTTTACTGCGAGTGAGTATCTTCTTGGCCCTAGCAGGAAGGTGCCGGGCCACCTCTGAAAAGATAATCTATCAGATAGGCCACATCGCCCGGGGCAATCACGCCGCCACGATTGAAATTTCGAACTTCATAGGGATCGCAAGCTGTCTTGTCGGGATTTCTTAATGTGCAGGCCCGGCTTCTGCTCCGGCCCCCTATTTCAGAAGGAGCATCTTTTTCGTCTCGGTCAAATCGCCGGCTTTGATCCGGTACAGATAGACTCCTGTCGCCACCGGCCTTCCATCACGGTCTGTCCCGTCCCACCGGGCGGTGTACTCGCCCGCAGGCTTTACGTCGTCGACGATGGTATCTACTCTCAGGCCCAAGATATTGTAGATGGAAATCGTCACGTGACAGCGAGTCGGGACCCAGTAGTTTATGGCGGTGGATAGATTAAAAGGATTAGGGTAGTTCTGACGCAAGGAGAATCGGGTTGGAACTGGCTCTGCAGTAGTTTCTACATCGCTGCCAGCTTCGTTCAGCAGAACCGAAACACTGTCGGAAGAATAATTGGCAGTTGCCAGATCCATGTCGCCATCACCATCCAGATCGGCGGCGAAGACCGAGTAAGGGTTCCAACCCACCGGATAATTGACCGAATCGGCAAAGGTGCCATCACCGTGGTTTAGAAGAACCGAGACATCGTCGGAGCCGAAGTTTGCCGCCACTAAGTCCAGGTCGCCGTCGCCATCCAGATCAGCCGCAAACACTGACTGGGGCTGGCGCCCGACCGGATAATTGACCGGATCGGCAAAGCTTCCATCCCCGTGGTTCAACAGAACCGAGACATTGAAAGACTGACCATTTGCGGTTGCCAGGTCAAGGTCACCATCAGCATCCAGATCAGCCGCGAAGATTGAGTATGGGGTATCACCGACCGAGTATTTGACCGGATCGGCAAAGCTGCCATCCCCGTGGTTCAGAAGAACCGACACGTCGTCGGAATTCCAATTCGCGGTTGCCAGGTCAAGGTCGCCATCAGCATCCAGATCAGCGGCAAAGACTGAGTAGGCGAACTCACTGACAGAATATCCGGCCGGATTAGCAAAGGCGCCATCCCCATGGTTGAAAAGAACTGAGACATCCGTGGACAACCGATTTGCTGTCGCCAGATCCAGGTCGCCGTCGCCATCCAGATCAGCGGCAAACACCGACGCGGGCTGGGTTCCGACCGGATAGTTGACCGAATCAGCAAAGCTGCCGTCCCCATGGTTTAGAAGAACCGAGACGTTGTCTGACTGAACATTTGAGGTTACCAGGTCAAGGTCACTATCAGCATCAAGATCAGCAGCAAAGACGGAGGAGGGCTCATCACCGACAGGGTAATTGACCGAATCGGCAAAGCTGCCATCCCCACGGTTCAGAAGAACCGAGACATTGTCGGAAGCCGAATTTGCGGTTACCAGATCCACACCACCGTCACCATCCAGATCAGCAGCAAAGACCGATACGGGCTCACCGCCCGCCTGATAATCGACCGCAGGAGGGAAGGTGCCTGCACCGTCCTCGACTACCAGAGTGAAAGACCAGGCATAACTCCTGTCCAGAGGAACCCCCAGTGATGATTGAATACCCGTGGTTAGAACCACCGTGACCACTTCGCCTTCCTCGAAATCCTCTTTGGGGTCGAAGCTGACGGTCTTGGTCGCACCGTTGCAGGTGATGGTGCCCTGGTGCAGCCCGGTGTATCTGGCATTCACCACAAAAGTGGAATCATTGATCGTCGTGTCCTCCATCTCGATATCAAACGCCACCGATATATCGGTGGAGACAGGCACGTTCAGCTGGTTCTGCGTAGGTGTGGTAGAGACAATATGGTGCGTTTGGGCAGAAGCGGGCCAAGCCCGGAAGGCATAGTTAGACAGGCCGGCTATGCCCAGGAACAAAAGCATTAGGATTCTTATGTGCACTTCGTACCTCCGGAAGAAGATGTTGGAGATTTAGGGTCAAATGATAGTTTCGAGCCCGTGTCAAGGAGTGCTGGATTTAGGGCAAACCTTGAGTCCTAAGGCGGGCAGACCGTACTGAAAAGATCGGCGGTATGTCATTCTAGGTCTCCCCAGTGAATGTAATCTCCTGGTATAATAATACTCAACTTTTACCCGGTGTCAAGTGTAATCCGGCTTACTAAGATGGCTTGGCTACAGGACATGAATAGGCCGAACCCTCAGGGTGAAGGTTCGGCCAAGTTTACTGCGAGTGAGTACCTTATTCGGCCTAGCAGGAAGGTGCCGGGCCACCTCTGAAAAGATAACTGATCAGGAAGACGATGTCGCCGGCTTCAACCGAACCGTCACAGTTGGCATCTCCAGCCGCCAACGGATCGGGAGCAGGACCGTCTCTGAATAGATAGTTGATCAGATAGACCACGTCTCCGGGCGCAATCTCTCCGTCTCCGTTGGCGTCACCGGTCACGTACCCCGGCTCCGTTGCGAGGGATTTGAACACGTAGACCACTCCGTTCGAACCGAAGGTGACACAGGCGATGTTGGGTAATTCATCTCCGCTGATGTCACCGATCTTGACGTCCATTACGTCATCCGCACAGCTGTAATTCCAGAAAGATTCACCTGTCGATCCGTTGATGACGTAAACGTTCTGGTCGTCCGATCCGGCCACCACATCCATCTGGTGATCGTTGTCCACGTCGTAGACCAGAACGCAGTTCACCTCTCCCCCGGTTTCAAAGCTCCACAGCTCATGGCCGTCATCGCCGCTTAATGCGTGCACGTTTTTATCAGTCGAATTTCCTGGCACGACAACGTCGGGGATGTCATCGCCGTTCAGGTCACCATGAGCCAGGCTGTGCACGTTCGAGGCCACCGGCAAAGGTTGTGTCCACATGGGCAGATGCGTTGAGCCATTTATCATGATAATTTCCTTCGGCGCAAAGGGAGTAATGGCCGCAGCGACATCAGGGATATCGTCACCGTTGACATCCAGTGCTTCTACATGTTCAACCGCTTCGGGAGCAGTGTATTCCCAGAGTACGCTCCCATCAGATCCATCAACCACCACCACCTTCTTGCCGGCGGTACCGCTGCCCACGGCGACCACCACATCCAGCGGCCCCGAGCCATTCATCTGGGCCAGCTCCACCTCACCGACGCTGGCCCCCACGGGGCAATTCCACAGCTCGCTTCCATTTGAGCCGTTTATGGCGTAAACGTGACTGTCGTCACTGCCCGCTACAACGTCCACACATTCATCACCATTCAAGTCAGCCGCCTGCAAGCATTTTCTGTAAATCTGATCACCTGGATTGCTGAACTGCCACATCTCGGTGCCATGCGTGCCAAACAAACCGGTCACCCGGTCATCGTTCCCGCCCACGGCGACGTCACTTTTTCCACTATTGTCGAAATCTCCAGCAGTTACGGCGTACAGATTCTCTGTCCCGATCCAGGTCCACAGCTCGGTGCCGGTTGAGCCATCAATTGCCACCGCCAGGTCACCGAGCGAACAGACGGCGATGACGTCTTCGTATTCATCGTCATTGAGGTCAGCGACGGCTATGGCGTTTCCGTACTCCCCGAACGCGTACTCCCACAGGACCGGGGACTGGACTGTTCTCAATGCCCATACTCCTTTGGCGGGATTAGGCGGTGACCCGCTGTGTTCGGCACCGCCTCCGGCCGCGACATCCGTTATGCCGTCGTCATCGAAATCACCGCAGCCCACGCTCTGAATCGATCCATCCACCGAGTAATACCATGTCTTTGAGCCGTCGCGACCCTCTAAAACCTGCACTCTGTCGCTGGTTGCCGCTACCACGTTTAGGTCGTTGTCGCCGGTTACGTCCCCGAAGGCTATATCTCTGGTATTTCCATCCAGGGTGTCGGATATCCACAGGGGGACGTCCGATCCACCGGCAAAAGCATAAATTACGTGAGTGCCAAGGTAGGTGCCAACTATCAGGTCCGGCTCTTCATCGTCGTCCATATCATGGGAACGGAGAACAATGTCGCCGTTGGTATGATTGAGGCTTCCCAGATTATAGCTCCATTCCAGATCGCCGTTCAACCCGTCTCTGACGAATACCTCCCCTTGGTCATAGGAGTAAATACCGCCGAAGACGGCTTCCGGGTCTCCGTCGAAGTCGATATCGTCTATCAGGACGTCCATCACCACATAAGGAACCGTCATACCCCATATCTCCGATCCATTGGTGCCGTCCAGAACGCCGAAGTAGTTGTCCCAGCCAGCCAGGTACTCGTGAGCATATCCGACATCGTCAATGCCGTCGCCATTCACATCTCCGGCATCGACTGCATTCAACCACAGACTGCCGATAAGCGTGCTCCAGAGCTCGCCCCCGGTCTGACCATTAATGGCGTGGACATAGTCGTCGAAACACCCCACTGCCACGTCCAGATACGCATCGCCGTTAAGGTTGCCCACGGTAACAGAGTTGTTGGTCGACCCGGTGTAATACGTCCACAGCTGGCTGCCATCCGCCCCGTTAATCGCATGGACCCTTCCGTCGGGCGTGTTGGTGGAATGATATGAAGCGCCGGCGACCACATCCGTGACACCATCATTATTTAGATCGCCGATAGTCATTGAGCGGATACCGTCGTTCACCTGATAGGTCCACAGCGTATCGGCCGTTGCCCCGTCAATGGCGTAAACCTTGGATATCTCGCCGTAATAGTCGGAGCTGTATTCCGCTGCTATCACATCCTTAACGCCGTCCTCGTTGACATCAGCGGTTTCAACGCGCCGGATGTCGAGATCAGAATCGAATATCCAGATAGGTTCTGCAGAGGATTCTTGCTTATGGTTGCTATCAGCCGACTGCGGGCAGAGAGCACCAGCCAACGCAACTAGCGCTACTGAGAGAATGAACATCTTATTGCATTTGAGTAAATGATCTCTTCCAGTCATTCTGCTTACCTCCAATATGAGGTTAAAGGTTCTGGTGCGGCTGTGCGCCTATGGACCCTTAGCGGATAGTCTCTGTAAAAGACTGTGGCTCTCTTATTAATATATGCATTGCTCCCTCAAAAGCAAGACAATATTGCTTCAAAAGTAAACCTGCAATAAAACGGCCGAACCCCTCAATGAGGGACTCGGCCGGGTCTCTGAGAACTGAAATACCCTTTTGCTTAGCACGAAGGCGGCGGCCCTCCTCTGAACAGGTAGTTTATCAGGTGCACCACGTCCCCAGAGTCGACGCCACCGTCGCAATTGCTATCTCCTGCCGGGAGTGGATCAGGGGGAGCACCACCCCTGAACAGATAGTTTACCATAAAAACCACGTCTCCAGATTCTACCACGCCATCACCGTTGGCATCTCCGCGGACGGCGTCATACTGAACGTACTTGATGGTGGCATAGTCGTAACTGGTTCCGCTACCGGAAGCTTGTCCGGTCACATACACATTGCCAGAACCATCCACCGCTATGGCCCAGGCACCGTCGAAGTAATTCCCCGATCCGTTGTATCTTGTTGTCCATAGCTGGTTCCCGTCTGGATCATACTTTACGGTAAGATAATCATCGTGGGCCCCTTCGACACCCTGACTATATCCGGTGACGTAAGCGTTACCTAAATCATCAAGGGCTATGGCAGAAGCCACCTCGCAGTTGTCTGACCCTGAGTGGTATCTTGCCACCCAGAGCTCTTCCCCGGCGCCGTCATACCTTACCGTCGCGTAGTCAAAGAGCGTTCCGCTGAAACGGCTCCATCCGGTCACGCAGGCATTCCCTGAACCATCAACTGCTATGGCCGAAGCAACCGAGCCAGGTGGTATGATCAGCTCATCAGCATACGTTCTTGCCCAGAGTTCGTTCCCGTTCGGATCATACTTTACGGTTGAGTACTGATAGACCACATCGCTGTCATAGCTCGACCCGGTCACGTAGACATTGCCAGAATTGTCTACAGCGATGCCGTAAGCTGCATCAGCTCCGGTTTCAGGTCCATCATATCTTTGTACCCACAACTCGTTGCCATCCGGGTCGTACTTAATGGTGGCAAAGTCAGAACTGGTCCCGCTGCCGTGACTCGCGCCGGTCACATAGGCATTCCCCGCATTATCCACAGCTATAGCGTGAGCCTTGTCATCGCCGTTTCCCAGCCCATTGTACCTGGCGACCCAGGCTTCATTGCCGTTTGCGTCATATCTGATGGTGACGTAATCCTCGCTGCTCTCGCTTCCGATACTGTACCCCGTGACATACAAATTACCGGACAAATCAAGTGCTATACCAAACCCTGCATCAGTTGAGTTGGCAGGCCCGTTGTACCTTCTCACCCAGGCAGTGTCTCCGTCGGGCTGATACTTTATTGTGAGACAGTCAGAGTTATTCCCAGCGCCCACACTGTGCCCCGTAACGTACACATTCCCTGAGCCATCGGCGACTATGTCAACGCCTACATCCCGGGAATCTGCTGGCCCATTGTACCTTGTGACCCAGGCGACTTCTCCGTCCGGGTGGTACTTCACGGTGGCATAGTCCCAGTCTGTCCCACTCCCCACGCTCTGTCCAGTGACGTACACATTGCCAAAATCGTCTACAGCTATAGCGTGAGCCTCATCTTGAAAACTTCCCGGACTATCGTATGTCCTTACCCAAGCGGTATGCACGACCATGTCCGCAGACGAGGGCAAAGCCCAGAGAACCACAAGCAGAATCAGTAAACCTTTTCTGCACATGTTACCACCTCCAGGGTTGATGGTTTTGTGGTAAGACGTTCACGTCCTCAGATTAATAGCTCAAGTTTCAAGCTACAAAAATCGAATCTAAAGGGCGAAGTCTTTTCGGAATCCAAATTCAAAATAATACAAAGGTCGTCAAAAAGCAAGCAGAATTTTTAGAAAACCAAAGGAATTTTCTGCCTGATTTCGAAGTCGAAATGTCCTGGTGAGTCTCGTGGGACCCAGCACCTACAGCAAAAGCCCCAGTTCGACGAGAGCTAGGAGCGATTAACTCGCCCCTAAGATAGCTTGCCGGCCGCAAGCTAACAGTCAGGCGATGGCCCATCCTTCAACACGTAGTTAATCAGGTAAACCACATCACATACATCCATAGTCTCGTCGCAATTAACGTTCCCCACCTCCAAAGGTTGAGGGGCAGAGCCGTTTTCGTAGAGATACGCAATGATGTAAATCACGTCCTGAATGTCTATCGCTCCGTCTCTGGCGGCGTCTCCGCGGAGTGCCTGGACGTACTTTATGGTGACCCAGTCTTTGTGCGTGTTGTCATCCATACTATATCCGGTCACGTACACATTGCCAAAGTCGTCTGCGGCAATGGCCTTGGCTTCATCAAAGCCCTCTGCGCCTCCGTTGTATCTCTGAAACCACAGCTCGTTTCCTTCTGAGTCATACCCTACGGTCCCATAGTCGCCCAGGACCCCGCTATCATAGCTGTAGTCGACTCTACCGGTCACGTACACACTCCCAGAACTACCCACTGCCATGGCGCGGGCCTCATCATCCAGTTCAAGAGTTCCTTCATATCTTCTCGCCCAGAGCTGGTTGCCTGAGGAGTCGTACTTAACGGTTGCATAATCACCGTTGTATGGTACACACCAGTTGTGACGGCTGTATCCGGTCACATTAACGTCGTTAGAAGCGTCCAGCGCTATGGCACAGGGAACGTCATCGGCGAATTCCCCCAGCCCGGTGTATCTTCTTACCCAGAGCTGGTTTCCCCAAGAATCATATTTAATGGTAGCATAATCCCACCAGGTCCCACTGCCGTCACTACATCCGGTGACGTAGACATTGCCGGAACCGTCTATTGCCATGGCCCTGCCCTCGTCAATGCCGTCTCCAAGCGCGTTGTATCTTTGTATCCACAGCTGGTTTCCTGAAGCGTCATACTTTACGGTGGCGCAGTCAGACTGCCATAAGACACCATTGGTGACACTGTCCCAACTCACCCCCGTCACAAAGACATTGCCATTTTCGTCTAAAGCCAGACCTCTGGGGCAGTCCAATAAGTCCGAGGGGCCGTTGTATCGTCTCACCCAAAGCTCAGTTCCGTCGGGGTCGTACTTTATGGTGGCATAATCATAGTCAAGCAGATCCGTCCCGCCGCCTTTGCTTGAACCGGTCACGTGTACGTTGCCCGAGTCATCCACCGCTATGTGCGTGGCTATGTCCCAGTGACGTGCGGGTCCTGCATATCTGCTTACCCATAGTTCGTTCCCCGAAGAATCGTACTTTATGGTGGCATAGTCCCACGACGTTTCGCTGCCAATACTTCTTCCGGTCACACATACATTCCCTGAATCGTCCAGCGCCAACGCGAATGGCCAATCCTCGCTGCTTCCTGGGCCGTTGTAGGTTGCGACCCACAGTTCGCTCCCCTGCTGATCATACTTGATGGTGGCGTAGTCCTCGGCTGTCCATGGGCCGCTCCAGCTATACCCGGTCACATAGACGTTGCCTGCATCGTCCACGGCCAAGGCTTCAGCTACATCATCGTAGTCTCCCGGGCCGTTGTATCGTCTCACCCAGGCAGTATCGACAATTAGCTCCGCCCAGGCAGGCAAAGCCCAAAGAACAAATAGGAGAGCCAGCCAGGTCTTCTTTTTCATCGCAGAACCTCCTACAGAAATAGGAGTCAGATAGGAAGTTGAGTTCAAAGCGGCAAGCTCTAAACCTTGAAAACGAGCTCAACACCATCTCATTGGGCTGAATCTCTACTATAAAATAATCAAAATGGCGCTAAAAAGCAAGAAAAATGCTGCGTCAAAAGGAGTGGTCCCCGCTATACCCATGTTACTCACCCAGCGAGGTTCCACGTGAGTCTATCGAATAATATTCTCTGGAGTCAGGTTACGAACATCTCGGGGAGGCTGTTGGATACTGCACAGGGGCAGGAACTCAGCCTGCCCCTGCGAAACGTTCTTTTTACGAGTTTGTAAAACTGGGGCCTTTGTCCAGATTGTCCGCTGCGTCCTTGTCAATCACACGTGGATCAACAGATCAGCAGACAGCCCCCGATTTCGGGGAGGAGCATGTCTATTCGGAGGGAGGCCCCAGGAGCCGCAATACCGCTCTTCTGTTGGTCGCTCGCCCCGTTCTGGTATCGTTCAATACCTTGGGCTTTGATTCCCCGTGGCTTATGTAGAATATCCTGTGGATGGCAACGCCGTACTTGTCTGCCAGGAATCTCTTTACGTTCTCGGCCCGTTTCTCTCCCAGAACCTCGTTGTAGGCGTCAGACCCTATGTTGTCGGTGTGTCCCTCAATCTCAAGGATAAGGGCCGGCCTCTGCTGCATGGTGGCCCCAATCTCATCTAAGATGTCCTGTGCAATCTTGGTGAGGTCATACCTGTTGAAGTCGAAATTCACGTCCCGCTCTCCGATCACCTGGTAATTGACATAGCCTGCGGCTTCCTCCGCCTTTCTTAAAGCCTTCGTCGCGGCGCTCAAAGCGTCATCGGCTTTAGCATCTGTCGCAGAGAGTTTCGCATCCAGCTGTTCCAACTGAGCCCTATTGGCCTTGGCCATGTCCTCGACCTCTTTGGTTCTTTTTTTGACAGAGGACGTCGAGGCACAACCCCATGCCAGAATTCCGGACAGGCTCACCATAATCAGAACGACCACCGTCCTATGGTTACTTAACATCGGGCACCTCCTCATTTAGATATTGTTGACGCCGACTTATCGTTTTTCCTTTTCCTTGCTCTCTTTTCAGAGAGTCACAACGGGAAGGTTACACAGCCCGCGCCCGAAAGTCAAGGAAAAAAACTGAGGAACTCCACAGGAACCTTGACCCCCTCCGCAAGAAATCGCTGGCGCGGGGGGTGGAGCGCCTCGCTGTCAAGATCCTGTCCCACCAGGCAGAAGAAAGCCGAGGGGACGAGTGCGCCGGTTAACAATCTCACTTTAGCGCTTCCTTTATTCCGTTCACTATGAATTGAACTGGCACAATTAGCAAAATCAAGCCCATCACCCGGGTTATCACCTTTATGCCGAGGGGCTTGAGAAGTTTAAGGATGATGTCAGACTTGAAGAGGATAAGCATGGAAGCTATACACACGCAAATAGTGGCAAGAACAAAGACCGCTTTCAGGATCATAGTGTCGGCCCTGCCGAAAATTATCATGCCGGTGATAATGGGTGCCGGCCCGGTGTGCAGAGGTATTGCCAGAGGAACTATTGTGATGTTCTCCTTTTCCCCCTTTTTCCTGGTATTCGGTGCAGGTCTTGCGCCCGAACAGCATCTCTACGGCAACTATGGAAAGTAAGATTCCTGCGGCTATGGAGAAAGAGTATAGCCTGATGCTTAGATATCCGAAGATATAGTTGCCGAAGATCACAAACAACAGCTGAATTCCCAGAGCAACCAGAAGGGCCCTTCGGGCAATGTTTCTTCTGTCCAACCTGGAGTACTTCTCGGTCAAGGACAGGAATATGGGCAAGTTGGTGGCAACATCTGCCACCAGAAACAAGGAAACGAAGGCTGTACCAAAGTAAGCTACAGGAGACATCTACTCTCTTGAAGAGGAATTCACTTTTTTCTCAGGTTTTAGGTGTCTGTACAGGAAATAGGCTACTCCTAATACTATGATTACTCCGATGAAGATGTCGGCTCGCCGAAAGTAGACTCTTATGCTCATCCAGTTTTCGCCAAGAATCTTGCCCACGTAAGCAAGCATGAAACACCAGGGTAAAGATCCAAGAAAAGTGTAAACGACGAACTTGAAAAAGTTCATTCGGGCAATTCCCGCCGGTAGAGAGATAAAGGTCCTTATTACCGGCAGAAGACGGGAGAAAAATATTACCCACTCCCCGTATCTGTCGAACCAGCGATCTGCGGTGGCCAAGTCCCTAGACGAGATCAGGACATACTTTCCATACTTTTGGATGAAAGGGCGTCCCCCCCAGATTCCAACCCAGTAAGCGACCACCGACCCTACCACACATCCAAAGGCGCCCGCCACAGAGACCCCCCACAGACTGAATCTTCCTGCGAAAACCAGGTAGCCGGAGAAGGGCATTATGATTTCCGATGGGAGGGGAATGCAGGCACTCTCGATTCCCATGGCCATGATAATTCCTGGATAACCAAGCTCGGAGATGAAGTTGATTATCCAGGCTCCAATCGGCTCAATAATTGACTCGAACATGCTACCTGAGATAAAAAACGGGGTTAGGTTCAAAGGGCTGGAGATTCCCCCTCACCCCCTGTTGCGTCAGATCCGACTTCCCTTTATCCCTTCTCCTCTCTGATGACTTTTATTTTCTTCAATCTCGGTCCCACCTTGTCGAAGATCACGAAGGTCAGGTTGTCTAGCTTGATTTTCTCATCCAGAACGGGAATCCTCCCCAGTGTCCCGGCAAGATAGCCCCCCACGGTGTTGTATTCTTCGGGAAGATCGGTCTTAAACTTCTGGTTGAACTCCCCGATGAACAGGCTGGCGTTGACTATGGCCAGGTTCTCGGACAGAAGATAGATCTCTTCCTCTTCCCTGTCGTATTCGTCCCGAATCTCGCCGACTATCTCCTCGAGTATATCCTCCAACGTGATGAGTCCGGCAGTGCCGCCAAATTCGTCCAGGACGATGGCCATGTGCACTTGCTTTTTCTGGAAGATCTTCAGAAGTTCCCATATCTTCATGGAATCCGGGACAAAGTAGGGTTTCCGCAGAATGTCCTCCAGAATGATAAGCTCTCGGTTCTCCAGCAGGTTGATAATGTCCTTTGCGTAAATTACCCCGACGATATTATCCAGGTTGTCCTTATACACCGGAATTCGGGAGTACCCCTCCTCGGTCATGGCTCGCACGGCCCTTTCGTGACCGGCCTCCATGTCCAGAGCGATGATTTCCGTGCGCGGGGTCATGGCGTTTCGAACCGTGGTATCGGTAAACTCAAGTGCCCTGCGAATTAGCTGTTCCTCGGTGTGATCGAAAACCCCTTTTGTTTTACCTTCGTGCACTATAAACTTCAGTTCCTCATCGGTGACGAATCCGCTCTCTTTAGGCAGTCTGGTGATAAAAGGGGAAACCAGAAGGCGACTGGATTTTGATAGCAACCTGACAAGGAAGAAGGCCAGATTTGACAGAGCGTGAACCGGCCCCACCGTCCTGAAGGCCACCTTCTCCGGAAAAGCCAGGGCCAAATATTTGGGAACCAATTCACCAAGCACCAGGAGCAGATAAGTGATGATGACCACTACGATAGCGATTGCGATCGACTCGCTGGAATTTCGAATGGGTTCTGATGGAATTCTCTCGATCCAGAGCTTCAAATGGTCGACAACCTTGGCGCCCCCTACCACCGAAGCTAATGTGCCCACCAGCGTGATTCCCACCTGAATGGTGGCCAAGAAAACATCCGGCTTGTTCTGGAGCTTGTCCACCAGTTGGGCTTTTTTGTGCCCCTTCTGGGATAGGTGCTTGATCCGACTTTTTCTGGCAGAGATGAGTGCGATTTCAGATGAAGAGAAGAAGCCGTTAGCTAAAATGAGAAGGAGGATTATCAGTATCTCAATCCAGGCGGTATCCATACGGAGGACTATTTCTGTTCAGACAAAAAGAGCGGTGAGGGTCTCCGAGAACGCATTTGCCCCACCGCTTGGAATGCTTTTAAATTCCTTTTGCCATCTTCTCGAGTCTCGCCACACGTTCTTCAATTGGCGGGTGAGTGGAAAAAAGGCTGGCCATTCCTTTTCCGGAGAGGGGGTTGACGATAAAAAGATGGGCAGTGGACGGTTTGGCATCAAGAGGTATTCTTCTGGCAGAATACTCCAGCTTCCTTAGAGCACCAGCTAGAGCAAGAGGTTTGTGGCTGTTTCTTGCTGCCGTGCCATCTGCTGCATATTCTCTTGATCTGGAGATAGCCATCTGTATCAAGAGGGCAGCTAAGGGTGCCACTATTGCCATAATCAGAAGACCTAACCCACCTCCGCCCTGCCTGTCTCTCCCACCATAGCCGCCGAAGATCGCCGCAAAGCGGGCCATAAATGCCAGCATGCTGATGGCACCTGCGAGCGTAGCAACGATGGATCCGGTCAGGATATCCCTGTTCCTAATGTGAGCCATCTCGTGCGAAACCACGCCCTCCAGTTCATCCTCATCCAGAATCTTCATGATTCCCTGTGTGACTGCCACGGCTGCGTGCTTGGGATTTCTCCCTGTGGCGAAGGCGTTGGGAGTGGGAGTGGGGATAATGTAGACCTTGGGCATTGGCAGACGCGCATTCGAAGCTGCCCGGCGGACGATTCTGTGTAGCCGCGGACTGGTGCCCTCATCCACCCTTTGTGCCCGATACATACCCAAGACTATTTTATCCGAGAACCAGTAGGTGCCGAGATTCATCAGGGCAGCAAAGATGAATGCTACTACCATGCCTTGGTTTCCGCCGAGCATGCGCCCGATGAAGATGAAGAGCAACGTCATCAAGGTTAGAAGAAACGCTGTCTTTAGAGTGTTCATGTTTACACCTCCACGATAATCTTAGTTTAAGGAAATCTTCGTGTCAAGGAAAATTTCACTCGTGATACGAAGGTTGGGTCGTGTTTTTTGGCTTTACTCACAACAATCGGGTAAGCCAACGCAGTCGGACACAATTTGCTACACCAGAGACGTGCCTCTTTCTTATAAGATTTTGCTTGCCTTTGAGAACCTATGAATTATCTTTTGATTGGATTCCAGCGAGAACGTTAGTTATCCGAATTTGGGCCTAATTTGAGCAAGAAGGCCTGTGGACAAGTCTTGGCCTCAAATCGGGATTCCAGATTTTGATTTTTGGCTTTTTACTTTGAACCTTCTAACCACGGAGGTGGTGAGATGTACAAAAACATATTAATAGTCATGCTTCTTATATCCTGGGCTTCGCCCGCTGTGGCGGACATGGGTGCAGATGCCGCCTGGGTCAAGAGATATGATGGTCCGGGAAATCACCTGGACTACGCCAAGTTCATAGCCGTAGATGGAGCTGGCAATATCTACGTGACCGGATCCAGTTGGGGCAGCGGGACAAATGAGGACTACGCCACCATCAAGTATGATTCTTCAGGCTACCAGCTCTGGGTGCAAAGATTCAACGGAGTGGGCGGAAATGACTTTCCTTCCGGCATAGCAGTTGATGATGCTGGCAATGTTTATGTTACCGGGAAGAGCGAGTACAGTAGCTGGACACATACTGATTACGTCACCATCAAGTACTGCCCGGACGGAACTACTGCCTGGGTGAGAGGCTACAACGGACCGGCAGACGAGTACGATGATCCCTGGGCCATAACGGTGGACGGGTCCGGCAATGTCTATGTGACCGGATGCAGCGGGGACGCGGCCGGCTCTTATGATAACTATACAACCATAAAGTACTACCCTAACGGCGACACTGCCTGGGTGAGGAGATACAGCGGATTGGCAGACTCGACCAATTGGGCTTTTGACGTGGCAGTGGATGCTTCCGGAAATGCGTTCGTGACCGGAACAAGTTACGGCATCGGCACGTCCTTGGACTGCGCTACCATCAAGTACCTTCCCAATGGTGATACTGCCTGGCTGAGAAGATACAACGGACCGGCAGACGGAAAGGACATGGCTAATGCCATAGCCGTGGATGACTACGGAAATGCTTACGTCACTGGATATAGCTATGGCGGACCTGAGACATCTAATGACTACGTTACCATAAAATATCTGCCAGAGGGGGACACTGCCTGGGTAAGAAGATACGATAGGGGGCCGTACTCAAGTGACTATGCCCTTGACGTAGCCTTGGACAATTCAGGCAACGTTTTGGTCATCGGAACGCGCGCGACCATAAAATACGATGCAGACGGAAACCAGATGTGGATTCACCCGGATCTAGGCTGTGTTGAGATCGCAGTAGATGATTCCGGCAATCTCTATCTCGTTGCAGGCACTGAGAATTATATCACCATGAAGTATGACCGGGATGGAAACCAGCTCTGGCAGCAGTGGTACAACGGTCCTGAAAACTCGTCTGACATAGGCCGAGCTGTCGCCGTAGATGGTTCGGGGAATGTCTATGTGACTGGAGAGAGCGTGGGCAGCGGCACGGATTGGGATTATGCCACAATAAAGTATGTTCCTGCCTGGTTCCTGCGCGGTGATGCCAAGCGTGACGGGGTGATAGATGCAGCGGACATTGTGTATTTGATAAACTACCTGTTCAGAGGTGGACCTCTGCCTGAGCACTGGGATTCCGCCGATGCCAACTGTGACAAGACCGTTAGCGCTGGTGATGTAATCCGTCTTCTCGCCTATTTGTTCAGGGGCGGCCCGCCGCCTTCCTGTTAACTTCAGGTGAGGGCTGTTTCCAGGGCACACACGAAAGCCTCAGCTTTCAAAAGCTGAGGCTTTCCTTGTCTTGGTAGAATCTTGAGACGCTGCGCATGCTTGTAGAATCAGCGTCGGCTCGAGATCTCAACAACCGTATGGTATACACAGCCACACCAACCAGTCGTCCCGGCATGTACAGGAATTCGCTAGGCTGTCCGATACTACTTGCAGGAGGCCGCCGACAGCCTTCCCACAGGAAAGATTGTGCTTGATTTTTGTTGAAACACACGTATAATCAGAGGTTACGTTGAAGAAGAGGAGGAACAGATGGCTAAAGTGTGCGAAATTTGCGGAAAGAAACCCTTTTTTGGGAATGCGGTGAGTCACGCCCACAACCTGACCAAGAGAAGGTGGAATCCTAACCTGCAGAAGGTTAAGGTCGTCAGGAAGGGGAAGAAAACCACCATCACGGTTTGCTCCAGTTGTATCAAGGCTGGTAAAGTAGAAGCTTTAAGCTAGGTATTAACCAGGAGATCAGATCTATTTTCTCTTAGGGTTTCTCGAAAGCTGACTGTTCGATGCCGGACTCAGGGCCACAAGGATCTAAGTCGCAAGGTTGGGCCGGTACGCATTCTTCCGTGGGGTTTCGGCGCCAGCCGTCTGCCTGATCTTTAGAATGTCTTGAGCTATCCTTTCGGGCAATTCATCTATCCCATTCCCTTGCAATCCTTCTCGCCTTTTCAAATTCTTTTATTAAGAAGCTCTTACTTGTTCCGCTGTCAAAAAAATCCCAGGGAAGCACCGAGTCGAACTTCTTTGGCGCAAAGACGACTGCCTCAAAATCTACACCGGCTTTCTTCCACGACTGGCGAAGATTCAGGTTATCATTGATCGAATGGAATAATCCTTTCCCCACCTTCCGGTTGCCCAATGACAGCATACCTTGCAGAACTGCCTGACGCACACTTTTTCTTTCGAGATGAATTCCTTTTAGATCCTTCGCAGCGTCAGCGATAATTTTCAGCTTTCTCTTCAACTCTTCTTGCCGGTTCATGGCGCACCATTGAAAGGGGGTATGTGGTTTGGGAATGAATGGATTGATGGAGACGCTAAGTTTTCTCAAACCACGTCTTCTGCCGCTGTCTGCTTTCATCGGTGGAGATTCTTTCACAAAAGCTCGATGCACCTCGCCGACCAGTTTGACAATTCCGTGGACGTCATTTTCTTCTTCGAAAGGAAGTCCAACGATGAAATATAGCTTGAGATTAGGGACAAGAGCTTCTGAAGCCAGCCTGGTAGACTCCAGAACGGCATCTCTGTCGAGGTTCTTCTTGATTACCCGCCACATTTTCTCCGTGCCCACTTCCGGGGCAACGGTAAGTGTTTTCATCCCTGAGTCAACCAGAATCTTCAGGAGTCTCGGGGTGACCATATCCACACGCAAAGACGAAGTTCCGATCTCAAACCCATCTTTGTTCAGAATTTGACAGACATCCTCAAGCTCCGGATGGTCAGATATCAAAGAGCCGATCAATCCAACATGCTTGCTGTCTTTTGCATATCTGTGAACCTGGGAGAGTATGGAATCCTTTTTGTAAAACCTGCAGGGTTGATAGACATATCCCCCGGCGCAAAATCGACATCCGCGGGCACACCCTCTTCCCACCTCAACTAAAAGCGAATTCTTGAAATGGGCATAAGGGGAAGTTATGGGAGAAAAAGTCTCCACTCCATCCAGATTCACGCTTCTTTTTTGAATAACTGCCGGAGCTCCTTTTTGCACCTGTACGTCTTCAAGCGTCTCGTCTCTTTTGTAAGCCATCTGATAGAAACGAGGAACGTAGACTCCCTTGACATTGGAAAGCGCAAGCAGAAGATGGTCTTTTCGGATTCTCCGCGAACGGAGATCGAAGTATAGCTCCATGAATTGCGTAAGCATCTCCTCTCCCTCGCCGACAAAGAGGCAGTCAAAGAAAGGAGCCAGGACTTCAGGGTTTAAGGTGGGCGCAACTCCACCCGCTAGCAGCAAGGGAGTCTTCGCCTTCCTATCGGAAGACAAAAGAGGAATGCCAGAAAGCTTCAGAAGCCTTAAGATATTGGGATAGTCCAGTTCGAACGGAACTGAGAAGGCGATCAAATCAAAACTTTTTATGTTGCGATCGGACTCTAAGGTCTTGGTCTCTCGGTAGGGAGCAAAATCAAACACGAAGAACCTTTCGCAAACCACCTGATCCATCTCATTCAGCAGGCGATAGATGGTCTGAAAGCCGAGATTTGACATGCCCACTTCGTACGTATTTGGAAATCCCAGCGCCACCCGCAGAGCAGATGACTTCTTGGTCATCCTGCCTCTTTCGGTCGAAAGCAACTTCTCTCTTGCGACGGAAAAGCTCTTCGGATTCATTCTCACGGAAAGCCGATGCTGATTTTAGGTGAACCAGTAATTCTCTGTTTTTGACTCAATTAACCCTGTTTCACGCCGTTTGTCAATTCAAATGAGCTGCTCTAAAAGCCTTCGCGCCGCGGAGACCCGCAGGCGCCGCCGTGGTGCTCAGCCGCGAAACCGCCATATTTGGACAACGTCTACGGTGACGCCAACGGCGACGAGGCGGTGAACGGGGACACGCAGTCTATCTTATGACTTATCTCTATGGGTGAGCATGAAGCCCCAGCCCTTGCGAAAGTGGCGACGCGACCGGAGACTGTTCCGTGGATGCGGGCGACGTGGTTTACCTGATCAGCTATCTTTATAGAAAGGGCGAGGAACCCTTGGAGGGTGCTCCCAGTCTTAGAAGTGCAGTCGTCCAGGTCGAGTCTTGAAGATAACGACAATGTAATTGCATTGGCTAAGGTGAGGAGTAGAATAATCCCAGAACCGTAAGCCAAGGTAGCCTCGGCGGTCACGCGGCTATACCAGAGACGTTTCAAATTCAAATGCAGAGCCGGGCGTATCTTACTCATGAGGAGAGGGAACTGAGGTTCCGACCTAATGAATAATAGTTTCATTAACGGAGGATAGGTCATGCCAAAAGCGCTCCGGCCTGCGTTTGTATTGACAATATCCGTTTTGATCCTCCAATCCCTTAGCAATCCTACTGCAACGGACATTCAGTCTCCACGCGAATTGACTGCCGCCGAGAAACACTTGGTCGAATCGGACAACAGATTCGGGCTCAAATTCTTCAAGGAAATTGTCCAAGAAGAGAAGGACAAGAACGTTTTCATCTCTCCCTTGAGCGTTTCCGTGGCACTGGGGATGACATACAACGGCGCCAGCGGAACCACGCAAGACACTATGCAAAAAGCTCTGGAGCTTTCCGGCTTGACACTTGAAGAGGTGAACAAGTCCTATAAGAGTTTGCTGGAACTCTTGAGTGGACTTGATCCGAAGGTGCAATTCGAAATCGCCAATTCAATCTGGTATCGCCAGGGGCTGTCCTTTGAAAAGGAATTCATCAATCTGAATAAGACCTATTTTGACGCCCTGGTCAAGGCGCTGGACTTCGCCAGTCCAAACGCACCTAGCACAATAAACAGGTGGGTCGATGAAAGCACGAAGGGCAAGATAAAAGAAATCGTGAGGCCGCCGATCAGCCCCCAAATGGTCATGTTCCTGATCAATGCCATCTACTTCAAAGGTATCTGGACTTATCAGTTTGACAAAGACAAGACCACCGATGAAGATTTCTTCTCACCTGACGGTTCCAAGAAGCCATGCAAGATGATGACTCAAGAAGGTGAGTTCCGATATTTCGAGAATTCCGAGTTTCAGGCGATCGATTTACCTTACGGCGACGGTGATTTCAGCATGGCCATTTTTCTTCCACGGGTGCAAAAGAACCTCGATTCCCTGGTAGCGCAATTGAGTCAGCAAAACTGGGACAAGTGGATAAGCGGCTTTGCCAAACGTAAGGGAACGCTCCAGCTCCCCCGGTTCACCCTGGAATACGAGCTGAAACTAAATGACGCCCTCAAAGCATTGGGCATGGGAATCGCCTTTGATCCCCTCCGGGCAGACTTCACCAAATTGTACAAGGGGACCGAGCGTGCGTTCATCAGCGAAGTGAAGCACAAGACGTTTGTGGAGGTCAATGAAGAGGGAACCGAAGCAGCAGCGGTTACATCCGTGGGTATAGCACTCACATCGGTCGAACCCTCCGGTTTTTGGATGCGGGTGGACCGGCCGTTCCTTTTTGCGATCAGAGAAAACCAGTCTAAAGCCTTAGTCTTTATCGGAAAAATGGTAGAACCGAGCTCTGAGTGAGCGGAAAGGAGACAGGTAAGATGAAAAGGATTCTGTGCCTTCTCGGCATCGTTTTCTTGGTTGTATCGATCTCCTGTTCGAAGAAATCCACCTCACAGAGGTTCGGCAATATAACGGGGAACGTGTATGCTGCCAGCACGGGCATGCCGATCTCCGGCGCATTGGTCTTTTGCAGTGCCGTCTCAGACACAACGGACGCCAGCGGCGCCTATTCTCTCCAGAACGTCCCAGTAGGGCTCAGAACCCTGGCCGCCTCAAAACCAGGGTACCGACTCTACAGTACACCCACGCAGGTTAAGGAGGGAGCCAACTCGATCGACGTATATATGAATCTAGACGTGGCTACTATGGGCCCGATAGCATTCCTCTCAGACAGAATCGGCAGCACTCAGTTATTCGTGATGGATTCCGACGGCTCAAATCAGCGACAGCTGACTAACTCAAGTCTCCTTGAGTGGTGGGAGGCAGCTCGTTCTCCCTTATGGTCGCCTTACAAACAAAGAATAGCATTTATTGCCAAGCTGGACGCAAACACCCCAACCATTCTGTTGATTAATCCAGATGGAACGGGACTCGACACCTTGGTGCACATGCCCCTATGGTTTGCACTTCTAGGAGACTGGTCTAAGGATGAAAATCAGATTGTGTGTGCAGCTCAGTATCCGCTCCACGAGCCACCTCCGCTTTATGATATTTATCTGATAAACTCAGATGGAACCGGTATGGAGAGACTAATTGGCGCAGACGGACTACCCAGATTTTGCGGGTACGATAGAGTGCTTTATAGCGCCCGGAAAGGGGGATTCACTGCGGGAAACATCTTCGCCATCAACACTGACGGAACCGGAGAGGAGCAGTTGACCGATACCGCCATCGCTGGTGTTTCTTACTACTATATGCCGGTAGCTTCGCCAGATGGAAGCAAGATCGCATTCGGAGTTGAACTTATCATCGATTGTCTTCACTATGCCCTTGGGGTGATGAATTCGGATGGCACCGGAGATACGCTACTTGGCGGGTGCTCTGGCCCTTATAATGGCATATCAGACATAGAGTTTTCACCAGATGGTCAAAAGATTGTCTTTTTAGCCAATAATGGAGATAACAGCGAGGTTTATGTGATAAACGTTGATGGCAGCGGTTTGACTGCGCTTACCGGAGATATTGCCTGCGACCGGAGAGGAGCAAGATGGTCCCCGGACGGGAATTGGATTGTGTTTACCTCTAATATAAACGGGAACATGGATATATACAAAGTCAGTGCGGATGATGCGAAAACGCTTGTTCAGCTGACTTTTGATCCTGCAGACGATTTCAACCCGGATTGGTAGCGAGCCGAGAAATGAGGCGAGGACATCTACGATATTCCTAAAGCGGATCTCAACGATAAAAAGAAGGAGTTTGCCATGTTCAGAAAATTGAATTTCCTTCTCATGCTATTAATGAGTCTCCTCCTGCTGCAATGTTCAAAAAACCCCGTTACTCCGGATAACCCTCCTCCGCGCGAACTGACCTCGGCAGAGAAAAGCTTGGTGGAATCGGACAACAAATTCGGACTCAAGCTCTTCAGGGAAATCTGTGCAGAAGAGAAGGAGTCAAACGTGTTTATCTCTCCTCTGAGCGTCTCCATGGCCCTGGGGATGACCTATAATGGCGCCAACGGAGAAACGCAAGAGGCCATGCAAAACGCCCTTGAGCTTTCAGGCTTAAGCCTTGAAGAAGTGAATCAATCTTACAAAAGCCTGATAGAACTATTGACCGGGCTTGATCCTAAGGTACGATTTGACATTGCCAATTCCATCTGGTACCGTCAGGGCTGGAATTTTGAGCAGGATTTCCTGAACCTGTGCAAGGAATACTTTGACGCCCTAGTAACTGGACTGGATTTTGGGAGCTCCGATGCCGCAAAGACAATCAACGCCTGGGTTGATCAGAGCACCAACGGAAAAATAAACAAAATTGTGGATGACTCCATAGGTGACGCTTTCGTCATGTTCCTGATCAACGCCATCTACTTCAAAGGTACCTGGACTTACCAGTTCGATCCAGACCTGACAAAAGATGACAAGTTCATTCTGCCGGACGGAACCAAGAAACCCTGCAAGATGATGTCACAGCAGGGGGATTACAGGTATTTGTTTAATTCGGTCTTTCAAGCTGTCGATTTGCCTTACGGCGATGGCGAGTTTAGCATGACTGTCTTCCTTCCCTGCCCCGAAGCTGACATCAATTCCCTGATAGCGGAATTCACCCAAGAAAATTGGGACGAGTGGGTCAGCAGTTTCTCCGAGCAGTCGCTGCAGTTGTTCCTCCCGAGGTTCAAGCTGGAATGCGAATTCGGGTTGAACCAAGTGTTGAAGAGTATGGGAATGGATATCGCCTTCGATCCCAACCGCGCCGACTTTACAAGAATGTTCAAGCCGGGCGGGATATGGATTGACGCAGTGAAACATAAGACATTTGTGGAGGTCAACGAAGAGGGAACTGAGGCGGCGGCAGTTACTTCTGTGGGGATAGTTGACGTATCGCTACCGCCTACAGTGCGGGTCGATCGGCCATTTGTTTTTGCCCTTCGAGAAAACCACTCTCAGACGATTCTCTTCATAGGAAAAGTCGTGAATCCGAGTTCCGAGTGAGCTTTGGGAGCCGGTAAGTCTTGGGCTTACTTCAGCGGGATGGTTTCTCAGACGGGAATACGTGCCCGCGGGGCGCTATACCGTGCAAACCAAGTTCTTTCCGCGACCTTTGGCCAGGTATAGAGCTTGATCTACCTTTGCGATCAAATCCTTCGAGGTTCTCCCGTTTTCCGGGAATGAGGCAATTCCCAGGCTTACCGTTATTTTTACCGGGGGACCCCCGCTGTCAGTCAGGAATTCGTCCGATTCCACCGTACGTCTGATCCGTTCTCCAATCATCCGGGCATCAGCTTTTTCGGTCTGCGGCAGGATTACGGCAAATTCCTCACCACCATAACGACACACCACGTCCACCTCCCGGACACATTCCTTGATCCTTGCAGCCAGACCCTGCAGCACCCGGTTACCGAAGAGATGTCCGTAGGTGTCGTTGCATCTTTTGAACCAGTCGATGTCGATCATGATGATGGATAAAGGCAGGTGGTACCTTTCCGCTCTCATGATCTCGCCAGCCAGTTTGCGACTGAAATAGCGGAAGTTGTAAAGACCGGTCAAGTCGTCCACCACGGTGAGCTCCTGAGTTTTCTGATGCAAAAGCGCATTCTCTACGGCCAACGCGGCTGAGCCCGCCAGAATGGAGAAAATCTTCTCGTCTTGATCCAGAAACGCCCCCGTTCTCGTGGAACGCGCATCCATTACCCCTATCACCTTTCCTCTGGACACCATGGGAACGGCCATAAAGAATCTGGTGTCCTTTGGGTCGAGCCCAAGTTCGGGATACTTCGTTACGTCGAAGACCCTGATCGGCTTTCCGTTGTTAACGATTTCCCGATGAATTCCCTTCAGACGCGTTGCTTCGGGTTCAGAATATTTTATGCTCTCCCCCTCCTTGATTTCCCCAAGAAGCGAGAGGCTGTCTCTGTCGGAGAGAATGAAAATCGAGAAGAAACGGTAGCCCAGTATCTTCTGCACCATATTCAATATCCCTCCAACAACTTCGTCCAGATTCAGTATTTCTCCCAGAGTGCGTGAGGTCTCATAGATAGTCTCTATCTGAGCCTGAGATTTCTCCAGCTCGGAGGTCCTCTGGTTCAGAACATCAAACATTCCCATAAGCTTGGATTTTGAGCCTCTCATGTCTTTCACCACTGCGCCCACGGCAAGAGCCAGGACCAGCAAAGCCAAGACCCTGATCAGCACAAAACTGACCGGAAGCGAGGCAATCTCACCTGCATTTACTGATATGTAGAAAATGGCGGAGAGAAAAGCCAGAGAGACTCCCGGGATAAGACCTGCCACGTAGCTTCCAAATGGGACCACCAGAAAGTAGAGCAGAAAGAACCCACTTCCCTTGGAGTCAGTCAACAGCCCCACCCAGGTGATCAATATGAGATCCAGAACGCTGGTAAGGAAGTAAAGCTTCTCCCCTCCGGTTCTGAACTTCGTGGTAAGGACAAATGCCGCAAGGGAGTAAGCCAGGAAAAGAGCCAAAGGTCCCCCGAATCTTACCTCATGCTCAGGAGAGGAAAGCATCCAGAAGACGAAGCTCAAAAAGATCACTCCGCGAACAAGCCAAAAAATGCATTTGGGCTGAGCCAAAAGTGACCAGGAACCTGACTCTTTCCTACGGCTCATGATATTACCCTTCAAGACCTCAAACCAAATAGATAGAGGAACAGCGTCTTAGTCTTATATCGGCAAAAACCTTACCTTGTGGACTCTGGCGAGAAACAAATTTGACTTGCGAATTTTCCGCTTCTCCGCGGGCAACAAATAAGTCAGTCTTATTTTTATCCGTATTCTTCCATCAGATCAATGACGGCTTTGTTCCATCCTTGGGGTCCAACGCCCCCAGCTTTACGTACCTTCAGTTTTTCGACTATGCTCTGCTCGTAGGAGTTGTCCTGCTTTCTTAGGAGTATAGGTATATCTACTGATTGAAGCAGAGATAGATCGTTGGGGCCATCACCCAATCCGACAGTCAAGAAAGCATCGCCCCAATTGTCTGTGCATATCTTGCTCAACAGCTTAACCGCCTTCCCCTTATCGTTGTCTCCGGTAAGATGGAACAATCTGCCGCCGGCTGTCAAGCTCAATCCATTCTTCTTCAACTCCTTCTCAGCCAACTTGATTTCATTCTCTTTTACCTGGTTCGGAAAATAGAATGGCTCGTCATACTCGCGCTTTTTGGCTAACTTCGCTTCCGCCGCGCTGAGGTTGAGCATGGAGGAGATCTCTTCTGCTCCCATGTCTCCGAAGCCGATCGCCTTGAGGTTAAGCTTGGTGAGGATCTCGCGAAACTTATCTCTGATCTGCGGGTAAGGAGTCCCTAATTCCCACACTAGATATTGCCCTTTTTTCTTGAACTTGTCCGGTACCTTGGAGAAGTATCCGGGATGAATGAAAACTGCGCCGCCGTTTTCCGAGACAAACGGATCGTTAAGTTTCAGCTTTTTCTGATAAAATTCAATCTCTGCCCGGGTTTTGCTGGAGCACAAAACCAGGGGGATCCTCCTCTTTCTTATCTGCTCCAGGGCAGGCAGGGCCTCTTCAAAAGAGTAGGTTTCTGCGTCCAGCAGAGTGCCGTCAAGGTCGGTGAAGATGACAAGTCTTTTTCTCTTCCTGGCCATTTGACCTTACACGTGCGAAAACTCGTCCGGCTTGGATTTCTCTTCCTTGGAAGCTTTGAATCGTCTCTCCAGTATATCCTTGGCCATATCCCTACCCCCCAGGCCAAATGCAATGGCTGAGGCCAACACCAGACCGCCAAAAGAGATGGCAAAGGTACAAACCACGATTCCGCGGGCAATTCCTAACTGCTCTACGGCCATGGCGGAGAAGAGGATAATGATCAATATCCGGAAGAGTCCGGCTATCAGCATGGCAGACTTGACGCGTGCATTTACCAGCCCGATCAGCATGGCCCTGCTGAAGAATCTCGAAAGAAAGTAACCCAGGAGGAAAACAAACACGGCAATCACGAACTGGGGAATGTAGAAGAAGACCGAGGCCACCAGATTATCAATAGCATAGACTTCCAAGGTTCCCAGGGCGATCAGAAAGAAAACGAAAACCGCACACCAGTAAATGAAAATCCCCACCACCTCGCTGGCCGATCGTTCGATGCTGGCCTTGCTCAGAACCGACGTCATTCCCACCCGGTAGCTGAACACATCGAATTTTACCGCCTTCAGAAGGTATCTCATCACCAACTTCAGTATCCAGGCAACGATGAATCCTATGGCAATGATGATCAGAAGCTGGAGTGCGTCAGGGGCGAAGCTGGCTAGCTTGTTCCAAGATTGTATGATCGATTCTTTCCAAGAGGACTGCATCCTACACCTCCTCTGGACTATCGTTTAATCTCTCTCCCAGTTAGCCAAGAGGTAAATCTTCTGTTTCTCAAACTCCTGGCATAACGCTTCCAATTTCTCTTCAACCTCCGCGGCATCCGATTCCATGGTCTGGTTAACAAAAGAGGCGATCCATCCCAGATAAAGAGGAGTCAGGCACTTCAGAATGTGGGTGCGGGACATCACCCTTCGGTGATAGGCCGTTGCGAAGTCGTAAACTATCTTCACCCAGACTGAATCGGGGAGGTGAAAATCCACCACATGGCGGGAAGCGACCTCTTCCAATTGTACTGCCGAGCCGCCAGAGAGGACCTTCTTCCATACCGGCCCGAGGTTGGTGAGGCCGTGCTTGAAGCTATCCACCATTCTTTCTAGGTTCACCCGGATGGGCTCCAGCCCCACCTCGAATTTGAAGCCAAACTCCTTGACCGGCTCGGAACCGGTTACCTGCGACCACACAGGAAAGTAGGTCTCCATCAAGCCGAACACCGAGCCCACCACCTGCACCAGCATCTCAGAGAGATCAGCCCCCGGATCTTTCGCCTGGTGGATTTTGGCACCCAGAAAGGACTGACACACCTTAAATCCGCCCGCCATTGCAGTGGTACTCATCCAGATGTCTATGCCAAAGCGGGCCACGTCCGTGTCGTAAACTTTCTTCTGAAGATAGTACTGTGCCAATTTGCCCGAGAATCCGAAATCTCCTCCAATGGGCTGCCTGATTCGCTTACCGTACAGGGCTCTTGTGAGGGGATAGACTATGCTGTTGGTTATGGTACCGTCATACTTGTGGCGCCTGTAGTACGGAGCAGCGAAATCATATCCGTGATAAAGAACCGGCTCTACCAGAGCCTCAATCCACTCAGGGGTTATGCTTCTCAGATCCGAGTCTACCACCGCACAGGCTTTGGCGTTCAGAGCAGAAGCTATCCGAAAGATCGTTCTGAAAGCGCTCCCCTTGCCGGGGATACCGTGATAAGGCGTTACTATCTTGTGAATTGGATAAACCGCGTGCTCCATCAACAGAACGTCCAGATCATCCAGACTGGTCTCGCTAACCAGCTGCGACGTGCCGTCGCTTGAGCCGCCATCCGAGTTCACCAGAAGGGTTCGGTGTTTGGGGAAATATTTTGTCAATCCGGCTGAAACCGCCCGCACCACGTGGGGAATGGTTCTGGCGTTGTTGTAGCTGGGAATTCCCACCAGCACGTCCACTTCCCCGATCTGCTGAATCTCCTTTCTGACCTCTTTAGATAGGATGGACCTAGCCATGTTTAATCGACTCTCATAGGCGACAGGTTCAAACTTCGTTTTTCCCGCCGAAAGTTAAGACAACCGTTTTCAGAAAACAAGCTTTTTCGAACATTATTTGATTTCCGGTTGAAGGCACCTAAAGTTGGCGTTAAAAAACTCGCGTAAAATCGTCTTTTGGTGCGATGGCCAACCTCCCGGTTTGACTATTGAACCTTTCGGTCAGAAAACAATTGACATGTTAGAAAAAGGGGGCGTATTTTCTAATAGGGACGGAAACTGATACATTAAGGTTTGAGGGGAAAATGAAGAAGCTTATAGCTTTGGTTATCTTTTGTTGGTTAGTCGTTAGCTTGTTCCCCAGTGCGCAAGCGCAATGGGAAGGGGCGCAGATACAGCAGCTAACAGCCGATGACTTTGAAAATAGGCTTTTGGGACTGTACATAGATGCACAGGATAAGCTCCACCTGTTTTACCTCCAGGGTATACGAGATACGGTAACAGGTCACGTCTATGGTTACCGTATTTTCTATAAGACTAAGGAAAAAGGATCCGAGTGGGGGCAACCGCAGGAAATCCAGACATCCGAGCCTATATGTGGACAGAATCGCCACGCCGGATTGTGGATGGATACCAGAACTGGAATCGTCCATCTGATCTACTCGTCACGGGCCGGAGATATATACGACGACACACTCTACTATACCAACAGTACTGTTCCTGGATGGGAGTTCACCAAGATAGACTCCCTGCCCGGTGAGCAGTCGAGTGCCCGGTATTTCTCCCATCATATGGATTTTGACACCCTGGGTAACGTTCACCTTGTATGGCATCTGGATTTCGATTCCATAGGATGCCACTGGTACAGGGTGATGTACGCTAATAACTCTAGGGAAAACTGGCCCAAACAAATCATCTCTCCGCCTATATGCGTGGGATACGGAAGAAGCGGACGTCCCTTCTTTGCAGTGGAGACGGATGGAACAGCGCACGACGTATACTACGAGAAACTCGGCCTTTCCTATTACACAAGAAACGATAGTCTGAATAGCGCGGATTGGACCACAGATACCATTCCCAGACCAGATATTCCATTCTACTCCTACGGCCCAGTAGAGCTGGTGGCTGACAACTCCGACATAATTCATCTTTTCACAGGCGGATGCAACAACTGGGAGTGTGATACCACGTACGAGTACTACTACCACAAACCAGCGAAGGACAGCATCTGGAGTGTGCCACAGGAAGTCCAGGTTTTTCCGCCTGACAGCGGGCTGATCAAAGAGTATTTCGTAGACCAAGACGATGATCTGCATCTATCTATCACCAGGCCAGGAGGGGCCAAAGTCTTTTACACCAATAACGAAAACGGTGACTGGCTTGAGCCTCAGTTGGTGTTGACTGATTCTTATTCTGGTCAGCGAGCCACATTCAAATTCGTAATTGATTCAGAAGGCATAGGGCACGGGGTGTTCATTGATTACAAATACTATGGGCCTTTACCGGAGCACGACTCCACAGAAGTATATTACTATTCCAGCACCGCTACATCAGTGGAAGATACTTCCCACCATAACCAAAGCCTAAGATCTCAGCTACATCAGAACTATCCCAATCCATTTAATAGGAATACAGTAATCCGCTACTCCTTGGAACTTGCCCGGCCACAACAAACAACGATAAGGATCTACAATATCTTAGGGAAGGAGGTGAGGGAGCTAGTCAATACCGTACAACCTCCGGGTCACTATGGTGTTATCTGGGATGGCAGAGACAATTCGGGGAAGGAGGTCGCAAGCGGGATTTACTTTTACCAGCTTACGGTTCGACAAGCTCACCGTCCCGAGCAAAGCCGAGGGAGGGCTGATGATTACAAAGAGACCAAAAAGCTGGTGGTGATTAAGTAGACAGTCGGCAGTAAACAGTTAGCAGTGTGCAAACATGCAGGTTTGGAAAAAGAAAAGAAATTCGTGAAAAGGACTTGGCAAACGAATAGACGGTCGCATGTTATCTTTAGGTGAAGGACCCTAACAAACCGAGACATGAGGGGTAAATGAAGAGATTTTTGGCTTTCATCATTCTTTGCCTGGCATTTGTCATCTTGGGCTCCACCACAAAAGCTCAGTGGGAAGGGGCACAGGTGCAGAGGATTACCTACGACGACTTGCCAAATGAAACTATCGGATCATACAATCTAGATGAATCTGTGGGATTGTTTATAGATGATGCCGACAACCTGCATTTGTTTTACCTTGGGGGTGTGCGAGATACGCTGACTGGTTTTGTTTACGATTACACGATATTTCATATTACAAAGCAGAAAGATGGTCAATGGAGCCAGCGTGAGGAGATAGAAACGCCGGTATATGTCTTTGGACAAGACCAAAGAGCGGGAGTCTGGATGGACACAAGAACAAACATCATCCATATACTTTACCGCCCCTATACCAGGAACATGCTCTATTACACCAACAGTACCCTGCCTGCCTGGGAATTGGTTAAGATAGATTCGCTCGGTACTGAGCACAATCCGGAGTATTACTCGTTTGCCATGGCGTTCGATACATTGGGCAACGTTCACCTGGCGTGGCATGTAGATTTCGATTCCATGGGATCTGAATGGTACCGGGTCATGTATGCCAACAACTCCAGTGGGGAATGGGTCAAACAGCAGGTGTCTGCCCCGATCTTTCTGGGAGGCTTCGGGAGCGGCCCCACCTATTTCGATGTTCAGAAAAACGGGACGGTGCATATCGTATACGAGACCGTTTTGGGTTCCTGGACATCGCGTTACGCAAGGAATGACAGTTTGAATAGCAACGATTGGCACATTGACACAATCCCTAGACCCCCCCGCCCTCTTTATTATTATGGAGGGGCAATTATAAAGGCGGATGTGAATGATCGGATTCACCTGTTCACGGGAGGATGCATCCAAGAGGATTGCGTACGGGCGGGGAATGTGCGTCGGTTCTATTACTATAAACAAAGCCAGGATACCATTTGGGTCGGACCTGAGTTGATACTAGACTCGTTATTTGACATTTCGCGAGTGTTCGTGGATCGTCACGGCACACCCTTTGTGGTAGAATGGAGTCCATATACCTGCTGTCACTTTTTTAGCGACAGAGAGCAAGGATTCTGGCGGGAGCCTTACCAGATATTCGACACCGCCTCGATGTGCTATGCGCCCTCCTCAATCTATGCGAGCAGACCCTCCTTTGTATTGGACTCAGAGGGACAAGGTCATGCGGTCTTCGCCGGTTGTTTGCGGCAGTTCATGAATCAGGGGGACTCGCTTGAGATATACTACTATGGACCACCTTTCACGTCGGTTGAAGATACCTTACAGGAGCAGGACAAACTGAGTTTCCAGCTCTTTCAGAACTATCCCAATCCGTTTAATTCGGTTACCGGTATAAAGTACGCAGTGAGCAACGGGCCGAGCCACCCTGTGCGCACTACTCTTAGAATTTATAACATACTAGGAAAAGAGGTGCGGGAGTTGGTGAACAAACACCAATCCGGAGGTACTTATACAGTCTACTGGGATGGAAAGAACAATTCTGGCAAGGAAGTGGCAAGCGGGATTTACTTTTACCAGCTTACGGTTCGACAAGCTCACCGTCCCGAGCAAAGTCGAGGGAGGGCTGATGACTTTACCAAGACTAAAAAACTCGTACTTATCAAATAGACAACAAGTCCTGCCGTCTTCAGGGACTCCCCGACAAAGGAAAACGGACGAACACGAAAGGGTCGAGTGTCTACCGGACGGCAGGCGATGCTCGCAACCCGACCTACCATTACTTTCCAATCAGTGCCAGATGAACGTCCATCACGTTGGTGTGGGTCGGTCCGGTGATTATCAAATCACCGAGTTTGTGGAAAAAATGGTAGGAATCGTTTTGAGCTAAGTACTGCTTCGGGTCCAAACCTAGTCTAAGCGCTCTCCTCATGGTATCTCCGTCGCATATTGCTCCCGCGGCATCTGTGGGTCCGTCGGTTCCATCGGTTCCGGCAGACAGAAGTACCACGTCTTTCATACCGTCAATCCCTATGGCACCCACCAGAGCAAACTCCTGGTTCCTCCCACCTAATCCCTCCCCGCTTATCTTCACCGTGGTCTCTCCACCGGAGATAACGCAGGCAGGCGGGCGAACCGGTGTTTTGCTTGTCCTTATTTGCCGGATCAGCCTCACATGTCTTCGCGCCGCCGCAGTTGTGTCTCCCGCCACGGGTCGCGGCAAGACGTAGGTGTCCAATCCTAACTCCTCTGCCTTCTTTCTCGCTGCCTCCAGAGCTATCCGGTTCGATCCGATTATCACATTCTTCACTCTTCTGAAGATCGGATCACCCGGCTTGGGCGTCTCGCCGGTCTTCCCTTCTGCGCCTTTTTTCAGATGCCGGAATATCGGCCTCGGAATCTTTCCTTTCAGCTTGTACTTTTGAACGATCTTTAGGCAATCTGCAAAAGTGGTTCTATCTGGCGCAGTCGGTCCGGAGCCGATGGAATCGAGCCTGTCCCCGATCACGTCAGAAAGGATCAAGGTCAGAACTCTTGCGGGGCGCGCTTTCTCTGCCAGCCTTCCTCCTTTAACCTGCGAGATATGCTTACGGATTGCATTCATCTCCTTGATGTCCGCGCCGCATTTCAAAAGCTCGTCTGTGAGCTTGATCTTGTCCTTGAGACTTATTCCCGGAACAGGCGAAACCAAAAGTGCAGATGCCCCGCCAGAAAGAAGGAAGATAACCAGATCATCTGGAGTCGTCCTCGACAAGAGCCTGATGATTTTCTCAGCACCCCGCTTCCCATTTATGTCAGGCAGAGGATGGCCCCCTTCCACCAATTCAATCTTTTTGCTGAGCGGAACCCGGTGACAGGTTTTGGTTATCACGATGCCGGAGTCAATCCGTTCCCCTAAAACGTGTTCTAATGCCTGCGCCATGCGTCCAGAAGCCTTGCCCGCACCGACTACGAAAATTCGCTGGATGGACTCCAGATCATAGGCTGAGCGCTCCACACACAGGTTGCCTCCCCTAACTTTCACCTGGTTTCTGATACCGTACAGCGGGTCGCAGGCTTTGATGGAGGACCGCAGGATGGACAATGCTTTTTTTCGAAGGGATCTGGTGGTGTTGTCCATGGGGCCGACTATTTATTATCCTCCTCTACTGCTTCCCGGAGCTTGTCCAGAAAGTCCGGAATTGCTGAGGTGACCCGGTTCCAGTTAGGAATCTCGGCCGCGCTCAGCGGGTCGTCCAGAAACTGTCCGGCAGCCAACTTTATCCCTTTCGAAAACGCTTCCACGGCTGAAACCTCTGAATGCCTGTCAAAATAGAGCTGATTTATGGAAGCGTCGTCCTCGTATCGTTTGATGGTATCCTGTGCGGTTCTCAGATAGGCGGATTCCAGCGTACGCAAAACACCTGCTGAGAGGATTACCCCCTCGGTGGACAGGGTTCTGAAGATGGTTTTGGTTATGTCCACACACATCTTCAAAAGCCCCTTGGCAGGGTCGCCTTCCGAAAGTATCTGATGCTTGTGTTCGAAGCTCTCCATCAGATCCACCTGACAGATTCTCCTGAACACGCAGTTCCGATATACCTCAGCCAGAACCCCCACCTCCAGACCCCAGTCGGAGGGAGTCCGGTTGACTCTGGCCAGATCGATATCCAGGCTGAACTCACCGGACAGAGGATAGCGGAAACTGTCGAAATAGACCAAGACCGGCAGGTGGCCCAAAATCTTGGTCAAAGCTC